>JAUVXM010000017.1 GCA_030603565.1 Candidatus Aminicenantota bacterium
TTGGAGGCCATCAACAGCTTAGTCCAAGCCGCTAAAGCTCGGGCAAGAGGATATCGAACGACAAAGAATCTCATCACTATGATCTACCTCATCGTAGGGAAGTTTAATTTCAATCTACCCACATGAAACAGCGAGGAGCCCATCTTTTAAATCAAAAGTTTACACTGATTCCTAAGGAATTACAATTTACTATTTTTTTAGTAATGAATTTGTACTATAATCAGCAATTCAAAATGAGATCATTTCAAATCACAACCCTCTTTTTCCTCGTTTTTTCCCTCCTTTTAGCGGCAGAGGGGAAAGGATTTGATCAGAAGCAGGTCAAGGCTTTTCGTACTGAAGACGGGGTTAAGATCGATGGCATTTTAAATGAAGCAGTCTGGCAATTAGAGGGTTTTGGCGGGTTCCTCCAATCCGACCCTATTGATGGAGCCCCTGAGACTGAAGGCACAACCGTCTGGATAGCCTTTGATGATAAAAGCCTGTATGTAGCGGCCAGGCTGGATGATACAGACCCGGATAAGATCGTCCGCCGGCTCGGACGCCGGGATGATGAAGTCGAATCAGACTGGTTCACTTTTGCCGTCGATCCCTATTATGATAGAAGAAGCGGTTACCTGTTTGCTGTTAATCCCTCAGGGTCTATTATGGATGGTACGCTTTTTAATGATGAAGGCAAGGATATGACCTGGGATGGAGTCTGGGAAAGCGCGGTGCATATCGATGACATGGGTTGGGCAGTAGAGATGCGTATCCCCTTTCACCAATTGCGGTTCAAAAAGCATGATTTATATACTTGGGGAGTCAATTTTTTCCGGGTGATAAAGCGGAAGAACGAAAAAACTGTCTTTTCCTGGGTACCCAAGGAAGAAAGCGGATATGTATCAAGGTTTGCCATTTTAACTGGAATAAGAAATATCGATCCAGGCCGTTTTTTAGAATTCCTTCCCTTTGTCGTCGCAAAAGCCGGTTATAGTCCAGAGGAAAAAGGCAATCCATTCCAGACCGGGGAGGAATATCTGGGAAATTCGGGATTAGATTTTAAAGCCGGGCTGCAGAGCAATCTGACCTTGAATTTAACTGTTAATCCTGACTTCGGTCAGGTCGAAGTGGATCCGGCAGTAATCAATATCAGTGACCAGGAGACCTATTATATGGAAAAGCGGCCTTTTTTTGTTGAAGGAGCGGATATTTTTCGTTTCGGATACGGAGGAGCCAATACTCAGGTTAACCTTGGGTGGAGGAACCCCAGTTTTTTTTACAGCCGCAGGATCGGCAGATTTCCCCAGGGGCATGTGTATTCTGATGGATATGTAGACTATCCTGAGGGGACGACAATTTTAAGCGCTGCTAAATTGACAGGCAAGGTGGGGAACGGCTGGAATATTGGATTTCTAAATGCATTTACAGAGCGTGAATATGGGACTATCGAACTCAACCAAAAACGCTGGGGGGAGGAAGTTGAGCCTTTTTCATATTACGGGGTACTCAGGACGCAGAAGGAATTCAATGATGGCTACCGAGGGTTAGGGATTATTGCCACTTCTGTACTGCGGAACCTAAGAAGCGAGGGGCTGGAAAACAGATTGACCCGTAATGCTTTGAGCCTGGCTTTTGACGGCTGGACTTTTCTTGACAATGACCGCACCTGGGTTATAACCGGCTGGTGCGGCGGGACAAGGATATCAGGGAGCAAGGAAGCAATCAGCAGTGACAATCGCAAGCCCTTTGTTTTAATAGTTTCAGGTCATTACAGGACTCATCCGCACGGCTCTTATAACTGGTCGCTAAATGCCACCCTGCGCTGGAAGCCGAGAAGCAATCTCAGCCTCTCTATCGGGCCGGGATACTCTTGGCGCCATTCGGTCGGGCAGTATGTAGCTTGCATCGAAGATGAGCTTAAAGCTGAAACATACGGGTCCAGGTATGTCATGTCAGACGTTATTCAGGAAACTCTGCCCATAGAGATCCGGGTCAACTGGACCTTTTCTCCCAGGTTGAGCCTGCAGGCTTATTTGCAGCCTTTTATCGGGGTCGGTGATTTTTTTAAGTTTAAGGAACTGGTGGCAGCCCGGACATTTGACTTTGATTATTATGCTGAAGGCGATTCCTCTATTGCGTTAGAAAACAATACATATGCAGTTGATCCTGACGGGCCGGGACCGGCTAAGGAATTTTTCTTCAGGAATCCTGACTTCAACCTTAAATCTTTGCGCGGGACTATTGTGCTGCGCTGGGAATATAAACCGGGCTCAACATTCTATGCGGTCTGGACCCAGAACCGAGCTGATTATTCCTATCCTGGTGATTTTCAGGTTGGCCGTGACCTAAAAGCTATTTTCAATGCTACCGGGGAAAATATTTTCCTTCTGAAGTTTAATTACAGGTTCAAGCTTTAAGCAAGAATCAAGTATGGGTTGTTGTCAATATTGCTTTAAAATTGAATATAAATTAAGATAATATAAGTTGGAAATTTTGAGTTACTATTATGCCTTTTAAAATATTCGCTGCAGACAGCAGCCCCTCGGCTCTTAAAGCATTACATCTGGCGTTTCAGGATTCAAATTATAACCTTTATACTTCTGAGGATGGGATAGAAGCGCTGGAGATCCTTATGCAGATCGATCCGGATGCAATCGTCCTGGGACTTTCACTTCTTCGCAAAGATGGCTATGAAATAGGCGATTTTTTAAAAAAAGGAGAACAGTTTAAGGATAAACCGCTTATCCTTCTTCAAGACGCTTTTCAGGAGCCGGATGAGGAAAAATTAAAATCTTTAAAATATGATAAACTCTTTAAGAAGCCTTTAGACTCAGAAGAGGTAGCATCAGCCATAAGAAAACTGGTAGGTGAGACCAAAGCTCCGGATACTCTTCCGGAGGAACCTGATGTTCAAGAAGTTCAGGAAAATATAACTGAAGGGGATAGCGCAAATATGGACTCGGGGAAGGAACTGGAGGAAGCGGTTATGGAGAAGGTCAAACAGGAGATTCTGCAGATGGAACGTGAACTGGAAAAGCGGATTATAGCACGCCTTAAGTCGCAAGAGTAAGGGATTAAGTCTTTATATTCCACATTTCTTTTATATAAAATGGACAAAAAGATGGAAATGTGGAATATGAAGACTTGACCCCTTAGTAATAGCATTGTAGACGAGAAACTGGTAAAATACGCCTTGTTTAAAATTCGGATATGAAGAAAAAAATAGAGTTAGAAAAATCATATGACCCCAAACCTGTTGAAGAAAAGTGGGCTGATTTCTGGATCGAAAAGAGGCTTTTTAGCCCGGCTGGGTCTTCCTCCCGGAAAAAATTTTCCATGGTACTTCCTCCTCCCAATGTAACCGGTTCTCTTCACATGGGACATGCTCTCTGCTTTACTTTGCCCGATATTATTGTCCGCTGGCGTAGAATGCAGGGATATGATGTCCTCTGGTTACCCGGTACAGACCATGCAAGTATCGCAGTTCATAATGTTATCGAGAAAAAGCTTGCCCGGGAAGGCATAGAAAAAGAAAAAGTCAGCCGCGAAAAATTCATGGAGATAGCCTGGGAGTGGAAGGAAAAATATGGTGGTAAGATCGCCCACCAGTTGAAAAAGCTGGGGTTTTCTCTTGATTGGACCCGGGAACGGTTTACTATGGATGAAGGATTTTCCCGGGCGGTCAACAAAGTTTTTGTGGATCTCTATCGGGAAGGACTTATTTACCGGGATTATTATCTTGTAAACCAGTGTCCGCACTGTAATACAGTTCTTTCTGATATTGAGATAGAGCATAAGGAATTAAAATCCAAGCTTTTTTACTTTAAATATCCGATTCTGGATTCGGATGGTTATGTGGTTGTAGCTACTACTCGGCCTGAGACTATGCTGGGCGATACAGCAGTAGCTGTGCACTCTAAGGACCCGCGCTTTAAACATTTGCATGGGAAAAAAATCTTGCTTCCCCTGGTGGGTAGAAAAATACCGGTAATAACGGATGATATGGTTGACAGAGAGTTTGGGACCGGGGTTGTTAAGGTAACGCCTGCTCATGATCCGGTGGATTTTGATATGGGAAAACGCCATAACCTTGAACAAATCATAGTCATTAATGGTTCCGGAATCATGACTGAAGCTGCGGGCGAAAAATTCCAGGGTCTTGACCGCTTTGCATGCCGGAAAAATGTCCTTGAAGCGTTAAAAAAAGAGGGACTGCTTGAAAAAACTGAGGATTACCAGCATGCAGTCGGTCACTGCTACCGTTGTAATACTATTATCGAACCTCACCTCTCCTGGCAGTGGTTTGTAAAGATAGAACCGCTGGCTCGGGAAGCGATTAAGGTTGTAGAAGATGGGAAGATAGAGTTCATTCCTTCCAACTGGACCAAAACTTATTATGAATGGATGTCTAATATTCATGACTGGTGTATCTCCCGCCAACTCTGGTGGGGGCACCAGATCCCAGCCTGGTATTGTCAGGACTGTAAACAGATCACTGTGGCTGAAGAGAAGCCGGATAAATGTGGGGAGTGCGGGAGCAGCAATCTGTACCAGGATGAGGATGTTTTGGACACTTGGTTTAGCTCAGCTCTCTGGCCGTTTGGGACATTGGGGTGGCCTGAAAAGACAGAGGATTTAGAAAATTTTTACCCAACTGATCTTATGTCTACCGGTTTTGACATCATATTTTTCTGGGTGGCCCGAATGATCATGATGGGGCTCAAATTCATGGGTGATATTCCCTTTAAACATGTCTTTATCAATGGATTAGTCAGGGATTTTAAAAGGCAAAAGATGAGCAAATCTGTAGGGAATATCATCAATCCCCTGGTGATGATAGATAAATACGGTACAGATGCTTTACGATTCACTCTGGCAGCGCTGGCGATTCCGGGGATGGATATATCTCTTTCTGAAGAGCGTATGACTGGGTATCGTGCTTTTGTCAACAAAATATGGAATGCTGCGAGATTTGTGTTGATGAATCTGAAAGAGAGCGAATACATGGTCAAGGAGGAGGAGCTGACTCTGGTTGACCGTTGGATAAGGAGCCGGGTTACGACAATAACCCGGGAGATGAATGAGTCCCTGGAACAATATAAGTTTTATGAAGCTGCTGATAAGATATATCATTTTGTCTGGCATGAATTCTGCGATTGGTACCTTGAGCTAGTAAAGCCTGAACTGAAAACGGGAAACAATACAAGTTACGCCGTCCTGATTGATATGCTTGATAGGATACTAAAGCTGCTGCATCCATTTATGCCTTTTGTGACAGAGGAGATCTGGCAAAAACTTCCGGGAGCTGGAGAATCGCTGGTTACTGCTGAATTTCCGGTAGAAGAGGATGCCTGGCGCAATAAAGACGCAGAAGAGGTGCTTGACCAACTGCAAAAGTTAATCATTGAGATTCGGACTATTAAGGCTGAAAATCGCATTCCTCCTCGAAAAGAGATCGATCTTTGGGTTAAAGCCGGGGATATAGCAGAGAAACAGATCGTCAGGGAGAATCAGGAATGCATTCAGTTTCTGGCCAGTGTACGGTCTATAAAGAACATGGAAGAATTTCCACGTGGGAAGAAGTTTCTTAAGGGAATTGCCGGTGGTGTAGAAATCGGGATTCCCCTGACAGAAGGACTTGTTGATCTGGGAAAGGAGCAACAACGCCTAAGGAAAGAGCTGATAAAGGTAAAGTCAGAAACTGGGAAAATAAAAAGCAGGCTGGAGAACAACAATTTTTGCAGCCGGGCTCCGAAGGAAGTTTTCCGAAAAACCGAAGAACGCCTGCATGAACTTCAAGATAAAAAAGAGAAACTGAATAAAAACCTGAAACATATAAATTCCCTTATGGAGTGATGTCTATGTTATTAGCTATTGATATTGGCAACACGAATATTGCTGTAGGAGTATTTAAGGGAAAAAAGTTAGTTGAACACTGGGAGCTGAAATCTGAATCTGAAAAGACGAGTGATGAGTATGCTGTGACTTTAACCGGGTTTTTTTCCCTTGCCGGATTTGATGTCCGGAAAATAGATGCAGTAATTATTTCCAGTGTTGTGCCGCCGCTGACCCCTGATTTTCAGAGATTAAGCCATGACTTGTGTCATGTGAAACCTTTGATCGTCGGTCCTGGGTTGAAGACAGGGATGCCTATTCTTTATGAAAATCCGGCTGAAGTAGGAGCAGACAGGATCGTATCGTCGATTGCAGCATATGCCAAATTCGGAGGGGCATGTATTGTGGTCGATTTTGGGACTGCAACGACATTTGATGCAGTTTCTTCAAAGGGAGAATATTTAGGGGGAGCAATAGCCCCTGGAATTCAAATATCGTCGGAGGCTTTGTATTTAAAAACAGCAAAATTACCACGTATTGAAATTAAAAAGCCGGAGAGTGCAGTAGGGCGCAGTACGGAAGCCAGTATGCAGTCTGGAGTATATTTTGGCTATATTGGCCTTATCACTACTATTATTGAAAAAATCTCAAGCGAGCTGAGAGGAGCTGTTCGTGTTATTGCCACCGGAGGATTTGCATCCTTGTTCTATGAGGAGATCGAGTCTATTGGTTCTTATGAACCCTATCTTGTATTGGAGGGGCTGAGAATTATTTATGAGCGAAACGCAACGTAACCTGGATTATTCACGAGTCGAGGTTGCCGCATATACAAGGCGCAGGGTATGAAGCTGTGGACCTTCACTGCGAATCCGCTGCAACAAAGTAGATGCGGTAAGATCGGCTCGCCTGAAAGGTTAAAAGTGCCGCTGATAAAATTTGTTTTTGTTTTTATGAATAAAGCAGCGGCAATTTTTATGAATAGTCCAGGAAACCTGAATTATTCATGAGGATGGAAATGTCAGAAAAAGAAAAAGAGCAGTATTTTCGATTGATCTCGCGTCGTTTTTTGAGACTGCGCGGGGCTCCCTTTTTTTTGTCCTCTAAAGAACTGGACCAGATTGAAAACTGGTTTCAAACAGGAATTCCTTTGAGGGTTGTTTTGGAAGGAATCCAGTTCGCTTATGAAGATTTTCGGAAAAAGCCAGTTCGCAGGGGTAGAAAATTATACCTTGTATTCTGCAATGCAATGGTTCTCAAATCATTTAAGCAGTATAAAGATCGAAAAGTCGGGCTGAAACAAAAAGTTGATAATGAGGATGATAAAAAAGAAAAAGTAAAAATAGAGGCAAAGGAATTCTTAGAGAAAATACCTGATGATGTGGCATATCTGAAGGCTGCATTTTTAGAAGCAGTTCAAGAGCTGTCCCGGGAGAAATTTAATGAAGATAAACTGGAGCACCATGAAGAAAAGATCGAGGCTCTGCTATTGATGAATGCTCCTCAGGAAGAAAAAGATAAAGCTGCAGAATATGCCCGAAGGGAGCTAAAAATACTTGATGCAGGGGAATTAGGCAGGGTAATTAATCTAAAAATTATTAAATCAATGAGAGATAAGTATAGAATTCCCTATGTATCTCCTTATTATTATTGAAATATGCCTGAATTATGATTAAAAAAATTCTGGAACTTCTTAAAAAAAACAAGCAGGGATTAAACTTTCAAAGAATCGCCCGAGAGCTTAATCTGCTTCAGAGAGAGAAGCCTTTGCTTAAAAAGAGACTTTATGCCCTGGAAAACAAAGGTGCGATTTTAAAAGCCCAGCGAAAATATTTTATCCTGCCTGAGTCAAGATTGATTCGGGGAAAATTAGTCAGTATAGGCAGAGGATATGGTTTTGTTAGGCAAGAGAAAGACCCTTCCCGGGACATTTTTATTCCAGGCCGGCATTCAGGAGGGGCATTGCTGGGGGATATAGTTGAAGTTGTATGTCAGGAAAAAGGGACAGGGGAAAAGCTGGAAGGAAAGATTGTCCGGATAGTAAAGAAAGATAGAAAAACAGTCATAGGGATCTTTAAAGAGCGCTGGGGACAGCCTTTTGTTTTGCCTTATGAGGCACCTTCTTTTGACGAAATTCCTGTTAAATGCCGGCCTGACATTAAAGTCGAACCCAATGTGGTTGTAGAGGTAGACAGGGATACATGGTGTATTAAAAAAGCACTGGGCAAACCGGAAACTCCAGGAGTAGATATTAAAGTTGTTAGCGCTAAGTTTGAACTATCCGATTCCTTCTCGGCTGAGGCCCTTACTGAAGCAAAGGAGATTTCATCCCATATCACACTCCAGGAAAGGGAAGGGCGAAGAGATTTCAGGTCCTGGCGAACGGTCACTATTGACGGCGAGGATGCCCGGGATTTTGATGACGCTGTGAGTATAAAGAAACTTAAAAATGGAAACTTATTGCTGGGAGTCCACATTGCTGATGTTTCTTTTTACATTAAACCGGATTCCTTCCTCGACCGGGATGCATATCTCAAGGGAACCAGCGTTTATTTTCCAGAAACGACTTTCCCTATGCTGCCGGAAAGGCTTTCAGCTGATATATGCAGCTTGCGGGAGGGAGAAGAGAGGCTGGCGTTTTCTGTATTGCTTGAAATAAACAAGAGGAGCGAAGTTGTCAAATCAGATTTTTTGCCTTCAATCATCAAATCGGACGCCAGGATGACGTATAATTCTGTTTATAAGATATTTTCCGGCGAAGAAAAGGAGATAAATAAATATTCCAGCTTTGTTCCTGATTTAATGCATATGCGGGAACTTGCGGACCGCCTCAGGGAAAAACGGGTCAAGGAGGGAAGCTTGGATTTTGAACACCCGGAGCCGCAGCTTGTATACAAGGGAAAAGTCCTCTCTGGAGTGACTCCTTTAGAACAGAATGAGGCCCACAGAGTTATTGAGGTGTTTATGGTAGCGGCTAATGAGGCAGTAGCGGTTTTTTTGGCTAACAAAAAGGCTCCCGCCCTTTTCAGGGTCCATCCACCTCCTGCGCTGGCTGATCTGGAAAAACTTCGCTCTATATTATCTCATTTCGGATTATCGTGTCCCTCTTCTGACAAAATCAGAGGGAATGACCTTCAATCGATCTTGGAAAGAGCCGCGGGAAGACCGGAAAACAAATTCATATCTCTACAGGTGTTGAAAAGTTTAAGGATTGCGGTTTATTCAGCAGAAAATACCGGGCATTTTGGCCTGGGCAAGCTAATGTATACACATTTTACCTCACCAATACGCAGATATCCGGATTTGATCGTTCACAGGATTTTAAAAAAGACACTTAACAAAAACAAGCCGGCGAAAAAAGCACTTTCAACTTTAGCCCGTTATTGTTCAGATCGGGAAAGGAAAGCAATGGAAGCTGAAAGAGAACTTATAGAATGGAGGATCTACCGCTACCTAAAGACTCGGATGGGAGATGAGTTTGCAGGTATTATTGTCGATATTTCTAAATCAGGATTAATAGTCGAGTTGGGAGATTATTTTATAAGTGGTATTATATTTTTTAATGACCTGGAAGGAGATTACTATTATAGAGATAACAACTGCACCTTGAAAGGGAGAAGAACCGGGAAAAAATATGAATTGGGTGAAAGTCTCAGGGTTGCCCCTGTTGCAGTTGATCCGGATTTAAGGCGGATGACACTTCAGATAATTCATTAAGGATTAGATAATGGAAAATAAAGACAAAGCTTTTCTTTCGGGATTAATAAAGGAAAAAGGGAGCATAGGGTTGAGTGGAGAGGAGATACTAAGACTTTCAGACCTGACTATTGAAGCGGCTATTCGGCTTTCCCAGGAATTGGAGGCAGATGGGGAGGTTAAAATACTCTCATTTTCTCCGCTTTTCATTGTTTCGCATTCCGATTTTGACCTTCTTTGCAAAAAAGTATCTGTTTGGGTAGAAAAGGAATTCCAACAAAAGCCGGATTTGACAGGTTTATCTCCTGAAGAGGTCAGAGAAAAATTCAAAATACACCCCAAAGTGTTGGAATTTATCCTGAAATACCTTGGCCTTGCAGGAAAGATCAATCGCAGAGGTGAATATATTGTTCCATCCGGGTATAAGCTGCCTGTTTCTCCTGAAGAGAAGAAACTTTTGGCCGAAATGGAAGTTCTATTGCAAAAGGGAAAATTTCGTTCTGCTTCCCGGGAAGAGCTGCAGAACCTGCTTGGAGTTTCCCCTGATAAATTGAAAAAGCTGATGTCTCTTCTTATTGAGAGGAAAAAGATAGTGCAAGGAAAAGATGGTTTTCTTGTAGATTCCGAGTGGCTGGATGTCATAATCGCTAGAGTCAGGAACTTAGATAAAAAAGAATTGAGAGTGGCGGATTTTAAAAAAATGACTGGACTTTCCCGAAAATATGCAATCCCTCTTCTGGAATTTTTAGACCAAATGAAAATAACTCGGAGGCGTGGATCAACCCGCGAAATCCTCTAACCTGGACTATTCATAAAAAATGTCGATATGTGTGATACATCTTTTTTAATCAACATTTTACCATGATTCCTAAGACATAACAATTGACCATTATGTTTTTGTTGTAATTTATATTTGTAATCGACATTTTTTACTCTACGAGCGAGACGATCTTACCACATCTCCTTTGTTGCAGCGGACTCGCGGTGAAGGACCACAGCTTCATCCCCCTGCGCCTCGCATCTGCGGCACCCTCGACTCGTGAATAATCCAGGTTAAAAAATTATATTTTCTTGGCTTTGGTTTTAGTTGAGGTGCTTTTTTTCTCTAGCTTTTTTGTCCCTTTAGTTGTTTTAGCTTTTGTTGGTTTTTTGGGCGTTTCTTGCTTTTTTTCGCCTTTTTGGCCTAGCGCAGACTTGAGTTTTGCCCCAAAAATACCTGATAAGGCGTGCTCGGTTTGCTCTTGCGATACATATTCTTCTTTCTTTTTTGGTTCCTTAATGGTTTTAATTTCTTCTATTTCTTGCTTTTCATCTGCTTTAATTGCAAATAGGGCTTCCCTTTCTGATTCTTCAAGTTCGATCTGTTCTTCGATAATTCTCTTTTTCCCTTTTTTCTGGCGAGGTCCTTTATCTTCCTCTGGCGTAGGTTTGTGTCTTTTTTTCTTTAGTTTTTTTTCTTTTTTCGGTTCTGGCGGCAGTTCTTCTTTGGTTTTTTCCTCTGGTTTTTTTTCTTTTTTTAGCTTTAATGGAGGTTTTTCTTTTTCTGCGGTTTTTTCAGGAGGTTTTTCTTTTAAAACGACGGTAGGAGTTTCGACTTCTCCAACTGTCCCTATTTCTGGAAGTTCTTCTTCAATTTCTTTGGTTGAGGGTTCTGTTTTGACTGCCCTGGGAACTTTAACTGGTTCTTCATGATCGATTTCTTCGGGTTTTTTAATTTTTTCCTGATAGAAAAATATGTCTTCCTTTTTGACTGACACGGCAAATTCAGGAGATAGAAGTAAAGTCTTTTTTATGTTTTCCAGGGTAGTATGTTTAAGTATATCGACAAGATGATAAGCTCTTTGAACATGTAAAGACAGAGTTTCCCCCTTAAGACCGAATGTTTTAAAAATGATGATCAATAACTCGCGAAGATCGAGCTTGTTCCTCTGGTCATAAAGTGAAAACAGTTTATTTAAAGTATCGTTTCTTAAATAAATGATTTTATTTGGAAGAGCTGAGGTTGATATTTCTTTGGTGCTTGTGAAGATATCCTTTTTAAAATCATATTTTATCATGGGGGCAGACATTGCTTTTTTTGCTTCTTTTAGTCCAAAATCGAAGTTGATGTTGTCTTTTTGCGTTAAAGTCAGACTTGCGCCCTGGGTGACATTGTGTTGTTTGTAAAATTCTTGCAGGCCTATAAATAGACCGGATTTGGGGTACAAATACACTTGGTATTGTTTTCCGTGCTCAGAATCTGTGAAAATGTATTCTCGGCTTGAGGATAAAGACTTGGACAGATTTGCCGGTATTTTTAATCCGCCAGAAAGAATTTCTCTCCAAGTCAAGTATATTTTTAGGGGGAATTCCTGCTGCTTAAGTAAATCCGGTTTTGCTTCGCTGTCGAATTCGGGCAGCTTTGCTTGGGGTGCGGATAAGGGGATCTCTTGGATAAATGATTGGAGTGTTTTCCTGAGAATCCATTTCCCCCAGCCTGCTGGATAAACAAATATGAAACTTTTTTTATATTTTTTTTCCAGGAAGTGGTTTAAACTGAGGCAATACAGATTAAAATCAGCCTGGGAAGGGCTAATTCCCATAAATTCGCTGACTAAATCTGTAGTTGCAGCTGATTGTTTTGCTTTTTTTAAGGATTTTTCGATCTGTTTGATTTTTGTTTCTGGTATTTTGATTTGTTTTTCTGTGAGTTGCCACTTGTCATTCCAATGGAAAAAATCATCTGATTTTGATAGAGCTTTTTTCAGGTTTTTTTCAAGAGATTTAAGATCTTTCTTTGTCATAGGCAATTCATGCAGCCTGGGGTCTTCTTCTTTTTTTAACGTCTCAGGTGTCTGAGCGTTACCTCCCTGGCTACAGGGGAGCAGCACCTGGGTGTTTGTCTTTTTCATATAGTCGATATATTTACGAAAAACACCTCCGCCGGTATAATCAACTTCCAACATTTCACAATCATAGCTCTCGTAAGATTTTTTATTGATTACCTTAAGAACGACTTTTCCTCTAAAAGCTTCTGTGCCTTTACTGCTGACTGTGAGTTGTTCATCATAGTCCTCGCAGATAAGGTCGCCTGGTTCATATGTACAATCAGGGTTGTATTTTTTTACAGCTTGGTTTAACTGACTGGCATTTTTTTCATAGGCCAATTTTGTTGCTAGTTCATGTAAAGGGGGAGCGGTTTGTTCTTTCAAGAGCTCTTTTTTTATAAATCGGAGGTCCTTTTCTGTTACTGAGGTGTTTTCGTTTTCTTTTGCCATTTTTATTTTTTACTCTCAAATAATAATACCATAATTGCTTTTTGAATATGAAGGATAGTTTCAGTTTGTTCGAAAAAAACTGACCGGTCTAGATCACAGATGTCCCCGGCAGTTCCTATTCCACCCGGTTCCGGGAGGTAATTCATAAACTGAACATCAGCCATGGTTTTGGCCTTTATGTCATGCAAGATTTGTCCCTGGGGGGAGAAGGACGAAGCTCCGGGGGATGTGTAGATGACAGTTGCATCGCGGATAGCTTCAAAAGGATCTGATGTAAGCTGGAGTTCGAATCCTGTGGCTGCTCCGTCGGATTTTGCCAGTTTTATTACCTCCCCTTGGGGTTCATATCCCTGGGGGGCTGCTACTGATATTCGAGCCCCTACTTTTGCGGCAGCATAGATCAGACTGTGGCAGAGGTTATTGCTCCTGCCGATAAAGGCAAGCTTCATACCGGAAAGCTCTTTCCTGAGCTCCTTGAAAATAAAAAAGTCTGCTATAGCTTGACAGGGCTGTAAGAGATCAGTTTGTATGTTGAAAACCGGTATATGGGAGAAGTGAGCTAATTCCGTCACAACTTTTTGAGAAGGTATTTTTATGACGATTCCATCTACCCATCTCTCCAGTGTTTTAATATAAATTTCCGGACTTTTCAGTATGTCCTCTTGAATACTCACACTTCCGACACTGATAGGGTTGCCACCCATCTGGATTACTCCGACTTCAAAGGGTATCCCAGGTATAGATGAAGGAGGCTGAAATATTAAGGCCAGCATTTTATTTTTGAGGTGGTTTTTAAACCGGTGTGGTTTTTTTTTCATATGCTGCGCCAGGTCAAGAAGATAACTGAACTCATAAAGGGAAAGATCGTGGATGGATACGAAATCGGTCAGCATTGATTTTATCCCCTTATTCCTCAGCAATAATCTTGGTTCCGGAGCGGTTTATCAGGGCTGCCCTGAGATGATTTGCTGAAGTGATTATTACTTCTTTCCCCCCGCTTTGGATATATTTGATCGCTGCTTTGATTTTTGGACCCATTGACCCGGGCGGAAACTGGCCCTCATCAAGGTGTTTTTGAGCTTCGGGAATAGTCAGAGTTCGGAGGGGAATCTCTTCCGGACTTCCAAAATTTAAACAGACCCGGTTCACATTTGTCAGAATGACAAATAGACCTGCCTTTACCTCCCGCGCTATCAGGCTGGAGGCAAAGTCTTTATCGATTACAGCTTCTACTCCTTGGAAGAGGCCGCGGCCGTTGATTATAACTGGGATCCCTCCGCCTCCTGCAGCAATAATGATTTTTCCGCCATGAATCAAGTCATATAGAATTGATTTAGGAACTATGTCAATGGGTCTTGGTGACGGGACTACTTTTCGGTAGCCTCTTCCGGAATCTTCGATCATGGTCCATTTTTTTTCGCGTTTAAGCATTTGAGCTCTGTATTGTGAATAAAAGGGACCCACAGGTTTGGTAGGATTTTTAAAAGCCGGATCTTCTTTATCTACTACGACTTGAGTTATGAGAGTGGCCACTTGTTTATCTATAGAGTTTTTTCTCAGCTCATTGACTAGGGCTTTTTCAAGCATGAATCCCATGCTCCCCTCAGTCATGGCATCACAGACTTCTAATGAGAATGGAGGGACTTTGTTAACTGCTTCTTCCATCTGGATTAAAAGGTTCCCTACTTGAGGCCCATTGCCGTGAACTATAATGAGGTCGTATCCTTTTTTTATTACATCGATCATAAGGGTGGCTGCATTTTGTGCTTTTTTCATCTGCTGGGATTGCAGACCTTTCTGGTCGCTGGGAAGGATGGCATTACCGCCAAATGCGATTACGGCTATTTTTCTTTTCATGTTCTTAAAAATAAACAAGTAGTATAATACAGGCTTGCTTCTTTTGCAATGTTTTAGGTTTTCCTGAGTTCTCTTCCAAATTCTCCTTGTTTTTCAGCAAGTTTTCATTATAATAGTGTGTCTATGGATCATCCTAATATTTAAAAACAATGAAATAATAAGGAGGAAAGAATGTCAAAAAGAAATGCTGTTATTCTTGGGGCAGCAGGGAGAGATTTTCATAATTTTAATACTTATTTACGTGGGAATGAAGATTATAATGTTGTTGCTTTCACAGCTGCTCAAATCCCGGATATTGCCGGGCGGAAATACCCGGCTGAACTGGCTGGGGATCTTTATCCAGAGGGAATTCCTATTTATCCCGAGGAGGACTTATCCAAGTTTATTAAAGAAAAAGATGTTGATATTTGTATATTTTCCTATAGTGACGTGCCTTATTCTAAGGTTATGGAGATCAGTGCTGTAGTAAATGCAGCCGGAGCTAACTTTATGCTTTTAGGAACTAAAGATACATGTGTTAAAAGCTCAAAGCCTGTAATTTCGGTAACCGCCACCCGGACCGGCTGCGGAAAAAGCCAGACCTCCCGTAGAGTAATCGAGATTCTAATGTCTCAGGGATTAAAAGTTGTGGCTGTCCGTCATCCTATGCCTTATGGTGATTTGGCTGCTCAGAAAGTACAGCGCTACGCGGCTCTGGATGATCTGACTAAGCACAAATGCACGATTGAAGAGATGGAGGAATATGAACCTCATATAGTAAGGGGAAATGTTATTTATGCCGGAGTTGATTATGAAGCCATTTTAAGAGCGGCTGAAAAGGACCCGGACGGATGCGATGTTGTTGTCTGGGATGGCGGGAATAATGATTTCACCTTTTATGTCTCTGATCTTTCCATCACTGTAGCCGACCCTCACCGTGCCGGCCATGAGCTGGCCTATTACCCCAGTGAAGTCAACTTAAGGACCGCTGATGTAGTAATAATCAACAAGATGGATTCAGCTGGCCCTGAAGGTATTCAGAAGGTCAGAGATAATATTGCTAAAGTAAATCCTGGAGCTGTTGTTATTGATGCTGCCTCTCCCATCAAAGTAGATAACCCAGACGTTATCAGAGGGAAAAGAGTCCTTGTAATCGAAGACGGGCCTACCCTGACCCATGGAGGGATGAAAATAGGAGCTGGAACGGTTGCTGCTCATAAATTTGGAGCTGTAGAACTGGTTGATCCGAGACCATTTGTGGTGGGTAAACTTGGGGAAACTTTCCAGCTCTACCCGGAGATCGGAGTGCTTCTGCCGGCGATGGGATACAGTGGCCAACAGATTAAGGATTTGGAAGAGACTATTGCAAGAACTGAATGTGACGGCGTAGTTATCGGTACTCCCATAGACTTGAACCGGATCGTTAAAATAAACAAACCTAATACGCGAGTTTATTACGACCTGCAAGAGATCGGCAGTCCTGACCTGGAAGAAGTGCTTGGTAACTTTGCTAAAAAGCATAATTTAATATAGCGTGCCAAGAAAATAGGGATTGTCCCTATTGCACAGTGTCAAGCTGCGATATGCCTGATGAAGCTGAGGGTATGACTGTGCTCGTTCAGATTTTTAACGCCATTCCTCTTCGTTTTTCTCGGCGTCTGCCTAACTCCCCCCGTCCGTGGGTCAAACATACTCAGCGTCCGACTGTGTCGGATACCCTCGAAAAGCCTCATCAGAAGGCTAAATCTTCAATGTCGCTTAATCCATACTCTCAGCTTCATCAAGACCAGAAGATCCCCTTCTCACATAAGGAGTTCCCCCGATTTTTTCTACGCTTCTGAACTTTAGGCTACGCATTGGCCTGGATACTGGTAAATCCCGGAGAAAGCCATCCGGAACAACGCGGGCATGGTTCCCCGAGAGAATCTCGAGGAGAGCGTTGTGAGGACAGGAAGGGATTTTCCCGCTGGGGAAAATCCCTGTCTTTCGTAGGGACTTACCAGTATCCAGGCCATATTGGGGGAACGCCAATGGAACCTGGATTATTCATTGACAGGATAAGCTTAAATCATTAATATATATAGGCTTGAGAAAGACAGGCGCGTAGCTCAGTGGAAGAGTGCTTCCTTGACGCGGAAGAAGTCGAGGGTTCGATCCCCTCCGCGCCTACCATGACAGATGTTCTTTTGTCAGGGATTATTAGCTGATATAGGGTTATTGTGTATGGATGTGAAATAAAATGGAGATTGATGCAATTTATAAAGATAGAAAAGAGGCTTTGGAGGTGTTAAGACATAGCAGCGCTCACCTCATGGCTCAGGCAGTATTAGAACTTTTTCCAGTAACAAAAACGGGTATCGGCCCTGCTATAGAAAATGGATTTTATTATGATTTTTTACGAGAAAGTCCTTTTACACTTGAAGACCTCTCTGCGATCGAAGCTAAAATGAGGGAGATCGCTAAAAAAAACTTAAAAGTAGAAAAAGTCAATATGCCCAGGGAAAAGGCTGTTAGTCTTTTTAAAGAGAAAAACCAGGAGCTTAAAGTTGAACTCATTCAAGAGAAAGGCGAAGCAGAGGTTAGTTGCTTTAAGCAAGGAGATTTTATTGATTTCTGCTTAGGACCTCATGTTCCTTCTACCGGATATATTAAGCATTTTAAACTTTTATCGGTTTCCGGTGCCTATTGGAAGGGAGATGAAAAAGGACGCCAGCTCCAGAGAATATATGGAACAGCATTCCAGACTAAAAAAGAGCTGGAGCAGCATCTATCACTTTTGGAAGAAGCGAAGAAACGGGACCATAGAAGGCTGGGAGTTGAGCTGGATCTTTTCAGTTTTAATGAGAAACTTGGAGGAGGGCTGGTCCTCTGGCACCCTAAAGGAGCAGCTATAAGAAACGCTATTGAAGATTTTTGGCGTGAAGAGCATTATAAGGACGGGTATGACTTGCTTTTTTCTCCCCATGTGGCAAAACTTGATGTCTGGGAAACCAGCGGTCACACGGAATTTTATGATGCCCTTTATCCGCCTTTTGAAGGTGATGGGATAAAGTACCAGCTTAAACCCATGAACTGCCCTTTTCATATTATGGTTTACAATTCCCGGCAGAGAAGTTACCGGGAACTTCCCTTACGCTGGGCGGAGCTTGGTACGGTTTACCGGTATGAACGAAGCGGAGTCCTGCACGGTTTGCTCCGTGTAAGGGGTTTTACTCAGGATGATGCCCATATTTTTTGCCGGCCCGATCAGCTTGAAAAAGAGATCCGCAAAGCTATTTCTCTGGCGAAAAAGATTTTAGGGACATTTGGTTTTAATGAATACGATATTTTCCTTTCCACGTGTCCTGATAAGCACTGTGGCTCAGATACGGATTGGGATAAAGCTACAAAAGCGCTGGAGAGAGCGTTAAAAGAAGAAAAGTTGGATTTTAGTATTGATGAAGGAGAGGGAGTATTTTACGGCCCCAAAATCGACATAAAAATAAAAGATGCCTTGCAGAGGTCTTGGCAGTGTACTACTATACAGTTGGATTTTAACCTGGCTGAAAGGTTCGATTTAAACTATGTCGGCGAAGATGGAAAGTTCCATCGCCCTTTTATGATCCATAGGGCTCTGCTTGGGTCTCTAGAAAGGTTTTTTGGCATTCTGATCGAACATTATAATGGGAATTTTCCTCTCTGGTTGGCTCCGGTACAGGCGGTGATCATCCCCATAGCTGACAGGCATAATGAATATGCCGAGTCGATAAACGAGACTTTTAAAAACAGGAAATTACGTACTTTTGTTGATGACCGCCGGGAAAAGATGGGATACAAAATTAGAGATGCGGAGACCAATAAGACACCTCTTATCCTTATTGTCGGAGATAGAGAAGTAGAGAGAAAAACTGCTTCGCTAAGAATACATACTCAAGGGAATGCAGGGGAAATACATGTTGAGAAATTTCTTGAAAAAATTATGTTATTAATTGCCAATAGATCTATAGATGTAAAATTTTAAGGAGGTTAGTTATTAGAAGACGAAGATATCATCCTGTAATACGCAAAAAAAAGCCGCATAGAATAAATAAGGGTATCCGGGCCAGAGAAGTTAGAGCTGTAGATAACGACAAAAAACAGCTTGGAATCATTTCCCTTGATAAGGCTCTTTCTTTAGCTCAAGAGCAAGGCCTTGACCTGGTTGAAGTAGCCCCAAACGCAAAACCCCCTGTATGCAGGGTTATGGATTACGGAAAGTTTCTTTACGACTTGCACAAGAAGGAACATGAAGCCAAGAAGCGCCAAAAGCAGTTTCAGATCAAAGAGATAAAATTTAGGCCTAAAATCAGCATTCATGATTACAGTTTTAAAGTTCGCCATGTTAAGAGATTTCTTAAAGAGGGCAACAAAGTGAAAATAACCATTATGCTTCGAGGGAGAGAAAAAGCAAAACCAGAATTAGCACATGGCATTCTGGAGAGAGTCTTCGAAGATATCAAGGAGTTGGGGGAACAGGATTCAAAGGTCCGTTCTCAACCATGGGCTGTTTCGACTCTAGCAGCCCCAATTAAAACAGGAGAAAAAGATGCCAAAACTAAAAACACATAAAGGAGCCAAAAAGAGGTTCAAATTAACTGGGAAGAAGAAAATAACATATAACAAATCGCATAAGAGTCATCTTCTTACCAAAAAAACAGCTAAGAGAAAAAGAAAATTGGGGAAAGCTGGTCTGATAAGTGCTGCAGATAGAAAAAGGATCAAGAGAATGCTCCCTAGTGATTTTTAAAGGAGAAAAAAATGCCGAGAGTGACAAGAGGCACCAAAAAAAGGAAAAGAAGATCTGAAATATTAAAGTATGCCAGAGGATATTGGGGGGCAAGAAGCCGCAATTACCGTACTGCTAAAGAAGCAGTCGAAAGGGCTCTCCAATATTCTTACCGGGACAGAAGGACCCGGAAGCGAGATTTTAGGCGTTTATGGATTATTAGAATTAAAGCGGCAGCAGAAAACAATGGTATTTCGTATAGTCGTTTTATCGACGGTTTAAAGAATCTGAATATTGAACTTGATAGAAAAATTCTGGCTGACCTAGCAGCGAAATCTCCAGAAACATTTGTTCGGTTAGCCCAAAAGGTTAAGCAATCAGCAGCATAAGGATTGCGAAAAGGCAGAATGTTTTCTAACCTGAATTATTCATAAAAAATGTCGATTATATATAGAAATTACATCAAAAACGAAATGGTCAATTGTAATGCATGAGGAATCAATGTAAAATATTGATTTAAAAAGAGGAATCATACATATCGACATTTTTTATGAATAGTTCAGGCTAAATAAAGATCATTATAGGCTTTACAGACAGAATATAAATTCTTCTTAAGGGAGGGTCGGAAAATTGACAAGCGAATTAGAAAGAATTAAAATTCTAGAAGGGAAGATATCTCAGGTTGTCGATTATATTAACAAGCTCCTGAGTGAGAATAAAAGGCTTAAAAAGAACATAAAAGAGTTAAAAGAAGAGAAAGAAAATTATGTTGAACAGGCAAAGAAAGCAGGTCAACTTGACAAAAGCTTAAATATATTTAAAAAGGAGAGGGAGGCGATCAAGGGAAAAATAGAAACAATAATAAACCAGATTGATCTAATTGAATTATGATTGATAAAATTATTGAAATAGAGATTTACAACCAAAAATATAAAATAAGGGTTAAAGGAGAGGAGGATGAAAAATATATAAGCCATCTTACTTCGTATATTGACCAGAAGATGCGGGAAGTTGCAGTAAAGTCAAAAACTGCGGATAGATTAAAGGTAGCAGTTTTAGCAGCCCTAAACATAGCTGATGAGTTGTTTCTCGGTCAAAAGAAATTTGACAGCTTAGTCGAAGTAATCGGGCATATGGAGAATGAAATAGAAAGTTTGGAGGCTTATCTTTTAAAAGATGAGAATACATACAAGACTATCGGGGAATCAATTAAATAAATTAAAAAGACATGCGGGAAAAATGAATATTTAAATACCTCCACGCTTTCATCTCCTATCAACTCTTATATGGAGGTGAATAGAGTGAATCTAATCACATGCTTTGCAGTCGCCGCCGCAGTAATATCATCAGGCGTACTGATTTTTATAATAATCAAAAAGAAATCCGGAAGCCGCCTTATCATTAATGCCAAGCGAGAAGCGGATGAAATAAAAAAACGGGCACAAGAGGAAACAGAAAAGGCAAAACGTGAAGTTGCGCTCCAAGAGAAAGAGAAATTCCTAAACCTAAAGGCTAATTTTGAAAAACAGACTCGTGGCAGACAGCATAAGCTAAATGAAACAGAAAGAAGGCTGGTACAAAAGGAAGAAAAACTGGACGGAAGGATTCAGGGTCTGGAAGGGAAAGAAAGAGAGTTTGCCAATAAAGAGAGCCGCTTATTCTCCAGAGAAAAAGAGATTTCCAACAAAGAAAAAAAGCAGGATGAACTTAGAAATAGGACCATATTAGAACTCGAGCGTATAGCCGGTTTAAGTAAAGAGGAAGCTAAGTTGGAGATAAAAAAGAAAATAGAGGATGAGGCTAAGCTGGAAGCGGTACAGATAGTCCGTAGGATCGAAGAACAGGCAAGAGAAAAAGGCCACCTCGTGGCTAAAGATATTATCAGCCAGGCAATTCAGAGGTCGGCTGCAGAGCATGTGGTTGAAACCACTGTATCTGTTGTTGACCTTCCTACTGATGATATGAAAGGGCGGATAATCGGAAGAGAAGGGAGAAATATTCGGGCCCTGGAAATGGCAACAGGGGTAGATATCATTGTTGATGATACTCCGGAAGCTGTAATCCTTTCAAGTTTTGATCCGATTCGTCGGGAAATGGCTCGCTTGGCGATTGAGAAACTTGTGGTTGACGGCAGGATACATCCTGCCAGGATTGAAGAAGTAGTTGAAACAGTTAAAGTGGAATTGGAAGAAAAGATCAAACAGGAGGGAGAGGCACTTGTCCTTGAACTTCGTATCCCGGATATTCATCCGGAATTGATAAAACATCTGGGGAAGTTGAAATACAGGACGAGTTACGGGCAAAATGTTTTACAGCATTCCAAAGAGGTTGCCTTTTTATCTGCATTAATGGCAAGAGAACTGGGAGTGAATGTCAATGTAGCAATGCGTGCCGGCCTGCTGCATGATATAGGAAAGGCGGTAGACCGGGAAGTCGAAGGAACACATACGGAACTAAGTGTTTCTTTGGCGAAAAAGTACGGAGAAAAAGAAGCTGTGTGGCAGGCAATTGCTTCTCACCATCGGGATATTGAATTTCCTTCGGTGGAAGCGGTCCTGGTGCAGTCGGCTGACACTCTTTCTGCAGCCCGGCCCGGAGCCAGGCGAGAGCTGTTGGAGGCATATGTAAAGCGTCTGGAAAAATTGGAAGAGGTTGCGAATTCACATGAGGGAGTAGCTAAAGCGTTTGCCCTGCAGGCGGGAAGAGAAATAAGGGTTATTGTAGAAAGCAAGAAGATTTCAGATGAAAAAGCTACGCTGGTGGCAAAGGATATAGCCCGAAAAATCAAAGATGAGCTAGATTACCCTGGGCATATCAAGGTCACGGTCATCCGGGAAATGAGAGCAGTTGAATATGCCAGGTAAGCTGAAAATCCTATTTCTGGGTGATATTATTGGCCGCCCGGGTAGAAATGCCATGCGGAAGCTTCTTCCTGGTCTAGTGCGAAAATATTCTCCTGTATTTATTATTGCCAATGGTGAAAATGCCGCCGGGGGAGTTGGGATCACTCAAAAGATCGGAGAGGAACTTTTCATCCATATCGATGTCCTAACTTCCGGAAATCATATCTGGGACAAAAAAGAAGCGCTCGATTATATAGATGAAGAACCGGGATTGCTGCGTCCTGCAAATTATCCCGATCCCTGTCCGGGAAGAGGCTCCTCTATTTTCACTCATGACAGTGGTATTAGAGTGGGAGTATTGAACCTACAGGGGAGAGTGTTTATGGAGCCTATTGAGTGTCCTTTTCGGGTAGCTGACAGAGAGATCGAAAAACTTCGGAAAGTCACCCCGGTGATAATTGTTGATTTTCACGCTGAGGCTACTTCTGAAAAGCAAGCATTGGGCTGGTATCTTGATGGGCGAATTTCAGCTCTTCTTGGCACACATACTCACGTCCCGACTGCAGATGAAAGGATTTTGCCTGATGGCACAGCATATATCTCGGATGTCGGCATGGTCGGATGTGTCAATTCAGTGATCGGGATCCGTAAGGACCAGGGAGTGCAAAGATTTCTTACTTCCAGGCCGCAGAGGTTTGAGCCGCAAAAAGGAGATGGCATTCTTTCCGCAGTCTGTATTGAAATTGACGCTGAATCCGGAAAAGCCTATTCAATAAAACGCGAGAATCTTACTGAGGAGAAAGATGGAGGATAAGGGGCTGGTCAAGCCGGAAAAGATATACTCTGTTTCAGAGATCACCCGGTTGATCAAAATAGAGATAGAGGAGCGATTTTCCCAGGTCTGGGTCGAAGGTGAAGTTTCCGGCTTTACTAGTGCTCATTCAGGTCATTTATACTTTACTATTAAAGATGAAAAAAGCCAACTAAGCGCGGTGATGTGGCGTTCGCTTGCCCAGAAGGTTCCTTTTAAATTGGAAAACGGACTACAGGTTGTCTGTCGGGGGAGTATAAAAGTATATGAACCCAGGGGGACGTATCAAGTTCAGGTCGAGTTGATAGAGCCAAAAGGAAAAGGAGCTCTCCAACTGGCTTTTGAGCAGCTTAAGGAAAAATTGAAAAAAGAAGGCCTTTTTTCTCTAGAGATCAAGAAAAAATTGCCTTTGCTGCCTAAAAAAGTAGGAGTAGTCACATCTCCACAAGGTGCAGCTATTATTGATATTCTCCAGACCCTGAAAAGACGCTTTGCCCGGCTTCACATTCTTATTTATCCGGCAAGAGTCCAGGGCGAAGGTTCTGCTGAGGAAATTGTAAAAGGAATTGAGTATTTCAGCTCTTGCCCGGATATAGATGTTATTATTGTGGGAAGGGGGGGTGGTTCTATGGAAGATCTTTGGGCGTTTAATGAAGAACCTGTTGCGCGAGCAATCTTTGCCTGTCCCCTGCCGGTCATATCCGCTGTGGGACATGAGGTTGACTTTACTATCGCGGATTTTGTTGCTGATATCCGGGCTTCAACTCCTACTGCAGCTGCGGAACTTGTCATAGAAAAGGAAGAATCGTTTATTGAAAAAATAAACACGTTAGAAGAGAGGGTTATCCATTATCTAAAATATTATACTCAGCGACAGGTCAATAAGGTAACAGGCTTGATTCATCACTGGGCATTTCAGAATTTTAAAGTAAGATTACTTAGCAATGCTCAAACTATAGATGAACTGGAAATGCGGGCGCTTAATGCTATAAAGTCTGAACAGCACAAAGTATCCGAGGGTTTATCCAGAACCCGGTTTTTAGAAGAAAGATTAGCCAATATCATAGAGACAAAGCTTCAATACTTAAAAGGAGCCTGGGAGAAGTTTTGTGCTGAGCTGCATAATCTCAGTCCCCTGAATATTCTTAAAAAAGGCTATACTCTGTGCTGGAAGAACAAAGGAATGTCTATTGTAAGTAGTATTGATGAGGTTAAGACGGGGGAAGAGATGACTGTAACCTTTTACCAAGGGGAGTTTGACTGCAGTGTAGACAGAGTGGATACAAAAAAAAATATAGACGATAAGATAAAAAAAACGTCATTGCAAGGAACAAAGTGACGAAGCAATCTAGCCTGGATTATTCACGAATTGAAAAGAAAATAATAATAAAAACATCGCCATTTTTTTATGAATAGGTCAGGCTAAAAGTGCTTTGATTATAAGGAGAAATCCGCATGAGTGACATGAGTTTTGAAAAGGCATTAGCTGAGCTGGAGAAAACAGTTGAAAAATTGGAGGATGGGAGACTGCCTCTAGATGAATCTTTGGCTTTTTTTGAAAAAGGAATAAAACTTGCTAAATATTTGAGAGCTGAACTTGAAAAAGCGGAAAAGAAAATTGAAATTCTCTTGCAAGATGATAAAGGGGAAGTAAAGCCGAAGGCATTTGAACTTAAAGAAAAAAAAGAAGCAGTCCCTGAGAAGACAGAGAAGCCGGATACCGGGGAAAACAACGACCTCCCTTTTTAGAGAAAAATGAATGCCGGTGAGAGCCTGAAACAAAAAAAAAGCGCAGTGAATACTGCTCTGGATTCGATTTTAGCTGGGGACGGCTCCGTTTTGTCTCAGGCAATGCGGTATGCTGTGCTTTCTGGAGGAAAGCGGTTTCGGCCTTTACTTACCCTCTCGGCAGGAGAAAGCTTTGGTGCTGACCAAAATACAGTACTTCCTTTTGCCTGCGCAATTGAGCTGATCCATAATTACTCGCTTATTCATGATGATCTGCCTTGCCTGGATAATGACGATTTTCGCAGGGGAAAGCCTGCTTGTCATAAGGCTTATGGTGAAGATATTGCCCTTTTAGCTGGGGATGGATTATTAACTCTGGCATTTGAATTAATGGCCGGTTCCTCCCTGAAAGGACAGGCTGCAAGTGTCAGGGGAGAGGTTATCATAGAGGTTAGCAGATCAGCTGGTGTGGGAGGGATGATAGGCGGACAGATGCTGGATGTCACCCTTACACCGGAAGGAATATCTAAAGAGGAATTTCAAAGCATTATCGAGAAAAAAACAGCTTCTTTAATCCTTGCCTCGGTAAAGACAGGGGCATTGTTGGGACAGGCACCTTTGTCCCAGATGGATGCTATATATGATTATGGCAAAAATATCGGGCTGGCATTTCAGACCCGGGATGATATTCTGGATTCAGAGGAAGATGATTCCGGCATAGGAGTTTCCCGTCCTAATTCTATAAGCGTGTATGGTTATGAAAAAACAAAGGAGAGGTTGGAAAGATATATAGGCCTGGCGATTGCCGCCTTGGATAAGATATCATTAGATACAAAAGAACTGAAATTTTTAGCAGAAATGCTATTAAAGGTTAAGAAAGGTAAAGAGAATGCCAAAAATACTGGATGAGATAGAATCCCCCCGGGACATAAAAAGACTTACTTTAAAAGAACTCTCTCAAGTGGCGGGAGAAATCAGAGATTTGATTATTCAGGTCGTCTCAAAAACCGGCGGACACCTCTCTTCAAATCTGGGGGTGGTCGAGATAACCCTGGCCTTGAATTTTGTCTTCGATTTTCCCGCGGATAAAATTATCTGGGATGTGGGGCATCAGTGTTATACTCACAAGATCATCACCGGCCGTAAAAACAGGTTTTCGACTTTACGGCAGGCAGACGGTCTGAGTGGCTTTCCCTGTCGTGAGGAAAGCGAGTATGATGTTTTTAACACCGGTCATGCTTCTACTGCCCTCTCAGCAGCTCTGGGCATGGCTGTAGCCAGGGACAAGAAAAAAGAAGGACACCATGTTATGGCCGTGGTCGGAGATGGGGGGCTGACCGGAGGAATAGCCTGGGAAGCATTAAACCAGATCGGCCATCTGAGAGAGAAGCTGATCATTGTCTTGAATTACAATGAAATGTCGATTTCCCCCAATGTAGGGGCTATATCCCGATATCTTACTTACCTTGTTTCCGGTCAGCCTTACTTACGCATTAAAGATCATGCGAAAACATTTTTAAAAGCCCTGCCGGTAATTGGTTGGCCTTTAATAAAGATGAGCCGGGGACTGGAAGAGGCGATTAAGAAGGTTTTTTTTCCCGGCTTGCTATTTGAAGAGTTGGGAATACGGTACATCGGCCCGGTTCAGGGACACAGCTTGCCGTCATTAATAGAAGTTTTTGAAGAAGCAAAAAATTACATGGGACCGGTTCTCATTCACTGTGTGACTAAAAAAGGCAAAGGTTATGCTCCTGCCAAGTCAAACCCAACTCGGTTTCACAGTGCTTCTCCCTTTGAGATCAAATCCGGCAAAGCTAGCAGTACTGACAAAAGGGCTACTTTTTCTTCAATATTCGGCAGTACTGTAGTCAAACTGGCCGGGCAAGACGAAAAGATAGTAGCCATAACAGCAGCAATGCCTGAAGGAACCGGGTTGGAAGCTTTTAGACAGCAGTATCCGGAACGATTCTATGATGTAGCCATAGCGGAACAGCATGCTGTTGATTTTGCTTCCGGGCTGGCACTTGAGGGGTTTAAACCGCTGGTTGCGATCTATTCGACTTTTCTCCAGCGAGCTTATGACCAGCTTTATCATGATGTCAACCTGATGGATATCCCCATTGTTTTTGCCCTCGACAGGTCTGGGATCGTGCCTGCTGACGGACCTACTCATCAGGGTATCAATGATATTGCCTATCTCAGGCACATGCCTAATATGATAGTAATGGCGCCCAAAGATGAAAATGAACTACAGCATATGGTAAAATCTGCCTTTTCTTATTCTCATCCTGCTGCTGTGCGTTTCCCCAAAGGGAAGGTATATGGGGTTGCTCTCGATAAGGAGTTGAAGCAAATTCCCCTGGGGAAAAGTGAGCTCTTGAGAGAAGGTTCGGATCTGCTTTTTGTATTTGGTAATATGGTCTATGCGACTCTGGAAGCAACTAAAAAGCTGAAAAAAGAGGGAATAGACTTAGCTGTAGTAAATGCCCGTTTTGCCAAACCTCTGGATGAGGAGATGATTCTGAGATATGCTCGGCCCGGCTGCAGGATCATAACTGTGGAGGAGGGTATTATAAACGGAGGGTTTGGAAGCGCAGTCCGCGAAGTGCTGGACAAAAACATGAAATTTGATGTCCGTTTTAAAAGCATAGGTCTGCCTTTGGATATTTATCCGGCCGGAAAAGTAGAGCAGATCAAAGCCAGGTTCAAACTGGACGCAGAGGGGTTGGCTGAGCAGATAAGAGAGTTTATTGCTCGGACATCCTGTTAGTTATGAACAAAAAGATGCGGGCTGACAACTTGGTCGTATATCAGGGGTTAGCGGAGAATCCCCGTAAAGCCCGCGCTTTGATCATGGCCGGCCTGGTTTTTTCCCAGCAGGAAAGAGTAGAAAAACCCGGTCAATTATTGGATAAGGAACAGGAATTAATTTTAAAGGAGAAACTTTTTTTTGTGTCACGGGGAGGATTAAAATTAGCAGAGGCTTTGGAGGAGTTTAAATTTTCCGTGGGTGACAAGACCGCCGCTGACTTAGGGGCTTCGACAGGGGGCTTCACCGATTGTCTGCTGCAGCGAGGAGCAAGGAAAGTTTTTGCTGTGGATGTGGACACCAGGCAGCTTGACTGGAATTTGCGCAAGGACCCTCGAGTGGTGTTGATAAACAAAAATGCCCGTTATTTAGAGAAGAAAGATTTTTCCGATACCTTGGATCTCATTACAATGGATGTGTCATTTATTTCTGTATTAAAAATTTTACCTGCGATAAAAGACTTTTTGGAAAACGGAGATTTGATTTCTCTGATCAAACCTCAATTTGAAGTGCGAAAAGAGCAGGTAGGGAAAAAAGGCATTGTCCAGGATCCGGGCTTACATGAGGAGGTTATGACCAGAATTATTGATCAGGCTCAAGATATGGGATTTTATGTTAAGGGGGCTACAGGAACATCTGTCCGGGGGCAGAAAGGAAACCGGGAATTTTTTATTATGTGGTCCTTGAATTCCGAGTGTTTAAGCCCAAAGAACCTGAAAGATTTAGTGAAGGAGGTTGCCTGGAATGAGAAAAATTAAGCGCGTTGGATTTGTCATAAAGCCGCATGCCCCTGATGTAAAAAAAGCCCTTGAAGAGCTGATCCGCTATTTTTCTCAGAAAGGGATTGAATGCGTGCTGGAAGAAGCCGCTGCTAAAAAACTCGGCCGGGCAGGAACTATTGCCAGGGAAGACATTCCTCTTAAGGTGGACCTGGTTGTTGTCCTGGGGGGAGATGGGACTTTACTAAGCATCGCCCATCTTGCGGCTCAGAAAAAAGTGCCGGTTATGGGAGTTAATCTGGGAAGTCTTGGCTTTCTTACTGAAGTACCGCAGAGAGAGAGCGTTTTAACTCTTGATGCATATTTGGCTGGGAATAATAAAATTGTCAGCCATCGGCAGATGCTTGAGGTTTTGACCAGAGGAAAAACATTTTATTGCCTGAATGATATTGTCATCAACAAAGGTGCCTTGGCCCGCATGATCCAGTATGCTATGTGGATCGACAATAAGGAGATCTCTACCCCTCGTTCCGATGGCCTCATTATATCCACCCCTACCGGTTCGACTGCATATTCACTTTCAGCCGGGGGGCCGATAATTCAGCCCCAAATTCCAGCAATAATAATCGCTCCTATCTGCCCTCATACTCTATCTTTTCGTCCCATGGTTGTTTCTTTAGAATCAAGGATCAAGTTTAAGATACTGACGAGTGGAGAGAATGCTTACCTAACTCTGGATGGGCAGAGAGGGAACTTGATGGAAGAAAATGAGATCTTAGAAATAAAAAACAGTGCCTGTGCTTTAATGTTGATTTCCTCTCCCAAGAGAAATTATTTTGATTTGCTGCAGGAAAAGCTTGGCTGGGGCTAAAAAGCTATGTTAGCCTGAAATCGAATCTTTATCTATGGAGGTGCTGCTGAGAATGCATACGAGCAAACTATTTGATGTTATCATTGTTGGAGCCGGGCCGGCTGGGCTGTCCTCTGCAATATATACGGGCCGGGCAAAGCTAAACACTTTGGTCCTGGAGAAAAGTATGCCGGGAGGGCAGATACTTATGACTGACTGGGTTGAAAACTACCCCGGTTTTCCCGAGGGGGTGGCCCCTTTTTCCTTGATGGAGGATTTTCGCAAACAAGCAGAGAAGTTCGGGGCCGAGATTGAAACTGCTGAAGTCAATCGAGTTGATAAGCAAGATAGTCAGTGGCAGATAGTTTGTGGAGAAAGGAAATACCTGACACATGCTCTTATTATAGCCACAGGGTCAAATCACCGGAAATTAGAAGTCCCGGGGGAAAAAGAGTTGACAGGCAGAGGGGTTTCATATTGTGCTACCTGTGATGGGGCCTTTTTCCGGGACAAAATTGTGGGAGTTGCCGGGGGAGGTAGTTTTGCGTTTACAGAAGCTATTTTCCTGACGAAATTTGCCCGTGAGGTCAAGCTGATTCACAGGCGGGCCCAATTCCGGGGGGAGAAAATTTTGCAGGATCGGGCAACCCGCAATGATAAGATCTCTTTTGTATTGGATACTATTATTGAAAAGATAAACGGCGGTGAGAAGCTTAAATCATTGACCATAAAGGATGTTAAGACAAATAAGGTCAGCGAATTAAGCCTTGATGGGATTTTTGTTTCTATCGGGATGGATCCAAACACCGGGTTTTTAAATTCTCTGCTGGATTTAAATGAGAAGGGAGAGATTGTTGTAACAAAGGGAATGGCTGCCTCAAAACCAGGTATTTATGCTGCCGGTGATGTTACAGATGCCTGCTCCAAACAAGTGGCGACCGCAGTAGGCTCTGGTGTAGAAGCCGCAATCGCAGCAGATGAATATATTCAGAATATGTAGCTCGTACTACGTACCATCAGCTGTTCTTCTCCAATTCAGCTACCCTTTTCTTTAAGCGGCGTACTTCCTTTATCAGCTCGTACAATTTTGGAATAGAGGACCAGGCTTTCCGCCATTCCATAATATCTAAATGGGGCATACCCGCTACCATGGAGTCTTCCGGGATATCTTTTGTGATCCCGGATTTAGCCGCTATTATGACATTATCTCCAATATTGACGTGGTCGGATATCCCAACCTGTCCGCTCATGATCACATTTTTCCCTGCTCTGGAACTTCCGGCTATCCCGGCCTGTGCTACAAGGATACTGTTTTCGCCGATTTCTACGTTATGGGCGACTTGAACAAGATTATCTATCTTTGTGCCCTTCCGGATAACTGTTTTTCCCAGCGCAGCCCGGTCAATGGTGGTATTGGCGCCGATCTCGACATTGTCTTCTATAATGACTGTCCCGGTCTGGGGGATCTTGATGTGACTTTTATCTTTGTCCTGCAGATATCCGAATCCATCCGCTCCGATTACACAACCGTTATGGATTATCACCTGGCTGCCGATACGGATATTTTCCCTAAGGGAAGTATGGGAATGAATAAGACACTGGCTGCCGACTTTTGCTCCCGGATATATTGATACTAAAGGAAAAACTACTGTGTTGTCCCCTATTTCTGTATCATCTCCGATAATCGAGAAGGCCCCAATAGAGACATCTTTGCCCAATTTTGCAGAAGGTGAGACCAGGGCCTGAGGATGGATTTCCGGTTCTGGACGATAGGGTTTAAAGAAAAAATCGATGGCCCGGATAAAGGAACGATGCGGGTTTTTTGATTTAATAGCCGGCAGATCGTCATAGTCCAATTCGGCCGGGATTATAACGGCTGAGGCTTTTGTTTTTTCGAGAAAACGCTGCTGTTTTGGTTTAGTCAGAAAAACCAGGTCTCCTTTTTTTGCATTTTCCAGGCCGGATATACCGCGAATAACAGTATCTCCGTTTCCAATATAGGGGCATCCCAGAAAATCCGCCAGCTCAGCTACAGTTGGATAAGTATTTTTAGGCGCGCTTTTCATGTATCCTTTCATTTAATACAGCTGCCAACTCCGCTCCCCATAAAATTATGACCAGGGAAAAAGTTATCCAGAGCAGAAAGAAAATAATTGAAGTGAGAGTCCCCTGTACTAATTTATGCAGTACTATTCCGATAGCTGAAAAATGAGCAACATAGAATACAAATATGCGTTTGAAGGCTTCCCAGAGAAGAGTGCTGACGAGAGCGCCTATGGCAGCGGCTAATGTATAGACCTTTATGTCCGGAATAAATTTATACATGACAAAGAAAACCAGAAAAGTAAGGGTCAAAGGGAAGAGGTATTGCAGAAAAAAATTATCGATCACTGACATGACTTTAGGATTAATATGATTAGCGACTACCGTACTTTCTTTGATTGTTCGGTGCAGCGCCGTCCAGATGGCGGTGACAGAAAGAGAGATTAGCATTATAACTCCGAGAACGAACATGATAACGTATTCCATCAGTCGGTTATAAAAGAATGATTTCTGATAATTAGCTTTAAAAATGAAGTTTATTGCATAGATCAAGTTGGAAAATAGAAAGCTGGCGGCGATAAATGAGCCGGCTAACCCGAACCAGCCTAAACTGGAGATATTTCGGGATACGACATGGACTCTTTTGAAGAATAAAGGGTCGAGTTGGGCAAAGAATTCGTCCGATAGAATATTCAGGCTGCGGAAGGCTAACTCAGCATTACCTAGTACTTTAGTGGCAATAAAAGCAAACAGGGCTACCAGGGGAATAGCACAGAGAAGAGAAAAATAGGAGATGGTTATGGCAAGATTGCCGCATCTATCTTCGGAAAACCTTTTAAATGTGGTTTTCAGGATTTCGAAGATAGGTAGTAGCATTTTTTATATGATACTCAAAGGGAAATTATATATTGCCCCAGTTGACCATAAGGATTATGATCGAGATAAGCAGTGCGTAGATGACCAGGGTTTCAATAAGGACCAACCCAAAAATGAGCAGGAACTTGATGTGATCTCCGGAGGCTGGGTTTCTTGAAATGCTTTCGCATGAACTGGTTATTGATTTTGATTGACTCATAGCACCGACGGTTACAGCTATGGCAATAAGAGCGCCTCCGATGAGCAGTGACCATTTGAATAAGGCTGTCCGGTTATCCGAAATGTCACTTCCTTGAGCAAGGAGGGGAGTGCTCATTAGAATAATTAAAAAAATTAAGGCGATGAGGGGTTTAAGGTTTTTAGACATTTTTTCTCCTTTAAAGTTAATGTTCTTCCTCATTGGCCACAGCTCCTGCCAGATAGACACACGTCAGCAGAACAAAGACGAATGCTTGGATAAATGATGTGAATACTGCCACTGCCATAAATGGCAGGGGAAGGAAAAATGGGATAATTGAAGCAATGACCACAATAAGTAATTCTTCTGCAAATATATTTCCAAAAAGACGTATAGAAAGCGAAACGACCCGAGAAAAGTGGCTGATGATCTCAATGGGCAGGAGTAAGGGAGCTATTGCCGGGATCGGGCCCAAGAAATGTTTAAGGTACTTTAATACACCCTGGGATTTTATCCCCTGCCAGTGATAGTAAAAAAAAACAACCAGGGCACATGCGACTGTGACATTGAGTTTACTGGTGGGAGACATAAATCCCGGTACAAGCCCGATGAGATTGCAGAAAAAGATAAAAAGCCCGATGGTGGCGACCAGAGGTAGAAATTTTTTCCCCTGCTCGCCGATTATATCGACCAGCTGGCTTTCAAATGCTTGAATGATCATCTCAAGCATGCTCTGGCGTTTTGACGGGACAGAATTTATTTTCCGCGAGGCAAGCCCGAAGAGAAGAATAAGCAGAAGCGCGACAAAAAAAACCATTACAATATAGTCAGGTATCAAGTGATTGGGGTTGTGGACATGGATACCGAATATTCCCAGGAGAGCAGCAATGGGTTTACTGAAAATTTTATTGATAAGCTCGACTATATATAAACTGTGCTCTAATTTTTCCATTGTTTAAACTTTGAAAGCGCCACTATGGCTTCAACCAGAAAAACTAAGATCAAGGTCGAAAAACCGGCTGCAAATGCAATTACTTTCTTTGAGAAAAGCAGAATTATAATAAAAAAGACGGCAATAATCAAGAGAAAACGGAGGCCGTAAAGGAGCGTAATGGTTATGAAGGCTTGTTTTTTCCTGTCTAATAAAATTTTGGTAATGGATTTCTTAAGCCAGATGAACTCGGCGGCAGCCAGAAGACTGCCTGTAAAAACCAGCAAGGCGGATACCGCATCAAAAAGTATAAGAGTGGGGAGCGCAAGGATGAGGGCGAGGATAGCGATCTCCCAGGGAATCCGTTTAAGGATCTTTTCATTTATAGATTCAGTCTGTGTCATCTTTTGTTTTTCTATGCCTTATAATATCGCTATTTAAAGGATTTGTCTATGAAGACTTGACCCCGCTTTATTGGAACTTCTTTATCCCTTTAAGCAGGCTTATCATACCTGAAGCTATGCCCAGGAGGAGGAAAATAAGCAGCAGCCAGGGGCGAGTATTGAACAGTTTGTCCAGGTAATATCCCATGAATAGCCCAATGGCAATCGAAGAAGGCAGCCTAAGCCCTATAGAGCTTAGCTCAGCAATTTTGCGGAAATTTGGTTTTTGGGTAGGTTTTTCAGTCATTGGGAGATTTTTTATATCTTATCATAAAGTAATAGCCTTTATAAGTATTAAGTCTGGGTAGTAAAGGGAAATTTTTCCAGAAAATAAAAAAGGCGGTTCATTTTATAGAACCGCCTCTTTAATTTATATTGCTTAAAAAACTATATCTTATCTTTAAACTTAATTTTTCCTACAGCTACTCCTAAATTCCTTGGGTCAGGAACCCCTATTGCTTTCATAGGAGTCCAGGTTCGGCTTACTTTTATTAATAAAATCACCTCTTTATCAACTTCTTCAGGAATAGAGTATTCATAATTTGTCCAAGTCTTATTATTAATAACGATTTCATCAAGCAGTGTTTTTTCCTTAAAAAAATCTTTTATAATGAATATTTTAACTCTAACAGGATTTTCCTGAATATCAGGATGAGCAGCGTGGATAGGAATCGAAATCACAGGCTTAGCCATAATGGTAGTTTTTCCTCCATAGCTTCTGGCCCATTGAAACGCCCTGCCGTCTTCAGTTTTCTCCGGCGCATAAAAACCAAAATTTTGCTTCAAATCAAACTTCTCTGTGCGGCCTGCAAGCGAGAGAGAATGAGTTGAATTCCAGAGATGAACTCCTGTAAATAGAGCGATAATAATAATACCTGAAATTTTTATGCGTCCACTAAAAAGTTTTTTCTCTTCTTCATCTTTATCATCCCTCGCTAAAATAAAAATCAGTGCAACCAGAAACCAGAAAGCATATTTAATTTCATAACTTCCAATATAACTATGAACCAGAATATTAAAACAATATGAAATCACCCCAGCTATTGCCCCAAAAAGAATGAATCTGTTCTTATTACTATTGCTGTTTTTTAAATAGCTTCTTCTCATTTTTTTTATAATTTCCCAGAAAATCCAAAGGGCAAAAAACAGTCCGATTAACCCCAATTCTGATCCTACCTGAAGAAAATAATTCTCTGCTGACTGGGGATTCAGTCGGGTTTTATAAACCTTGGCATAATTGGAAGCCTCGATGATATAGCCCCCCATTCCCACTCCGGTTAATGGATAATCTTTAATCATCAGCAGAGCGACTTTCCAGAGTTCATTCCATCTTCCTTTTAATATTGTATCCATGCTTCTCTGCTTAAAGGTCTGACTCATCCTCATTATTGTCCTGGATGGCAGTATCTTTTTTTTGTTTAATTGAAAAAATACAATTACTGTTCCTATTAATATTATTATTATCCCAAATGTAACTACCGTTTTTTTAAGAGAGATAAATATTAACTTTTTAGCACTGATCTTTGATTTAATATACAAGGCGATAAAAACAATTAATGAAATAAAAAGACAAATTAAACCGCTTTTCGAGCCGATAAAAAATATCATGAATAAAGATAATATTAATGTTCCTATAGAAATTATTCTTACCAGTCCCTTAAAAGCAAAAATCACTCCTAAGAGTAAAGGCACTATTATCGCAACATAAACACCGAATGATAGGGCATCTTTAAAAGTAGCATTTATCAAACCCTGTCTTATACTTATAGGGTTATTTCCGATTTTAATATTTATTAAATACTGAAAAAGACCAAAGCAAAGAGACAGCAAAGTGCTCACACAAACAAGAGAAAGTATTTTTTTGATATGAGATTTAGATTTTATGGTGGAAAGTAGTATGAAAAAAAAAACAAAGGCACTTAAATAGTTCAAGGAGAAAAAGATAGTGCTCATAAAGGCTCCCCCGGAAGTTACCCCATCCACATTGGTGATATATTCATATATACCGTTACCCAAAAAAGGATAAAAATTGGTATATCTAAAAAAAGTAATAACTCCTGAAACAAGTATTAACAAAGAAAATAAAATCAGGGGGATATAAATCTTCTCTTTATATTCAATTTGGGTAGAGGATAAACTTCTATGAATCACCCAACCCAGAAAAAAGAATAAAAACAAAACTAATGCCGCAGGAGCATGAGGTATAGGTTCTGCTATTCCAAAAAAATAGGGAAGACTATTGATTAAAGGAAAGGAAAATACAAAGAAATACACACCCCATCTTAAATTCACTATGGTTAATATAAATACAGCAAACAGAATAGGGGCTAAAACTATCTGGAAGGCCTTTATTGTGGGGACATACCTAAAATAAAAAAAGTAGAGAAGTATAGCAAATAGAATACCTAAGACTAAAAATAAAGGATTGATTTTTCTTTTTTTCATTTATAATACAGGGTTAAATAAATTTTTAATTTTCCCGAGGATTATAAGTCGGAACGATTTGTTTTAAGATCTTTTTTATTTCTTTTTCTTTACCTTTATCTATAATTAACTGAGTAATTAATTCTATTTTGCTGCAAATATCATTTATACCTCCACTTCTTGTGTTTCTGGCAGTAAATATTTTATTATGATCCGTAGGTTCTGTTCCTTCTTCAGCGCTCAAAATTTCTTCAAATAGTTTCTCCCCCGGACGAATATTAGTAAAAACAATGGGTATATCTACATCCGGCTCATAACCACTTAACCGAATCATTTCTTTAGCTAAGTCAATAATTTTTACAGGTTCCCCCATATCAAGAACAAAAACCTCTCCGCCAATGCCAAAAGATGACGCCTCTAAAGTAAGCAGAACAGCTTCTGGTGTGCTCATAAAATATCTTTTCATTTCAGGATGAGTCACAGTTACTGGACCACCGCTTTTTATTTGTTTTTGGAAAACAGTAATGACACTTCCCCTGCTTCCTAAAACATTGCCAAAACGTACTGAAATAAATTTAGTTTTGTCTTTACAATTCAATTCTTTGAGCAATTCTTCGCTGCATCTTTTTGTAGCTCCCATAATACTTGTAGGATTTATTGCTTTATCAGTAGACACAGATACAAATTTTTCCACACCAGACTTTATGGATTGTTCTGCTAATATTTTTGTTCCTAATATATTTGTTTTTACCGCTTCCTTTAAATGATTCTCTAATATCGGAACATGCTTATAAGCTGCAGTATGTATTACAATATTCGGGCTATATGTTTCAAAAACATTCTCTACCCTAAGCAAATCCTTAATATCTCCCATTGTATAAACAATTCTATTATTTGAATCCTTTATTCTATTTTTGAGATAAAAAAGTTCTGTTTCATCGTTATCTAAAGCTATCAATTTTTTTGGACTGAATTTTGAAACTCTTTTAACAACCTCTGATCCAATAGAGCCTCCAGCTCCTGTAACAAGAACTGTTTTTCCCCCAATAAAACCTTGGATAGAACTATAGTCAATTGTTACGGGTTCTCTTCCTAAGAGATCTTCCAACCTAACTTTCTTAACATCTGAAAGTGAAACTTTCCCATTTACCAAATCAGTTGTCCCAGGAAGTATCTTAATGTTTCCCATAGGTTTTACTTCTCGAATGATTTTCATAATTGACTTTATCTGCTTGGACTCAGCAGAGGGAATGGCAATAAGCACCTCGTCAATATTAAATTTTTCTATTATTCTCGGTATGTCTTCTTCCCTACCTAATACTTTAACACCGTGTATCTTTATATTCTTTTTTGACGGATCGTCATCAATAAATCCAATCGGCATAAAATCAGAATTTCTTTCTCTTTTCATATCCCGCACTATTTGCTCACCGGCGCTTCCTGCACCAACTATAAGTATTTTTCGCAGTGAATCCGCAGGTTTAAGAGTGTTTTTTAATCCCTCCAGAACAACACGCTTGGATATTCTAAGCGAACCTATGAAGATAAGGGAAAATATATAATCAATTATCAGAATAGAGCGAGGAAAAACTGTATAACTAAACGGCTCAATAAGCCTTAACAAATATAAAGACATGCCCAGGGCTAAAGAGCCCAAAGACACAGCTTTAAAAACTCTAATTAATTCGTTTA
>JAUVXM010000094.1 GCA_030603565.1 Candidatus Aminicenantota bacterium
TGGTCACTCCTCTGTTTATTGACAAAAAGATGACCACAGTATAAAATCAATTTCAAGTAGATAACAGCCATTTTGTGATGTATCATATTGTTATTAATTAAGTTATAGGATAATTAAATTTCATGTTCCGGACAGCAGTGAATTTTTATTATTAATTTTTGCTTAAAAGGCTATTTTGGGGGCAAAAACAAGCTTTAAGCAACATAATACAACAGTAATAAAGCCTATGTTCCTGATAATGAATAATTTATCACGGATATCGCGGTCCGTCCCCATGATTATTAATCGGCCGTCCCCATGATTCCCATGATTCAATACCATTCCTGTGACCTGATTCTTGCTGTCATTTCTGTTTGACATATTTTAGCTTAAAAAGTATAGTTTAGGGGCTGTGGCTGACAACAATACCCTACAGGAACGCCTTTCTACCTGGAAAGAAATTGCTGTTTATCTGGACTGTGATGTGCGTACCTGCCAGAGGTGGGAGAGGAAGCTTGGTTTACCGGTACACAGGTTAGACCCTGATTCTTCCAAAACCCGGGTTTTTGCCTATAAAATCGAATTAGATGAATGGCTGAAAAAAGATTTGCGAACAAAATCCTTTCGTATAAATATTCGCAGAAAAAAGGCAAAATATATTTTTTTGATCATACCGGCAGCTTTGCTTTTTTTGCTTGTAATTCTGAATATGAATCCAGGCTCATCCGTACCCTTTAATTTTGATATCAAAGACTCCAGCCTGCTGATCTTAAATGAAAAAAACAGCAAATTATGGAGCTTTGACACCGGCCTTAGCAGTCTTTGCAATGAAGAAAGTTACCGCGAGCATTTCCAGGAAAAAAGAAGTATTAATACCGGTGTAAATAAACTGCCGCATCTGATTATTAAAGACCTGGATGGAGATGAAAAAAAAGAAGTATTGTTTAGCACTCAAACCAGGGATGAACGTAAGGAAGGTCTCCTGGTCTGCTTAGATCATAAAGGCAAAAAAAAATGGGAGTTTAAAACCGGAAAATCATTAAAATTCGGCAAGGTTTCATATTCTTCAGACTATAGAATCAAGGGAGTGGATGTTTATGATATTGATGCTAATGGCAGCATGGAGATTATTGTAATATCAACGAATAGGTATTTTTTTCCTTCGCAGTTAGTGATGTTAAATTCCAAGGGGGAATTATTGGGAGAATTCTGGAACTCAGGCTATTTAATGGATTATTGTTTTGCAGATTTAAATAGGGATAAGGAAGTTGAATTTATCGTATCCGGGATGAATAATGAATATAATACCGGTTGTCTTATGGTTTTTGACCCGACTGATATTTGGGGAGCTTCCCCTCAGAGCGGGGAATATCTGTGCCAAGAGCTTAAGCCGGGATCTGAAAAATACTATGTACTTATTCCTCCTACAGATGTTGAAAATTGTATCAGCTTAAGAAATATGATAAATGTCGTTGAAATTCTTAATAATCAGATTATATCAGCAAAAAGTCAAGGGGGAGAAATCTATTATGAGCTTAATTTCAATCTTGAACTTATTAATGTGAATTATTCAGATCCATTTGAAAGAATGCATATGAAATACCTAAACGAAAACAAAATCACAAGTGAGCTTAATAAAGACTATAAAAAGCGATTAATGCAGGGATTGTTATATTATGACGGCCTAAAGTGGGTTTCACACCCCACAGCGATCCGGCCTACCTCCCCAACTCCTGCTCGATAAACCAATCTATATGCTTCTCCAAAACAGTTATAGGCATAGAACCGCTTCCTAATATGGCCTCATGATATCTTCTGATATCAAATTTATCTCCCAGGGTAGCTTCAGCTTTTTTGCGCAGTTCAGCATACTTCAAACTGCCAAGCTTGTATCCCAGAGCCTGAGCCGGCATATCCACTGAGTAGCGTAAGGTCTCGCTGAGGATTTGAGTCCCAGATAACACCAACCGCGCCTGCATATATTTTATAGCCCTTTCTCGCGGCCACTCAAGCGCATTCATGCCGGTATCCACAACCAGGCGGGTAGTCAGAAAAAGGTCCATCATGTGTTTACCGCAAAGCGAATATGGGTCTTTGTAAAGCCCCATCTCAAGACATACCCAGGAAGCGTACTCGGCCCAGCCCTCTGTAAAAGTATTGTGAATTGTCTCTTTGCGAAATTCAGGCAAAGAAGTATTCTCATTCTGCAAAGAAATGTGAAAATGATGCCCGGGAACAAGTTCATGATAAAGCAGCCCCTCAGCCCAAAGTAGCGATCTTTCCTCTACTTTTGAGCCGTTGTAAAGATAGAGCCCTCTTGAATCAGATCCCAGAGGAGGCTGATAAAATCCAAAAGTCATGGCTCCTTCCAGCTCAGGCGCAAGCCTTTTTACATCATAAGGCGCCTTCGGAATTTTAAGGAAATAATCAACTATTTTCTCGCTGACTCCCTCCATATAGGAACGCAGTCTTTCCCCGATCTCATCAGAGGTGGAGACAAAAAACCTTTTATCTGTCTTTAAAAACTCAAGAAATTCCTCTCTAGTTCCTTCAAATCCTATTGATTCCCGCAGCTTGTCGATCTTTTCCATAATCTTGTCGACCTGCTCCAGACCTATCTGATGGATTTCCTCAGGGGTGATATCCATAGTAGTTTGCACTCTGACAAGATACTCGTAATAATCCTTGCCCCCAGAATACTGCCAAAGGCCTACAGCATCCGGAGCTTTTTTAAGATAATCCCCTTCAATAAACTCTGGTAAAACTTTAAGAGCAGGATTAATTTCCGCCCCAATCACATCGACAAGAATTTTTTGGAATTCATCCCCCTTACTTTCTTCAACTTCTTTAAGCCTCTCATCGCTAACATAAAAGGGGCTTTTTTTGTCTTCTTCTATAAAAGTATTAAGAAAAGGGACTACAAGGTTTATTTCGTCTTTCGGCAGGATGATTTCCTTTTCATATTGTGTTTTTAATTTATCCAGCATCGCTTCTGTAAACTTAGGCACTTCAGCTAAAAGCTGAAGATAGGCATCACAATCCTCTCTGTCTTTGAATTGAAAGGTCGAAAACGCACGCTGTACACTCCGTATAGGTGAGGTGTAAGGGGTAACCGGGAAATCCAACCAATAATATTTTATTCCTTCAATATAGTTTGCAAAATCCCTATTTAATATCTCAAAAGATATCCACTCCTCGTGGCTTAGGTCAGCCGCTTTAACTTGCTGCAGCCTCTGCAAAAAATCTTTTGCATAATCACTCTGAGCACTGGCATAAGCAAAAGAAAGGTCCGGAAGTTTTGTGACTTCTATTCCGTGCTTTATCTGCAGTTCAATACTTTCCTGCAGCATATAATTCCAGTATTTATCCCCTAATTCCTTAAGGAGCTGTGAACTGTCTTTTATCCCGGCTTTTATTCCCGTCTCTGTACCATTATCCGGCACTTTTTTACAGGAAGAAACTGTCATAAACACAAATAAAATGAAAACAAGCAAAATCATAGATATTTTTCTAAAAAGATGCAAAATAATTTCTCCCAAGTTAAATTTTAGCTGACAAATTCTTAGCTACAATACCACAATAGAATACTAAGGTCAATCGCATCAACTCTCGGATTGACCGAAATATTTTATTGTGCTATCTTCAAAAAAGAGGAAATAAAAATGAATGATTCAAAACAAATCAAAATGCATTGGCGGAATTTTATTTTGATTTTGATTGGAATTTTACTTATAGGTATTATTATTGGACTTTTTATCACTCCAATTCAAAAGGAAGAAGCAGAAAAATCTGCATGTTTTCGTAGCAGCAACCTGATTCTAGCTTATTTCCACCAGTAGTCTATCTCTTCAAATTTTCCTTCTTTGTCTCTGAAGAAAAATCTTGTTCCTTGTTTCGGTCCCAGATCAAGTCCTTTATTTATGACAATTAAATTAAGATTTTTATCTTTTTCAAAATATTCAAGTACTTTTTCTTTTGCCTCTTTTTCTGAGGAATAGGTTTTTTTGTCGTCCAGGATTAAAGTATCTTCATAAAAAAAATCTGTCTTGGATTTGTAGCCTTCAATAAAATATTTCATATTATATCTCCTTTAACTTTAATTTTTCGATACATCAAAAACTTCCTCATAAAAAACATTTAATAATTAGAAACCCAGTAGTCTCGGCAGGAATAAGCTTATCTCAGGCACATAACTGATGATCAAAGCTGTTACGAAAAGAGCGAAAAGGAAAGGAAGTAAAGGCTTAATACTTTTTTCGATAGGGATATCACTGATTCCACAAGCGACATAAAGGCACATTCCCACAGGCGGCGTTATCATACCTATCCCCACAAAGGCTTCCACCAAAATTCCGATGTGAATAGGATGCATCCCGAGAGAAACACCTACAGGAACGATAATGGGCATGAGAACAATGATGGCAGGCAAGGCATCCATTACTGCCCCCAGTATCAGGAATACTATCATAACAAAAAAGACAAACACGACCCAGCTTGAAGCGTTTTGAGTGATGAACTCTGCAATAGCATGCGGGACGCGATTATATGTCAGCACAAAAGACAATAAGGAAGCAGTCCCCAGGACAAGCAGCACAATACCTGTCAGATTAGCAGTACTCAGCAAAGATTTCTTAAGGCCCGCAAAATCGAGTTCTTTATACACAAAAAAGGAAAGACAAAATCCGTAAACCACAGCAACAGCTGCCGCCTCGGTGGGAGTGAATATACCGCCGTAAATTCCACCCAGTACTATCACTATCATTAACAAAGGAAGGATTCCATTTCGAATGAACCGTAGTTTTTCTTTAAAGCTGATTTTGGGTGCAATCGGGAGTTTTAATTTGCGGCCATAATAATAAGCCAAGGCTACCAGTGCCACTGCATTCATAGCTGCAGGAATAATTCCTCCCGCAAAAAGACCCCCGATAGAGATATTGGCAACAACGCCGATAATAATAAAGTCAATTGAGGGAGGTACTAATGAAGAAGCCCCTCCGCTTGAAGCAAAGAGGGCAGTTGCAAAATCCGCAGGATATTTATTTCTCTTCATTTCAGGAAGCATGACCGAACCGATAGCTGCTGTTTTTGCACTTCCAGAGCCGCAGATAGCGCCAAAAAAGAACGTAGATATGGAGACAACAATACCTAAACCTCCCCGGATTCGGCCGAAAAATACAAGAGCGAAATCAACCATCCGGTGGGCAATGCCCCCATACGACATAATTGCTCCGGCCAGGATAAATAAAGGAATAGCAAGCAAAGGAAACGAGTCAATCCCGGAGAGGAATTTCTGAGGAAGAAGAATAATAAAATCAGGGTCAGGCGAAATCATAAGCAGCCCGGCTAAACCAGTCAATCCCAGGGCAATACCAATAGGTACGGATATTACAAGAGTGATGACAAATACAATAATCATGACTAATCCCATTATTTATTCCTTTCCGCCCACCAATTTTTTAGCAAGTAATAGAGCATAAGAATTCCACCCACTACTGCTGCAGAATAGGGGACAGCCATAGATATCCGCATGCTTGGAGATGTTTGATTTGCAACGTATACAGTGTATTCCACTGCCTTCCAGGTAAACAATAAAAGAAAGATGGCTACTACTCCTGTAACCAGAGAACCTAAGATCCTTTGCCCGCGTGGTCCCAGTTTGTTTATCAGAAAACGTAAAGCAAAGTGGGATTTGGTTTTAAAAGCATAGGCTGAAGTAAGGCCGGCAAGCCACAAAAATAAGTATCTTGCCAGCTCTTCAGACCAGGCAAGAGAGAGGTGGAGCAGATATCTGAAGAGTACCTGGATAAAACTTACACCAACAATTGCTACAAGTAAAATACATAGTATGGTTTCCAAATATTTTTTTCGAGAAAGTATCATAAAATTTTCATCCAGTTTGTATATTCATTTCCTCATGATCTCTTCGATCAGTTTCATTCCTCCCAGTTTTTCTGCATACTTTTCATACACCGGCTTGACTTTCTCGCGGAAAAGGTCCTTGTTTACAGAAAAAAACTCGATTCCTTTTGTTTCCAATTTTTCCAGGGCTTGTTCAGACATTTCTATTTCAGATTTACGTGCTGCCAGAACCCCAGCCCGCCCGGCGGTCAATACTGCTGTTTGAACGCTGGGTGGAAGCTTTTTATATCTTTTTTTACTGAAAATTAAGACAGCAGCCCCAATAAGATGATTTGTATAGGACACATATTTTGTCACTTCATAGAATCTTTCAATCAAAAGGTCTGCTGTGCCACATTCAGCTCCATCAATAACTCCTTGTTGGAGGGCAGAATAAAGTTCATTCCAGGACATTGAAGTTGCCTGAGCCCCAAGTGCATTAAAACTGGAAATTAAAATGGGGCTGGCCATTACTCTGATTTTCATACCTTTTAAATCAGCGGGAGTCAAAATCGGTTTTTTGCTGTTGAATACATTCCGGATCCCATATGAACAATAGCCGAGGAAAACACAATTTATTCTAGCTTCTATGTTTTTTCCGACCTGGCGGCCAATAGGGCCATCAAGGATTTTATAAAAATGGTCATGATCTCGGAAAATAAAAGGGAGGTTAAAAAGACCGATTTCCGGAACAAAAGGTGCGAGGTTTCCAGAGGATACTATCGTAGCATCGATTATGCCAAGTTTAACTTCAATTATCTCCTGTTCTTCATTTCCAAGCTGACCGCTTGGATAAATAATTACCTCGACTGCTCCTTTTGTTTCTGCTTCTAAAACCTCTTTGAATTTTTCTAATCCCACTTGATAGTAATGGTCAATACTGCTGTTTTGGGCAACTCTTATTTTGATCTTATCGGGTTTTTTTCCGTTAGATTCAGAGGATTTTATCTTATCTTTTTGGCAGGAAGTGAAAAGGAACAGCACTAAAGAAAAGATTAAAAATATCTTTTTAGCAATCAATATGAAAAGTAGTATAAGGGAAGAAAATTAATTTTTCAACAAGAAGAAATTAATCATACAGCTTCTTTATCTCATCGTCATAACCAGTCATCTCCCATCTTGTGAGTGACATGGGGATCATTCCTGCGGCAAAGAACTCATCTAAAAATTCCCTGAGTATGAATTTGTCTCCCAGTTGTTGAGCCCTGTCTCTGAACAGTTTTATAAACTGGATCTTGCCTACGATCATGAGCACTTGTGATGATTATCTAATCTTATCCTTTAATAATACCTAGAAAAAACACAGCCCGTCAATGTGAAATTATCTCCGGGTAAAATATTGTTTTATTGGTTTTTATTTTTAGAAATAATGAGTATAATAATTGACTTGGATTATTTTTTATAAATATGGATATATTCACGAGTCGAGGTTGCCGTAGATACGAGGCGCAGGGGATGAAGCTGTGGTCCTTCACCGAGAATCCGCTGCAACAAAATAGATATGGTAAGATCGGCTCGCCTGAAAGGTAAAAAATGTCGATTATAAATATAGATTACATCAAAAACGAAATGGTCAAATGAATCACTATAGGAATCAGTGTAAAATATTAAATAAAAAAAAAGTGTTAGACTAATCGACATTTTTTATAAATAGTAAAATGGAATGGAATAAATTATTACCCGCCATAATTGCAATTGTAACCGCTTTTATACTTCCCATTATTTTATCCAAACGAAAAAAAGAAGGGTCTAAAAAGAAAAAAGATTATTCTCTGAATCTTGATGAGCTGGGTATTAAATTTGAAAAAATAGAAAAAGACGATGAGAGAATTAGTTTTGTAAAGAAACTTTCTTTGGGACAAAAAGCCGAGGGTATTTTTGCCTTAAAAGGAAAGAAGATTGACTATATTTTTATAATTAGCGTTACAAGTCAATATGGAACAAATTATTCCTTAGAATTTGTCGTAAAAAATACATTCAATCTAAGAGATGAACCCATCAAGAATACGAGGATGAAACTAAAGAAGGATTCATTAATAAGTAAAAAATATGTGGATATTTTATGGATAGGTGACATGTATCTTGCTCAAAAACTTAATATGGATTATGACCTTAAGTATAAACTTCTCCACAGAGTTGTGAATGAACAAAAGGTCATTTTGCGGGTGATCCCAGATAAAAAGCGTGGTTACACCCGAATAAGAACAAATTTTGTCCCTCTTTCAGCTGATTTTATAGATGCTATAGATTCAATTGCCGGGCATATAAAAACAGGGCTCTAAAGGGAAATATCTATAAGATAAAAAACAACTGCATCAAATATCAATCCATTCAATATTAGCAGGTATTTAAGTGCCTTTTTACCTTTTAATTTGTTACTAAAATAGAGAAATAGTTGGAGAATAGCAAATATTTCAAGAGCAAAGGGAATAAACCCGAAGTACCCGAGAAGAGGCATTTGGAAAATCCGGGCAAAGTCAAAATAGGGGAGAGAATAGTCCCATTTCGCGCCAGCATAAAAGTTTAAAAATTCCCATATAAAGCCTGCCGCAAATCCTGCCATACACCAGCACCAGAATCTATGCCAATTCCCCTTTTCCATTTCTCGTAGCAAAGAAGCATTTTGTAGTTTATAATTTATCGGCTCCAGAAGGAAGATAAAGCTTAGCCAGGCTAAAGGAAAAAAATATTCACTTATAAAAATTGACAAGATTAAAGATATTATTCCCAGAAAAAAGAGAAATTTTAATCCAAAGGGAGTTAGTTTTATCCGAAAAATAGCGAGTTTTTTGTTTTTGAGGACGTACCCAAAAAGATCTGCCAGTTCTATTAGGGCGGGGATTACCGTTGCAAAAGCAATAAAATAGCCGGCCCACCTTTCAAAAATATTATCCGGAAGGTTAAGGTAAACCCAATTTTTCAGAGACAAATTGATTAGTTCAAAAACTAGCCATACCGAAACAGAAAATACAGCAATCGAAATGAATGATTTTAGGGAACGTTTAAGTAGCGAGCTCTTATTTAGCCTGAAGTTTAGGCCGTCAATTATGAGGATAAAAAACCACCAGGCAAAACAGTAAAACCAAGTCTCCATAAATGAGACTCTCAGATATAATAAAAAGCTTGATAGAACTAATCCAGCCAGCCCGATATAAGGAAGATGTAAAAACACTTTTTCTTTCATTTAAAATTATTCTATCAAATAAGAGAGTAAAATCAAATGCGAGGCCCAGGCGGATTATAGAAATTTTACTTGATTTTAAAAACCACTACAGATTTTGCCGGCAGGCCTAACTTTAGAGTGTTGTTTTCCATGGCCGCATCATCAAAGTTCTGTATTTTGACTTTATCCGGTTGTTGGAAGGTATTGTGAGCGGTCATGTCATCTGATGTGAGGATTTTTCCTGTGACTGTTTCAGCGTTGATTCCCCTTATATGGCAAGTCACCAGAACCGGCTCTTTCGGGCTCAGGTTGCAGAATGAGATATGTATTTCTCCCTTACTGTTTTTTGAGGCGGGAGAGCTGATTTGAGTGATGCTTTTATCTTCAAATGTATAATCTGGGGAGTCCATATCCATTGGAAGAAACACGGCATTCCGATGAACTTTATACAAGTCAAAGACATGATAGGTGGGAGTGACGATCATTTGTTCGTCTTTAGTGAGAATGAGAGCCTGAAGCACATTGATGGTCTGAGCCAGGTTAGCCATTTTGACTCGTTCCCCGTGCCGGTTGAAAATATTAAACGTGGTTCCCGCCACTATAGCATCCCGGAGGGTGTTCTGCTGATAGAGAAAAGCCGGGTTTGTGCCTGGCTCCACCTCATACCAAGTGCCCCACTCATCCACGATCATCCCCACTTTTTTCTCCGGATCATATCGGTCCATGATAGTGGAATGCTTAGTGATCAACTCATCTATAAATAAAGCTTTATCTAAAGTGTCAAACCATTCTTTTTCTCCGAATTCGGTGGCTGAATTTTTATTTCCCCATCCCCCTGCCACGGTATAGTAATGAAAACTCAGGCCGTTCATAGACCTACCAGCTCTTTTCATCAATACCTCTGTCCACGTATAGTTTTCTCCGTAGCTTCCGCAGGCGATTTTGTAAATTTTGTTTTTGGAGTAATTTCGGACATAGGTCTGAAATCTTAGATAAATATCCGCATAAAACTCAGGCCGCATGTTTCCGCCGCATCCCCAGTTTTCATTGCCAATACCGAAAAATTTGAGCGCCCAAGGATTATCCTTTCCATTTTCACGGCGTAGGTTAGCCATGGGGCTTTGCCCCTCAAGCGTGATATATTCTACCCATTCTTTCATCTCTTTGACGGTCCCGACGCCTACATTTCCGCAAATATATGGTTCGCATCCGATCTGCTGACACAGGTCAAGAAACTCGTGTGTGCCGAAATGGTTGTTTTCTGTGACTCCTCCCCAGTGGGTATTCACAAGCGCAGGGCGTTTGCTTAGAGGGCCTATCCCGTCTTTCCAATGATACTCATCAGCAAAACACCCGCCGGGCCAGCGGAGGACAGGGACGCTAATTTTTCGGAGTGCAGACACAATATCATCTCTTATACCTCTTGTGTTTTTTATCGAGCTTTCCTTTCCCACCCAATAACCTCTATAAATGCACCGTCCCAGATGTTCAGAGAAATGTCCGTAGATGTGTTTGCTTATTTTGAATGAATCCTGGTCTGCATTTATAATCAGAGTTGCAGTCTTCTGGCTCTCACCCTGAGAAGCACTGGGGGCTGAAAATACTGCAAAAATGAAAATCATGTTAAATATAAAGATTTTTTTGGTGTGCCTCATGTTTTTTCTCCTTTTTAACTTTCCATTGCTTTTTATTTTCCAAGTTGATAATCTTTTGTCAAAGATATAAGGGAGCAATAAAAAATGAGATGCCCCAAATGCCAGACAGAAAATCCTGAAACTAAAAAATTCTGTGGGGAATGCGGCACCCAGCTCACTCCAGCTGAACCTGTTAAAGGGTCAAGTCCCGCATCTGATAATATTTCTATGCCCACAAGGACAATCGAAACTGTAAAGGAAGAACTCACCACAGGCGCAACTTTTGCCCGCCGCTACCAGATTATTGAAGAGCTGGGAAGAGGCGGGATGGGAAGAGTTTATAAAGCAATGGATACAGAGATTAATGAAAAGGTTGCTCTAAAGCTTATTACACCGGAGATTGCCAAAGACAAAAATACGATCGAACGCTTCAGAAACGAGCTTAAATTCGCCAGAAAGATCCGCCACAAAAACGTCTGCCAGATGTATGACCTCAGTAAGGAAGAGGAAAGCTACTACATTACAATGGAGTATGTTAGAGGGGATGATTTAAAGGGCATGATAAGGCGTATGGGGGGGTTTTTAGCGCCGCCCAAGCTATAACCATAGCCAAACAGGTTTGCAACGGACTGGCGGAGGCACATAAATTAGGAGTTATCCACCGTGACCTCAAGCCGCAGAACATCATGATCGACCAGGACGGCAACGCCCGGATCATGGATTTCGGGATTGCCCGTTCTTTAAAGGGCAAAGGCATTACAGGTGCAGGCGTTATGATCGGCACGCCTGATTACATGAGCCCCGAGCAGGTCGAAGGTAAAGAAACCGATCAACGCTCAGACATCTATTCTCTTGGTGTGATTCTCTTTGAGATGGTCACGGGGCAGACTCCTTTTCAAGGAGATACTCCTTTTACAATCGGAGTAAAACATAAAAGTGAAATACCGCAAAATCCCCAAGAATTAAATAGCCAGATATCCGATGAACTCAGCCAGGTCATTCTTAGATGCCTTGAAAAAGATAAAGAAAAAAGATTTCAAAACGCAGAAGATCTGCAAAATGACCTCCAAAATATAGAAAAAGGCCTTCCCACAGCAGAAAAAATACGCCCGGATAAAAAGCCCCTCACTTCCCGTGAGTTTACGGTGAAGTTCAACCTAAAAAAACTCTTTGTCCCAGCTTTGCTTGTTGCTGCTGCAAAAAGCAAGCCCCGCTTTTATATCTGACAAACCCTCTCTCGCTGTAATGTACTTTAAAAATAACACAGGCGATGAGAGCTTGGATCATTGGCGGGAAATGCTGGCTAATTTATTTATAGCTGACCTTACTCAATCCAAGCATATCCGGGTTTTAAGCGAGGAGAAACTCTTTAACATCCTTACCCAGATTAATCAGACAGAAGCCAAGACCTATTCCTCGGAAGTTCTCAATCAGGTGGCTGCTCAAGGCAGGGTCGATCACATTTTGCAGGGAGCCTATGCCAAAGCCGGTGATGAATTCAGAATAAATGTCATCCTGCAAAATGCTGAAACATTAGAAAATATAAGTTCAGAGACGATTTCAGGAAAAGGAGAACAAGGCATTTTCTCCATGGTAGACGAGCTGACAAGGCGTATTAAGAAAAATTTCGCTCTTTCCCCAGAAGAAATAACAGACGATATAGATAAAAATGTTGGCATCGTTACCACCAGCTCCCCAGAAGCATACCGGTTTTACATTGAAGGGATAAAACACGACACAAAGGGTGAGTACCGCAAAGTTATCGAGAACATGCAAAAAGCAGTTGAAATCGATCCTGGATTTGCCTCCGCTTACTTAGCCTGACCTATTCATAAAAAAATGGCGATGTTATTATTATTGTTTTCTTTTCAATGATATGCAAGATTTTTTCAAGAATGATTATTGAAACTTTTTTTTCTTGTTTTTACTTTTAATTTTAATCGCCATTTTTTTACTCTCCGAGCGAG
>JAUVXM010000079.1 GCA_030603565.1 Candidatus Aminicenantota bacterium
AACGTCATGAGCGAAGCCGCTGCATGGCAGAGCCATAGAAATAACAAAAATGCAAAAGTCAATTGGCAATTTACCACTGATGACGCCAGGATTAAGTTATCACGTCTCTATCCGTCAATTGAGACTTGACATGACACTAGGACTCCGATAAAGGCATTTCCAGCAGCTATCCAGAGGCTGGAATAACCGAAACCCCAGCCGATTTTTCCCGCAAACCCGATAAACAGGACAGCGGAAAAGTAGGCTGTACCGTAAGTAAAGGCAGTCATCCAGCCGCTGATTTTTCCTCCTCCTAAAAAATAATCGGAAAAGGTTCGGGTCCTTCGCAAGCCCACCACCCCAACACCCAAGATCATCAGAGCATATGCTGCAATCACAAGTATTCTGAAAAACATGCTTTCTCCTCCTCATCCCCGTCCGGAAACCGAGGCGATAAATCCGAAGAATATGTTACAGGGAAAGCTTCAATTCAAACCGGACCCAATGATAGCGGCTGGCATCCGGAGAATAAAAGCTGCCTGGCGAAAACGTTTCATAGACAAGATGACCGGCTAAATTACGATTAAACCGCATCACGGCCTTGGCGATCCAAAGACTTCCCCGGTTCTTTCCGCTGCCGCCAGGAAAAAGCGTATCAGGAGGCGCACTCTTGTCTGCGTAGAGATGATGGTTAGTAAGGATTAAACTGAACCGGGAGGTAAAACGAATTTTCATTGATTCATACATCGAAATAAAATTGCTCCAATAAGCGACTTTTCCATCCTGTTCCCTAATCAGGGTATAGATATAGGACTCGCTCCATTTCGGCCAGCGGCTGAAAAGAGGATCCCAGCCCTCCATTTTGTCTGTAAGGTAATCATCTCCCGATAGATAGATTGATCCTACCGTAAACATCGGCAGGCGCCGCTTTTGAAAAGAAGCATTATAGTCAAGATGAAAATATCCACCGAATGCTCCCCTGCTGTAGTTTCCATAGCTTCCAAACTGGTAAGCGCCCTCTCCTGTCAGGGACATAAGTGGGAACAGGGGAAGCACAAACCGCATGCCCAGTGTATTGATAGCTGATTCCTGCAGGAGTTCCGCTTTATGGAAAACGTTTTTTCTGATCACATAGGCGTCAAAACCAATTTTTTCTGTTTTATGAGTAAAATAAACGCCCAATCCCTGTTCAGGTTGTTCCACCAGCTGCTGAACTTGGTCATGGATGACAGGCATATTATCTGTCACCGGTTGATATGTATAAAAAAGACTTAACCTGTTTTGTGGAGATATGGAGATATCTATGCGGCCTGCATTAAAATAAATTGAACGGGAACCATCAAGCGGATGCCCGTCCATGACAACAAAACCTTCCCCCAGCATGATATTTTGTCTCCCCAGTTTCAGGGTAAGCGGAAGCCCCCCAGGATCTTTCCACTGGAAGTACAGATTATCCACAAACACTTCATTTAGAGTAAATTTTCTGTCTTCAGGTTTGCTATAGATGCGGAATTCATTCGACAACTTGAACATAAACTCTAAATTTGCTTTCGGTTTCCACAAAGCTGACAGGCTTGTCAGATGACGGCTAAAAGCGAAATCGCTTTTCCGGGAAGCATCAAGGTCAATCGCATTATCCCAGCCAGTTAAGCGGAATCTTTCCGAAAAGCCCAGGGTGAATTTTTTCTCTTCGAGGGTTTTTCCCCTTTCCTGGGCTGAAAAGCCGGCAGAGATGAAAACAAAAACCAGGACAAAAACCAACATCACTTTATGAAAAAAACGCTCACTCATTGCCTACTCCTGAGGGTGCAGCCATAGTAATGTTACTCATTATAATAATAGAGATTTATATCATTTTTAGCCTGTCTGAGTAAACATAAAATAAGGGCTGTGCATTTCAGTATTATTAAATCGGCTTAGAGTAACCGCCTTAAACCAGGATGTCCTTTTTTCGGTAAATGACAAACGTCAAAAGAAAAAATAGCTGCCCAGGATGATGGAGAACAAACTCCCCAGGAGCCCTACAACAATAGGATTCCTGGTGGCATAAAAACCCAAGACATTAGTAAACGACTCCATGTTGGCCCCGAAAGCCGCCATCATGCTTTTCATCATGGGATTCTCAAAGAACACCTTTATAGGTTGCAAAACATCTTCCTTCATGATTATTGGATAGAAGGCCATCCCCAAAATCAAAAACCCGCTTAGGGACGCAGACCTGATCAAAACAGAATTCCTGTACTCCCTTTGTCGTAAAAATTGACCTCAGAGGGTAAAAATCCAATTTTTTCTTGATTGTTTTTGTATCCTTAACGATATCTAAGCCGAATATAGATCCGTTTCCCGAAGTGGGGCGGATAAGTCCCAGCAGCGTCCGGATGGTGGTGGATTTCCCGGCGCCGTTGGGGCCGATAAATCCGAAGATCTCGCCCTCGGCGATCTCGAGATCCACATCGATAATCCCCCTGGATTTACCGTAGTATTTGGTGATAGAATGGGTTTCAATAACGTTCATCGCTGCCTTTATTAACGATATTAAGTTACAAAACAGACAAAATCAAGGAAAAAGCCGCAGGAAAGAGAGAATTCTAATAAGGATTCCGGAATAGTGCAAATATAGAACATACTTCTATCTTAATTGCTGATCAAGTAACTCCGACTTATATAGATATTCTGATCTTTCCGCAGCCACCATTTTAGAGCTGTCAATGCACAAATCGGGAAAATCGGCGGGAAAATCGGGGACGGGCCTCATTAATTTCATTATATTTAATAAGATAAGTCTATTTTAAGGGGTGATTTAAAACCTTAGACCACCTTTTTTGGGCCAAAATATGGTCAAAAGGGATATGCTAATTTAATTGCTGCGGCCCGTCCCCGATTCGTGTATTGACTGGATATGTTGCATCCCAGTAATATTGTTAACGTAGTAGTTTATAGGGTGGAAGTTTGATAAAATTGAGGGGAGATTGTAAGGATTTGAAAATGGGAAAAACCAAAACACGTTACAAGCCTAGAATGATTTTGCAGGCCATCATAACCGTTCTTTTTGGCTTAGCGGCCATTTTTGTCCCTGCAGGAACTCTCAAATGGACTGAAGCCTGGCTGTTTATTATTCTTTATGCGGCTGCTGTTACGGCTGCAATATTCTGGATGAAAAAAAAAGCGCCCGACCTGCTCAAAGAGCGCATGAAAAAGAAAAAGAGTGTCAAAAGCTGGGATAAAATATTAATGGCTCTTTATTCGACTACCCTGATATTTACCCTGATCCTTCCCGGTCTGGATGCTGTCCGATTCCAGTGGTCAACAGTCCCTTTGATCGCAAAAATACTTGCCTTTATCGGTTATATTCCGGGAGGTGGGATCGCATTCTGGGCAATGAAGGAAAACGCCTTTCTCTCCGATGTCGTGCGGATTCAGGAGGATAGGGGACACACAGTATGCACCAAAGGCCCTTACAAATATATCCGTCACCCAATGTATGTGGGAGTCATCCTGATCATTGTCTGCTTCCCTTTTTCCCTCGGTTCCCTGTATACTCTGATACCTGCCGTTGTCATCGTGATTCTCTTCTTCATCCGGACCGCACTTGAGGACAAAACCCTGCAGGAGGAACTTCCCGGCTACAAGGAATACGCCCAAGAGGTCCGCTATCGACTCATCCCCGGAATATGGTAAAAAAAGCCGATTTAAGATAAAACAAGATGAAGATTATATCTTTGATTCAATTCAGAATACACACTTACTCTTAATTGTAGGTATTTTATGGTTCATCTCCCATTTAGTTGTCAAAAGCCTGAATGATTTTCAGTAAAAAATAGCAGAAGTCATGATAACCATTTCAACTTTTAATATAATTAAACACACAGCCAGGATTGAGAAAATCATCATGGCTGATCGTATCACATTTTCTTTCCTGAAAATTAAAATTCAAATCCTGGATTTCCTTTTTAACGTCATCCAATTCTAGCTGTTTAAATTGATCTAAGGGTGAGTCTTCAATAACATGCTTGGGATATACAGAAAGAAATCCATCTTGTTTTAAAACACGATGTATTTCAATATATAGTTTTTCTCTTTCAACTTTTTTCAAGTAATGAAGCACATCAAAGAGTAATACAACATCCATGGTTTCATCTTTAAAATCAAGTGTAACGCCTCCACTCGTCCGCACTATCTTTATGTTTTTCAAATTCAAGCGCTTCGTTTTTCTGCTTAATTCATCCAGTTCTTTTTGTGCTTTGTCCACTGCAAAAATTAAACCATTTTTTCCAACAGTAATTGCCGCCGGAATACTGTAATGACCAACACGCGCCCCAAAATCTAAAACAGTCTGACCGTTTTTTATTCCGATTTTCTTCAGGAATTTAACCCCTTCTTCTCTTTCCCACTTTGTCATAGCATACGTCATTTTTACTCCATTCGTAAAAGGATCTTCACTTCATTTTGAATAACTTTGTAAACTTTCTCTTCTAAATCCAATTTTCACATCATCCGGGTTTTCCTCCCATATCCTTATACAGGCTTTGGATGCAGCAACGCCTGGGGAATATCCGCCATAGCAGGTGAAAATCAAAAGTTTATAAAGATTATGCATTTTTTAACTTCTCAAGCTCATTCAGGGTTTTCTCTGCAACAATTTTTTCTTTATTGAAATGCTTTTTCATCCTCTTCAGACATTTACCTTTCTCTTTTTTGTCGCCAAGATACTTTGCACAGGCTTCCATAAATCTTTTTGTCATCTCTACATTAGCTCTTACCTCGTCAGGTGTTTTTTCACTATCATGTCTTACTGATTCCTGTAGACACACATCGTGGCAAACACCACAACGAATACAATTTTCCATATCTATCTCTGCCTTCTTACCTTCCATGTATATAGTATCTACCGGACACTCATCTACGCAAATTCCACAGCCATTACAACTTTTTTCATCAATCCAGGGCATTTAGCACCTCCTAAAATTTAATGCGTGACCTTTCTTGTAATATTTATCACCCAAATTCCCTTAAAAATTATTTATCCTTCCTATAGACATCCATATTAGTATGGGCAAGACGATCATCCAATTCTTTTCTACCCTGAAGAAAATGAAAGCCCGGCAACCCGACCACACGAAATTCATCGTCTTCGGAAACTATGTGTTCGGTGATGAGATGCGACATCTCAGTACACCTTTTCCTGTGCTTGGATAGAACTTGCGAATATAAACATCATTATTAAACCGACCGAACAAAAACATTTATATTTCATCATTTACATCCTGATAAAAATCCAGCTCTGTGTTTCCATTCTAAAAATTGGGCGACCAGTTTGCCCTCGATCCCTCTGTAATTTTCTTTAATCCTGACCCATCAATATAAATAACATATATAGACAGCGGTTTTCCTTCAGATCCAGAAGTAAAAACAACACGTGATCCATCAGGCGAGAAGGATGAGAAGGCATCTCCAACCATAATATTTTGAGTGATCTGTCTCTTATTGCTTCCATCAGCATTCATCACCCACAGATCTTTATCTCCTTCAACTCCGTGTGCCCATACAATCATTGAGCCATCCTTAGAAAAGCACGGCCATTCATCAAGCTTTTCATTATTTGTCAACCGCGTTAAGTTCTCTCCATTTTCTACATTTATTGTATATATTTCCGGATTTCCGTCTTTCCCTGATTCAAAAACAAGCAGGGGCCCTACCGGAGACCAGCTCTGGTATCCTCCCTTAATGCCTTCGCCTGCAATTGTTCTCAAATAAACACCATTAATATCAACAATTTTAATGGATCTGCTCTCTTTTCCTGCGGCTGTAAAGGCAATCCTCTTGCCATCATGTGACCAGCAGGGAGTATCTGGTATTTCATCATCTATGCTGATCTTTCTCAGGTTTTTACCAAAACTATCAATTATGTACAAACCCTGGTATTTATCATCATAGGAGATAAACATTATACTTTTTCCATCAGGAGACCAGCTTGGCCATTCAACAGAAAAATCTGTGTTAGTCAGCTGTTTTTTCCCGGACCCATCTTCATTTATGATAAAAAGATCTCTATGCTCCCCAGAACCAGCCAGGTAGATAATTTTGGATGTGTAAATCTCCCAACCCATCTCTTTAAAAAACTCTTTACGGGTGGGAAACAGAAATGAAACGATCTCATAAAGTTCAGGATCATACTTTTTAAGATTTTCAGCGGTCATCAGCATATCATTGTCGATGCTTAACCGGAAAGCCGGTTGGATCAAATTGCCGTTTTCGTCCTTAATGCGGCCCATATAGAATTGATTTTGACGGACACCGTATACAATATCCAAACCAATGGCCAGATATTCATGACTGAATGAATCAGCCGGCAGTCCATCCCAAGGACGATAAAACTTCCGGTCTATGGCGTTTTGGGTTGCCTTTTCCAAGCGTTCCTGGACCTCAGGGTAGGCATCCATGATACCACCACTGTGGATCAAATGAGTGATTTCTTCCACAGACGCATCCCGGCGTAAGTTTGCCGGCCCGCCCAGGCGTAAATAGTCCGGAATAATCTCTTCATCCTCAAGGTCCTGAGTTCTTATTCCCAGGCTCCGTCTATGCATGTAAAACGCAATGGCCGTATTGCGCTCCTCAAAAGTCTTAAAAATGGTCATCACTCTGTTTTTCTGCTTGAGTTGGTGCGTTATCTTTCCTGATCCTTTTCTATCTTTTGATAGAAGTGCCTCAGCCACATTAGCTGCATACGCTATCTTCCTTGGATCAACATCTGCCGTAGCATAAAAGCTTAGCCCCGAGCCATCTATTCGCTGTGTGAAAATATCCAACGCGTTTTCCTGTTTTGGGGTCTCTTCCATAACAATTATAATGAGGACCTGTTCCATAAATCCGTCTTCATTTGTAGCCCGAACTTCAGCGTAATAATGGGCAGGGTAGCTGGACGGATGCGCTTTTAGTCGAATCTCAGCTGAGTCAGTATCGATCTCCACTATCTCAGTTGCGTCCAACTGACCTTCTTTTAAATAATTCCTCTGATCCCCTCCGGGCACAGGCGGTATCAGGCTCCAGGTGACTTTTTTGCTGTTTGGAAAAACAAGTTCGACCTGACCGATAATATCACCGATTTGAGTCGTTTTTGTCACCAGAAAACGGTCAAATTCGTCGGTTACAATAGGAGGATCAAAGTTCTTTTTACCGTCGCAGCCTATCAAGAAGGTAAGCACACATAGCCCTAACAAAGAGGCTAAACAAAACTGGAATTCGGTTTTTTTAATCATGACAATCTCCTCTTAATTATGTTAAATTATTTTACTCTTTTCTGCTCGGATATTAAAGTCCTCATACGATAGAGAAATACACCTCCCAGGATGAAGTATATTTCTATTATGGCTAGCAGCACGAAATATCCAAGATTATTTTTTAGGCGATTCATTGGGTCAAGGACCAAAGCTCCGGATATTGATGCCAGAAATTGGGCGAGAAAAGTGCTTGCCGTGATGAGCGCCATAATCCGTCCTGACATTTGGGGATGGGGAATAAGCTTTACGGTTAAAGAAAGTCCGGAAGATATTATTCCTGCGAAACCTGCACCATAAAGGATCATGCATGGTATCTTGATCTCAGGAAGTATTGGGCCAAATAAAAAAAACACAGCGGTTACGAATGCCAGGGATATTCCGGAAAAACAAAGAACCGGGATTTCTCCTTTTCGTTTCACGACTTTTCCGGCAGGTATAGAGGAGATTATTGCACCTATAATTGACCCGGAGTATAACAGGGATGTGGTTTTTTCCACATCAGCAACGCCCATATAATCGCGCACAACATAAATAAGGAATGTAGAGATGATAAGAACTCCCGACAGTAAAAAAAACCTTGCAAAAATCAGATATCTTAAGCTGCTCGGAATTTTAAAACGGATAGTCTGTTCTTTTTTTTCTGGTAGCAAGGGTTGGCTTTTCCCCACCTGGAAAAAAATAATGTGAAACCCGAGTATAGAAATCAACACGATTAATATGGCAATAGCCCCAAGCCCTGAAGATAACCGCAATCCGAAGAGCTCATTTATTTTCGGGAAAAAACCAAAGGAAAAAGCTCCTAAACCGGAACCGAGGAAATGCCAGAAGGCGATCCCGGCAGTATAATGTTCCCTGTTCTTCAGATCTGGCAGGTCCGTCAGGATAGAAAGATGTGATGCCTCGCAGAAAGCACGGGAAATGATGAGAACAAAAAAAGCGATTACCAAAACAGCATAATATCCGCTCAGGGATATTAAAACCAGAGCCGGGAGGGAAAGGGAAAGACCGTATAAGGGGTATCTCACTCCCTGATAGGTTCTCCTTTTCCGGTCTCTATAAAGCCCAAAAATATAAAGGATCCCGATACTTAAAAGGGCGGCTCCTCCTGTGATCAGGCCGAGATGAAGCCCTTTACTGTTTTCTCCTACTTTATCGACTACAACCAGAGGAAGGGATAGAATCACCAGGGAAGTATAAAAAAACATAGTGGCGAATCTGGGCAACCCGAAGAGTATGGGATGTGTTTTTTTTTGGGAAAACAAAGAACGCATAATAGAATCTATTTTATTATTAATATCAGATAATAGTAAAAAAGTCCCACAGTGATAATCTGGGAATCCAGCCTGTCGATTATACCGCCCATGGGACCGAGTAGGCAGCTGAAATCCTTTAGGCCGTAAAGACGTTTAATCTTTGACCCGCATAGATCTCCTGATGTCCCTGATACGGCAAGAAGTAATCCTGCCAGCGTTACCTGGAAAAAATTCAGCTCCGGAACAGCAAACCAGAAAAGATAGCCGGCAAGAATAGCGCTGAGAAATCCTCCTAGATAGCCTGCAATTGTTTTGTTGGGGCTTATTTTGGGGAATGGACAGTACTTTCCCAGCATCTTCCCGGTGACAAAAGCCATAATATCACAAAGTGCGACCACTGAAAAAACAAATAAAGCGAGTCGAAAACTCCCCAGTCTATTCAAATATATCCAGTAAGAAAAACCCACTCCCACTATAAAGGCCAAAATCGGCAGGTTCCATCGGCTTTCCCTGTTCCACATTTTGAATATATACAAAACAGCAGCAAGGGCCAAGAGAGCAGGAACTATCAACCAGGAAGAATACTCGAGTAATTGCGCGCATATAAGCCAGGGCACGGCAAGAGTCAGGGAGACAAGATGCTGCCAGAATTTTGTTTCCTCATTTATATTTACTAACTCATAATACGAGGCCAGGAAACTGACGGTAACAAGCACAAAAAAGGTCCATTTTCCAAAGTATAAAGCTAAAATAAAGAGGGGAATAATGACAAACCACACAGCCAGCCGCGGGAAAAAATTGTGCTTTTTCAGTTTTCGAACAATAAAAGAGATCGCGGCCGATACTGTAAGAAATATTCCCCACAATAGGGCTGCATGGACAGCTATGCTATTTATCTCCATGCCTATTCTTTTTTATCCCATTGGATGCAGGATCTGATTCCTCGGGAGAATCGCTGGATAAGGCTGATCAGGGTCGCTATTAAAAGAATGCTCATATAAATATCCGCCAAAACCATTTTTTCCCCGGCGATCTCCAATGATATTTCTGGCAATATTACCGCGAGCAAAGAAAACACAATAAGCCCCACAAAGAATTCAGCTTTGCCCGTTCCTTTGTAAGACCTTTTACCCAAAGTGGCCTCTATCTGAGTTCCAAGATAACTGTGGAGCAAAACCAATAGGATGAGAAAAAAACCCAGGATCAAATGGGCCCCTCTTGAAAAAGTGAGCCCAAGCAGAATTGAGATATCTACTAAACGGTCGCAGAAATGGTCAAGAAAATCACCTTTTTTTGTGACCCGGTCATACATGCGTGCCATGATGCCGTCCAGGCTGTCAGCGGTCCCGGAGATCATTACAAAACCTCCTCCCAGCAAGAAAAACAATGGACTTATATGGGAACCTACATAAGAAATCCCAGCCAGGATCCCGGCTATCAGGGAAATTATTGTAAGGGTATTCGGATTAACCTTTGCCATGTAACGGGCGGCAGGAGTGAACAAGGTTATAAAAAATCGTCTCATGTAACAATTTTGTCTGTAAAATATCTTACTTTAGAAGTCCTGAAATTGTCTTAATAATCATATCCAATGTTCCAGCAATAGCTATTGGATGTTAAATATCAAATGAAATGTCCGTTGTCAAACTGTTTTTTCAAGGAAATTGATACCGATTTTTATCTCTTCAATCATAAAAATCATGAAAATGGGGGACAGGCCTTATTGCGGCTCGTCTTCTATCTACATTGGAAGGTCTAGTGCGGATTATTCCTGAGCGCCGCTGTCGATCTTTAAAATTGTCTGGAGCAGCACATTTATGCCGTTGACAATATTATCCATTGGGGTAAATTCTTGGGGGGAATGGCTTATTCCTCCTATACTGGGAACAAATATCATTCCAGTAGGAGCGATCTTGGCCATATCCTGGGCATCATGGCCTGCGCCACTGGGCATGAACAGAGATGTCAGCCCTAGCTGCTCTGCAGATTCAGCTATATATTTTCTTATCTCCGGGTCAGTGAGCGCCGGATGTGCCATAGTGTCTATAAAGTCGAAGGTGACCTTAGTCCCACTTTTTTCTGCAATAGCTTGCGCTTCCTTTTGAATTTTCTTAAACAAGGATTTGATCTTTTCTTCAGAAAGGTCGCGCAGTTCCAGACTCATCACAACCCGCCCCGGAATAACATTGGGAGCGCCTGGTTCCGCCTTAATCATGCCCACAGTGCCTACCTGACGGCCGGGTTCGTTTCTGACAATTTTATTTACAACTATCACGAAATAAGCGGCAGCCAGGAGCGCATCCTTTCTCATATCCATGGGAGTTGTACCGGCGTGATTTGAAAATCCCTTAAAGGTCACATCCCACCTACTGATACCAACTATGCCTTCCACGACCCCAATATCGATATTTTCTGAATCAAGCACTGCCCCCTGTTCAATATGGACTTCAATAAAAGCTCTTATATCCCCTTTTTCACGTTTGACCTTAGCGAGGCCGTCAGGGTCTCCCCCTAAAGCGAGGATGCCTTCTTTTATCGTTTTCCCACTAAGGCTTATAACTTTAAGCGCCTCCGAAGTCAGAGTACCGTTCATGGCCCGGCTGCCAACCAGACCCCCTTCTTCATCTGTAAAGACTATAACCTCAAGAGGATGCCGGGTCTGAACTGCGTTTTCATTAATGACCTGGGCACATTCGATTGCTCCCAAAACACCTACAGCCCCGTCATATTTACCTCCGCTTGGAACAGTGTCCGTATGAGAACCAAAAACAATGGGAGGAAGGTCAGCCCGGCTCCCGTTTCTCCGCCCGATGATATTTCCTGCCTCATCAGTGCGGACCTCTAACCCAGCTTCTTTCATCAACGATCTTATATATATGCGGCTCCTGATATCATCTTCACTGAAAGCCAATCGATGCACTCCACCTGTAGGAATTTTTCCGAATTCCGCCAGCTTTTCAAGCCGCTGTTCAAGCCTCCCGGCATTTATTCTGAGTTTATCAATCTTATTTTGGCCTTGCGCCAAACAAAAAATCGGCAGTACCATTATTGACAGTAAAGAAAAAACAGAAATAAACTTAAAAATATGCCTTGCCATTATTTTCTCCTTCTTACGATGTATTTTCTCTATTTCTTTCAAGTCCCACCCCTGGCTTATTATCACCACCTATAATAATATTAGCAATATCTCAAGTCAAAGGGAAAAAATAATTTAACCCTTACATTTTGTCGCAATCCATAATTAAAAATAGCTCTCATAATTTTATAAGTGAAGGGTGAACCAAGGACACCGGCCAGGACACCGGCCAGGACACCGGGGACGGGCCTCAGTAATTAAATTAGAATTAACAAGTTTCTTCAAATTTTACTATGTATAATTGGCTTAAATGAGAATTTGAGGGGGGTAAAATCGTCTTTAATATAAAGACGTTAAACAAACAATGGAGGTAAACAAACAATGAGCAGAGCAAAACGTCACTACCTTCCAGGTTATGTCTGGCATATCACTCATCGTTGTCACAAAAAGGAATTTTTACTTAAATTCCACCGTGATCGAAAAAAATGGCTTTATTGGTTGTATCAAGCAAATCAACGATTTCAAATATCGATCTTGAATTATATTGTTACATCAAACCATATTCATCTACTTGTATTTTGTGATGGTGAGGAAAATGATATTGCTAACGCCATTCATCTTGCTTCTGGAAGGACAGCATGGGAATATAATAAGAGAAAGAAGAGAAGAGGATCCTTCTGGGAAGATCGATATCATGCAACAGCGGTAGCGACAGATAACCATTTGATTAAATGCATGGTTTATATAGACATGAACATGGTAAGAGCTGGCGTTGTCAATCATCCCAGACAATGGCCATACTGTGGGTACCAAGAAATATCAGGGAATAGGCAAAGGTATACTATTATCGATAAGGAGAGGTGGGTAAATTTTTTTGGCGAAGACATAAGAACCTTTAAGGACACCTATGATATATGGATAGAAGAATATTTGAACTCAAAAAATATTCAGCGTGAGAGCTATTGGACAGAAAGCATAGCAGTAGGTGGAGAAGATTTCCTAGAAAAAATCCAAGGCAAACTGGGAGAAAAGGCTAAGGGTAGAAAAATATTAAAAAGCAAAGACAAAGATTCTTATGAACTTCGAGAAGAAGGATCACCTTATAGTTAAATTTTGACCCCAAAAATGCATTTTAAGCCCTTATCTCACCCCTAAAAATAGACTTATCTTATTTAATATAATGAACTTAATGAGGCCCGTCCCCGTTTTCGCTTTGCTTTCCTAATTAATTAAGCCCTCTCTTATTCAGCAAGGCACCTATCTTCGGTTCAAATCCTCTAAAACGAACATATAGGGTCATGGGGTCTTCTGTTCCACCTTTTTCATAGATATTTTTGCGCAGTGCCAAAGCTTTTTCCTGGTTAAAAAGAGTGGTTTCTTTAAAGGCCTGAAAAGCATCAGCATCCAGAACCTCAGCCCATATGTAGCTGTAATATCCTGAAGAATATCCCCCGCTGAATATATGGGCAAAATAAGGGCTTCTGTATCTGACCACGATTTCAGGGATAAGGCCTATCCTGTTTAATGATTCGGATTCAAATCTTTCCGCATCAACTTCTTCAGCCTCCGTTAAGGTGTGCCAGTCCATATCAAGAAAACAGGCCGCCAGGTATTCTACCGTGACAAAACCCTGATTAAAATGACCGCTCTTTTTGATCTTGTCAAGCAACTCCTGCGGGATCACTTCTCCTGTCTCATAATGTTTGGCATACACTTTAATGACTTCCGAGTCAGCCGCCCAATTTTCCATGATCTGGGCAGGCAGCTCCACAAAATCCCGGGGTACTGATGTACCTGAAAGCATATTGTAGGTGCAATTTGAGAGCAATCCATGCAAACCATGTCCGAACTCGTGGAATAGGGTCAGGGCTTCCTCAAAAGAGATAAGAGCTGGTTTGTCGCCGGTCGGTTTAGAGAAATTAAAGACATTTGCAATGACCGGATGAATTTCCTTGCCATTTTTGCGAGACTGTTTTCTGAAGCTGTTCATCCAGGCACCCCCATTTTTACTTGCCCGGGGAAAGTAATCCTGATAAAGGATGCCGATATGAGAGCCGTCGGCTTCCTTTACTTCAAAAACCTTCACGTCTTCATGGTACTTAGGAATATCAGTCCTCTCTTCAAGTGTTATGCCGAATAATTTATTCGCCACATAAAAAGCACCGTCTCTGACATCTTCCAGCTTAAAATAAGGCCGCAAAATTTCATCATCCAGGGCATATTTGGCTTTTTTAAGCTTTTCAGCATAGAACCACCAATCCCAGGCTTCCAGTTTAAAATCTTTGCCTTCTTTATCAATCATAGCCTGAAGTTCTTTGGCCTCCACTTTGGCTTTGGCCAGGGCCGGTTTCCAAATCTGGTCAAGCAGTTTGTATACATTTTCTGGCTTTTTGGCCATATTATTTTCCAGCACAAAATCAGCGTGTGTGTCATATCCTAATAAATTTGCCTTTTCCACCCGCAGGGCTGCCATTCTGGACAATGTGGTTTTATTGTCCAGCTCATCATTATTATTACCCCGGTTGACATAGGCTTTAAAGATCTTTTCTCTAAGCTCCCGTTTGTTGGAATACTGGAGAAAAGGGATCATACTGGGTTTGTGCAGGGTAAACACCCATTTTCCTTCCTGACCTCTCTCTTTAGCCGCTTCTTCAGCCCCGATTATAACTGACTGCGGCAGGCCGGCCAGATCTTCCTTATTTTCTATTATCATTTCAAAAGCATTGTTTTCTTTTAAAACGTTTTCCCCAAATTTAAGGGAAAGAAGCGAGAGTTCCTTGTTTATCTCTCTTAATCTGGCCTGCTCTTCAGGCCCCAGATTCGCGCCTCCTCTTACGAATACCTTATATGTCTTTTCCAACAGTTGAGCTTGTTCCGGAGTAAGTGAGAGCTCGTTTTTCTTTTCATAAACTGCTTTAACTCTTATAAACAGATCAGCATTCAGCCTGATATCATCTCCATGTTTGGACAACAGAGGAGCAACTTCTTTTGCTATCTCCTGCATCTGGTCATTTGTGCTTGACCCAAGCAGGTTATAGAAAACATTTTCCACTTTAGTTAATAAATCTCCGGTATAGTCCATTGCTTCAATGGTATTTGTAAAAGTAGGGTCTTCGGAGCTGTTAACAATCGCATCTATTTCCTTCTGATCCTGGGCTATCCCCTCTTTAAACGCAGGCAAATAGTGCTCTTCTTTGATTTCAGCAAAAGGGGGAACCTTAAAAGGAGTACTGTATTCGGAAAAGAATGGATTCTCCCCAGCCGGTTTTTCAACCGGTTGTTTTGAACAGGATATAAACAATAATCCTGCACAGATAAAAAAGATAAAAGTTTCTTTCATTTTTTCTTCCTCCGTTTTTTTCTATTAGGTTAAGTTAGTATATATGGATCATCTCCCAATTAGTTGGTAGAATCACAGTTATGTTTTTCATAACTTATTAATATGCAAATACTTAATGAAATGACTATGCCTATATATATTTTGTCCTTTAGCGGTTACCGCATTCTGTCGAAATCCCATAT
>JAUVXM010000104.1 GCA_030603565.1 Candidatus Aminicenantota bacterium
CTGCCCTTAGCACTACTCTAAAAACTCCCTTATACCATAAAGAAGAAATTGGTAAATGGTAAATGGTAAATGGATAAAAGCTGTAAATAGTAAATGGTAAATGGTAAATAAAACCAGGAAAGACAGAAAAGGCAGAAAAACCAGGAAAACCAGGGCCATAAGGGCCAATCGTCATTCCGGCGAGTTTAAGCATCGTCATTCCGGCGGAAGCCGGAAACCAGGATAAAGGCAGAAAATAGTAAATGGTAAATGGATAAAAGCTGTAAATAGTAAATGGTAAATGGTAAATAAAACCAGGAAAGATAGGAAAAGCTTTAGTTTACTTACTTCGCGAAGCGAATTGGAAAACAGTTGTTTTGTTTTGACGATTCATCGGCAAAAAAAACAACTTCTTATTCTTATCTGCATCCATCCGGGTAAATCCGCGTCTAATGCTTTTTTCCGTGTCCTCCGTGTAAAAATTTGTTTTTCTATATACTTACCAGGAAACATAAGTTTGACTTATTGTTGGATCAGTGATAAAAAAGTTTTATCATTAAAAATAATAAATGGAGGGTATTATGAGAAAAATTTCCCGGAAAAAATGGATTACAACAATTTTTTTAAGCCTGGCAGTAGTTTTTTTATGCTTGAGTTTTGCCTGTGCGCCCAAAAAAGAGGGTGAGACAATGATAAAACCTCCTGTAGCTGAGAAAATAGCCAAAGAGCTGACCATGCATGGAGATACCCGTGTGGATAATTACTTTTGGCTGAACCAGAGGGACAATCCCAAGGTTATAGAGTATTTAAAAGCTGAAAATGCCTACAAAGAAGCGGTCCTGAAACATACAGAGGAACTACAGGAAGCACTTTTTAAGGAGATTGTCGGCCGTATCAAGCAGACGGATATGTCAGTTCCTTACAAGGATAATGGTTACTACTATTACACAGGCTATAAAGAAGGCTTTGAATATCCAATTTACTACCGAAAAAGAGAGAATCTTGAAGCTGAAGAAGAGATCTTACTGAATGTCAATGAGATGGCCAAAGGGCACGATTTTTTCAATGTTACCGGCCTTTCCATAAGCTCCAATAATAATCTTATCTCTTATGGAGTGGATACAGTCAGCCGCCGAAAATATACTCTCTATTTTAAAGATTTAACTAGCGGGGAGATTTTGCCAGATGAAATTCCGAATACTTCTGGAAGAGCGGCTTGGGCCAATGATAACAAGAGTCTTTTTTATACGCTTAAAGATGAAACACTGCGTCCCTATAAGATATTCAAACATGTGCTGGGTACAGAGGTATCCTCTGATAAGCTAATATTCCATGAGGCTGACAACACCTATAACACTTATGCCTATAAAAGCAAATCCAAAAAGTTTATTATTATCGGTTCGACAAGCACCTTATCCAGTGAATATCGTTTTTTGGATGCCGATCATCCTGAAGAAGAGTTTAAAATCATTAACCCACGGGAAAAAGACCTCTTATATGATGTGACCCATTTTGGCGGCTGCTTTTACATTTTGACAAATTATAATGCCCGGAACTTCCGGTTGATGAAAACACCGCTTGCTAAAACGACCAAAGAGAATTGGCTAGAGGTTATTCCTCACCGCGAAGATGTTTTGCTGCAGGATTTTACTCTTTTTAAAGAGTTTTTTGTTTTAAATGAAAGGAAAAAAGGACTGCCGCATCTGCGGATTATAAAATGGGAAGATAATTCCGAGTACTATCTGGACTTCGGGGAAGAGGCTTATTCGGCTTATATAAGCACAAATCCTGAATTCGATACTGAAGTATTACGTTATGGGTATTCTTCCTTGACAACTCCCAGTTCTACTTATGATTACAACCTGAAAACGCGTGAGAAAAAGCTTTTAAAGCAGCAGGAAGTCCTGGGTGATTTTTCTCCGGAAAATTATCAGACCGAAAGACTGTATGCTACAGCCAGAGATGGAGTTGAAGTGCCGATATCTTTAGTGTACAGGAAAGGGCTGGAAAAAAACGGAGATAATCCGCTTCTGCTTTATGCGTATGGCTCCTATGGCTCCAGCATGAATGCTTCCTTCAGATCTGACAGGTTGAGTCTGTTAGACCGGGGTTTTGTTTATGCGATTGCCCACATACGCGGCGGGCAGGAAATGGGACGCTGGTGGTATGAAGATGGGAAACTTTTGAATAAAAAAAATACCTTTACTGACTTTATCGACTGTGCTGAATACCTGATTGCTGAGAAATTTACCAATAAGAGTAAGCTCTTTGCCGCAGGGGGAAGTGCAGGAGGGCTGCTTATGGGTGCGGTCTTGAATATGCGCCCTGACCTCTGGGAAGGGGTGGTAGCTTCCGTCCCCTATGTAGATGTTATCACCACAATGCTGGACGAAAGTATTCCTTTGACTTCAGGCGAATGGGATGAATGGGGCGACCCGCGTAAAAAAGAATACTATGATTATATGCTCTCTTATTCTCCTTATGACCAGGTAAAAGCTCAAGATTATCCTGCTATGCTAGTGACAACCGGCCTGCATGACAGCCAGGTCCAGTACTGGGAACCGGCTAAGTGGGTGGCAAAACTGCGGGATCTAAAGACAGATGATAATATCCTGTTGCTGCATATTAATATGGAAGCCGGCCACGGAGGCCAGTCCGGACGTTTTCGCCGCTACCGGGAAACCGCTCTTGAATATGCTTTTTTTCTTGACCTGTTAAAATAAGCTGAACTATTCATAAAAAATGTCGATGTGTATTGTACATCTTTTTTAATCAGTATGTTACATTGATTCCTATGGTAACTCAATTTAACATTTCGTTCACAATATAATCTCTATTTGTAATCGACATTTTTTACTCTCCGAGCGAGACGATCTCACTGAATCTGCTTCGTTACAGGGCACTTGCGGTGAAGGACCACAGCTTCATACCCTGCGCCTTGCATCTGCAGCAACCTCGACTCGTGAATAATCCAGGCTAAATTATAGTGCTGCCGTAAATATAACGGCTGCCACTACCGGACTTATCATCCCTCCCAGCAATGTGCTTATTGTATATTCATTAGCCAGCGGCGGCGTTTCAATAGGGGCGCTTTTTGTAGCAGGTTATCTTCCCGGGGTGTTAGTGGGATTGTCTTTGATGCTGATTGCCGGGATCATAGCTTATAGAAAAAATTACCCAATCGAGCCGGGATATAAGTTTAAGGAAGCTGCCTTAAAGTTTCTTGATGCTTTACCCAGTCTTTTTTTAATAGTCCTGGTTATAGGCGGGATCGTAGCCGGATATTTTACTGCGACCGAGGCTTCAGCGGTTGTGGTATAGCCGGGACCTCTATCGCAAAAGTAATAAGACCGTTAATACCTCTATATATGGCTATGCTGCTTGCCCTACTGCTGGTGACCTTTATCCCGGAAATAAGTTTGGTTCTACCACGACTTTTCGGCTATTAACAACCTGAACTGTTTAAAAAAGCAGAAAAGTTAAGTTTTACGTTGAGGACACGGATTTTCGCGGATAAGATATAAGATGCTTTTTCTTTTTTGGCTTGCACCCAAAAAAGAAAAAGCTATTTTCAGTTTTGGGCAAGGCCCAAAATGTAAACCTCAAAGGCAGGTATAAAACAGGAAAAACAGGGCTATAAGAGCTAATCGTCATTCCGTCCCGGATCGGAGTCCGGGATGACGGCCAAGCCGGAAACCAGGGCTGCTCGTCATTCCGGCGGAAGCCGGAAACCAGGATAAAACCTGTTAATAGTTAATAGTAAATGGTAAATAAAACCAGGAGAGGCAGGACCATAAGAGTTAATCGTCATTCCGGCGGAAGCCGGAAACCAGGATAAAACCTGTTAATAGTAAATGGTAAATGGTAAATAAAACCAGGAGAGGCAGGACCATAAGAGTTAATCGTCATTCCGGTGAGTTTAAGCATCGTCATTCCGTCCCGGATCGGAGTCCGGGATGACGGCCAAGCCGGAAACCAGGATAAAACCTGTTAATAGTAAATGGTAAATAAAACCAGGAAAGATAGGAAAAGCTTTAGTTTAGCTTACTTCGCGGAGCGAAGTGATGAAGGGTTGTTTTGTTTTGACGATTCATCGGCAAAAGAAAACAACATCTTGGTTTAATCCGCGAAAATCCGGGTAAATCCGCGTCTAATGATTTATCGCTTTAATCTGTGTCCTCCGCGTCCTCAGTGTAAAATTTTACTTTTCTTGGTTAATATGCTCCGTATTTGTTTCTATATTCCAGCATTTTCTCGAGCGTCTTTTGGTCCATGACTTTTTTGCCGGTGACCTCCTGTCCTTTCAGGTATTCCATTATTTCCAGGATATTGACGATCGGAAAGAATTTTATCCCCGTACTTTCTGAAAGTTCCTGGATAGCTGATCTCTCGCCTCTGCCTTTTTCCATTCTGTCCACTGATAGGACAACGGCTCGGACTACGGCCTTGCTCTCCTCTGCGATGATACGCAGGGATTCTCTGATAGCGGTTCCGGCAGTGATAACATCATCTATAAGAACAACCCTGTCTTCCTCTGTCAGTTTTTTACCTACAAGCACTCCTTTGTCCCCATGGTCTTTGGCTTCCTTCCGGTTAAAAGAATAAAAAACATTGACCTTATAGTCTGTATAGAGGGCATTTATGGTAGTAATGGCCAGGGGGATCCCTTTGTAGGCCGGACCGAAAATGACGTTATAATCTTCTTTGACATTATCTTTTATTGTGGCGGCATAGAACCGGCCGAGTTTAAGCACTGCTTCTCCATTATGCAGCATCCCGGTATTTAAGAAATAGGGGGAGATTCTACCTGATTTTAGCGTAAATTCTCCAAACTTAAGCGCATCATTGGCAAGAAGAAAATCAATAAATTCTTTTTTATAATCTTTCACAGTTTTTTCCTTTTAGGAATAGTTCAGGTTAAAAACATATCAAAATCAAGACATTATTACCAGGGCAGACAGCCGTGCTTGACTCATGAGAATTATAAATGCATAAATGAGGAGTAATTGGATGAAGAAAATAGAAATACTGAAAGCCGCAGTGCTTTCCCTCAGCGGCCCGGGGGATCGAGTTTCTGCTTCAGAAAAAAACCGGCAGCTTAAGTGGTTGACTCAGTAACCAGAAAAACTTTATCTTTTACTCTGACCGGGTTTTTTACTTTCAATCCGGCTTCGTCTCCCGCTGAGATCGAGTCAACGGATTCATGTTCCATCTGTAAGGATTTCACATCCTGAGTTAAGTCAGAAGTGTGGCCTTTGATGTGGATTGTATCTCCGACCTTAAGCTTTCCTTTGGATAATTTAATGATACCCACATCGATTTTGGAGAAATAATGTGTAATTTTCCCGATTTCATCTTCCATTTAATCCTCCTAGCTGTTTTGCTTTCTTTGCATTATATTTATCAGAATTTAAGGATTTATGCAAACAGGAATTTTAAATTTAGAAATTTCAAATTTCAATTTAGGGTCGGACCAAGTTAATTATCAGCAATTAAAGAAATAATATCCAGTTTTTTCAAATAAAATGACCTTAAATGAGATTTTTGGCCCCAAAAATCGTCTTTAAGATGTACATTAAAAATGGCAAGAGCAAACCGGCATTTTATTCCTGGATACATTTGGCATATTACCCATCGATGTCACAAAAAAGAATTCCTTCTAAAATTTGCAACAGATAAGAAGCGATGGTTATATTGGCTTTGGCAAGCTAAAAAGAGATACGGCTTGCAAATCCTGAATTATATCGTAACCTCAAATCACATCCACCTGCTCGTATCAGATTCAAAAAAACCTTCAATCATTCCAGATGCAATGCAGCTTGTAGCAGGCCGCACCGCTCAAGAGTACAATAAAAGAAAAAACCGAAAAGGAAGTTTTTGGCAGGATCGGTATCATGCTACAATCATCGATTCTGGTTCATATTTTAAAGAATGTATGGCCTACATTGACCTCAATATGGTCCGGGCAGGAGTCGTATCTCATCCATCAGACTGGCCCTACTCTGGTTACTACGATTGTTTTCATCCTCGCTACAGATATCTGATTATTGATTATGTTTGTCTTCTTAGGCTCTTGCATCTTAGTACCATCAAAGAACTCAAAAAGAGTAGGAACGAATGGATCGAAGATGCTTCTAAAAGAGAGGGTGTGTTACAGCGAAATGATAAATGGACAGAGAGTATTGCTGTCGGGGATCTTACGTTCCTGGGAAGAATAAAGAAGAAGCTTGAGTCCAAAGCCTCTGGACGCTCGATCTATGAATTCAGCGATGGCTGGAGGCTGAAAGAGGATTCGATTGCTTATTTGCAGAAAACTAGCCAAAAAATCGTAAATAAAGGGAAATAGGCATCTAAAATTCAACGCAACTTAGCTATTATCAACTAATTGACTTGGTCCGACCCCCATCCTTCCTTCTTTGGCCCCCATCCTTATTATACATATCGACATTTTTTATGTATAATTAAGGGAAAATGAAAATATTACTATGGCTGATCTTGCTGGTATTGTGCTGGCCGCTGTCGATTTTAGCCATTTTTTTATATCCGTTTATCTGGCTTCTGATGCTTCCCTTCCGGCTGTTCGGTATTACAGTAAATGCCGTGTTTGATCTGTTTAAGGCTATAATCACATTACCAGCCCGCGTGCTGAAAATGCCGCGCTGATTACCGTATAATTTCTTTAACCAGATTTACAATAATCCATTACCAGCCCGCGTGCTGAAAATGCCGCGCTGATTACTGTATAATTTCTTTAACCAGATTTACAGGTTTTAATAATCTATAAACCGGATATTCCTGGACTCTACGGCTCCACTGAGGAACAATGTAGCGGTCAAAGAAATTCCACACCAGGAGGCCATCATCGCTTTCAGGCTCAAGCAGGTAGGTCGCGACATTGGCCAGAGGCTGAGCAATCCCTATAAAGAGAGTTCCTGCCGGAAATTCTTTCTCTTCTGTCACATATTCACCTTTTACTGTGTTTAAATGGTGTCCCTGGTAGGCCATTTCTCCGCTCTTTATTTCCTGGACTAAAAATTTTTCAATGTAAAGTTTTGTCGGCTTTAGTAATTTTTCAACTGTGATCCCATGCTGCAGAAGTTTTTCCCGGACTTTTGGAATAGGCAGAGGGATGAGGTAGCCATAGGGGAGAGGAACTGATTTTTTCGGATAAAAGTCGGCATAGAAGGGCATGGTGTATGTTTTTTTCTTGTCAGTTTTTTTTGCCCGTCTATAGCCTCTGTCACTCTTTACTACTTCCATTTCATAGCCGTGCACTGTGATCTTCTCCTTGATCGGTCTGACATCGTATGCTGTAGCGAAAATGTTTTCTTCCATCAGGTTTAATCCTCTTTCAACCGTACGCTTGTCCGCATCGCTTATAAGCTGGAGGATGCTATCTTTGTTTGCGCAGCAGTATTCCAGAATGGAGTGGAAAAGTTTATGGCAGTCGTGTACCCGGGTTTTAAAATCAGCGTAAGGATAATTTTCATTCAATATCCCCAGCCTGTTACGCAGGCCGATATAATTGCTTATGTAACGTGGTTGAGGGCCGAGCGGACGCCAGCCTTTTTCAGGATCTCCCACATCCATAAAATCTCCATGGGGGATAGATAGGATGTCATATTTATCTTTTAGTATTTTATTTACTCCGGGCATAAATCTATCGCTCATATAATTGATAAGTGAGTTATCGCCGTTGGGATTTAAAGACCAGACATAAGTGGCTACTTCTTCATGATAGGAGCCGTTGTGAGTGTGGCTGTCTAAAAGCAGGGCTGGATCCCACCGCAGCATTACATTTTGAACAAGGCCCAGAACTTCCGGGCTTTCAAGTTTCATGCCGTCCCGGTTAAGATCAAGGTTCTGGCCATTGTAGCGGATACCTACTCCGTTTTTTGGCCCGACCTGGCTGCGCCTATTATCGGGGCTGATCTTTTCGTTGCCGTCTGCATTAAAGATAGGTGCTAGCAATACAACCAGTTTATCAAGATAAGGGGGGTCCTCGCTGAGCGCGATATCTCTGGCCAGCATAAGAGCAGCTTCTTTGCCTTCGACCTCGCCAGCGTGGATGTTGGCCTGGAAATAAATGACTGCTCTGTTGTCATAATTAAGCTCTAAGGGGGAGGAGGGGACTGGGTCGCCCAGGACAAGCAGAGGGATTTTTCTTCCTTCTGTGCTTATACATAAGGTTTCAACCTTGATAAAAGAGCTTTGCTCCTGCAGCTTTTTGATAAAATCCATTACATCAGTGTATCTTGAGGTAGAGGCATAATCGCTGGATTCTGCCACAGTGAGCGGTTTTTTTTCATCTACTGATAATGAAAAAGCCGTTAAACTAAATAAAGAAAGCATCAAACAGATACATAAAATATGTCTTTTTATCATGGCAAACTCCTTCTTTTTAGCATATGTGATAAATTCTGTTAATCGGATGAATGATACTTAAAAGGCAGGGAAAAAACCAGTAAAAATAGTAAAAACAGGAAAAGCAGGCTCATTTTACGCTGAGGACACGGATAGACGCGGATAAAATCATAACGTTGATTTCTCTTGCCAATGAATTGGCAAGAGAAATCAACCCTTCATCACTTCGCTGCGCGAAGTAAGTTTAAATAAAGGTTTACATTTTGTGCTCCAGCACAAATTGGAAAGTGCTTTTTGTTTTTTGGATGCAAGCCAAAAAAGAAAAAGCTTCTTAGTCTTATCCGCGTCCTCAGCGTAAAATATTGTTTTCCTGTCTTTCCTGTTTTATTCGCTTTCCATATTTACTTCTAAACCAGAAAAATACGGGAATGCCTGCGGCTGTAGTCAGAAGAGCTATAGATGAAACAGCCGGCTTTTCAAAAAAAGCCAGGATCATTATTGATATCCCGGAGAGAATATATACTAGCGGCACCAGGGGAAAACCCGGCATCTTAAAGCGGCTTTTGCCGCTGCGCCTTAATTTAAACACGCCGATAACAACCAGGATAGGAAAAATGCTTAAAGAAAATCCCATATAAGTTAATATCTGCTCAAAAGTTCCTAAAAGCACGAGTAAAGATGCGATCATTCCCTGCAGAAGAATGGATTTTCCCGGCACCTGGAATTTTGGATGGATATTTGATGCAAACTTGAAAAAATATCCATCTCTGGACATAGAGTAATACACCCGGGGACCCAGGATGATAAATGCGCTAATAGAAGACAGCAAGGCAAATGCTATGAGCAGGGAAAGTATTTTTCCAAAAGAAATTCCGAATATATTGTTAGCTGCCAATCCGGCAATAGAGATGACTCCTTCCATTTCTTGAGGAGGTACTGCATAGACAAAGAAAGCATTCAGGAAAAGATAAAGCACTATTACAGCTCCGGTGCCGATAAACAGGGAACGGGGTAGGTTTTTTTCAGGATTTTTTATTTCCGAGCCGATATAGGCGGAAGCATTCCAGCCGCTGTATGCAAACATTATCCACATCAGGGAAAGACCTATGATTTTAAAACCTGCAAAATCAAATTTTAATAAATTTCCAGCGGAAAAATTATTGAGATTGCCTTTTCCTGAAGCAAACCCGAACCCAATAAGCCCCAAAATAATACTGATCTTTAATAAAGTCAGAAGGTTCTGCACTTTAGAGCCAAATACAATCCCCCGCATATGGATTAGCGTAAACAGGGCGATGATCAAGACGGCAAACAGCTTTTTTAAAATAGTCGCTTCCAGGGTTGCATCTGCAATCCCTATATGCATAAGCTCTGGAAAAGCCCGGCTGAAATATTCACTAAAACCAATAGCAGAAGCTGCGATCGGAGCGGAAAAACCGGCAAATAAAGATAGCCACCCACTTAAAAATCCAAAGGAAGGATGGAAAAGCTGGGATAGAAAAGTATATTCACCGCCGGCTTCAGGGATGGCTGCGCCGACTTCACCATAGCATAAGGCTCCGCATAGGGCGATAAGGCCGGCAAAAGCCCAGAGAAATATCATTAATAAAGGGTTGTGAAGATCCCGCATAAGAAGCCCGGAAGTAGTGAATATACCGGCCCCTATCATATTAGCAATCACGATATTGGTCACAGGGAAAAGCCCAAGCCTGCGCTCTAGTCTATCTTCTGTCATTAGAAATGCCGATATGTATGGTACTTAGAAAATGGTAAATAGTAAATGGTAAATGGTAAATGGTAAATAGATAAAACCTGTTAATAGTAAATGGTAAATGATAAATAAAACCAGGAGAAACAGGGCCATAAAAGCTAATCGTCATTCCGTCCCGGATCGGAGTCCGGGATGACGGCCAAGCCGGAAACCAGAGCTGCTCGTCATTCCGGC
>JAUVXM010000020.1 GCA_030603565.1 Candidatus Aminicenantota bacterium
GTAAAAAAATGGCGATTAAAATTAAAAATAAAAACAAGAAAAAAGTTTCAATAATCATTCTTGAAAAAATCTTGCATATCATTGAAAAGAAAATAATAATAATAACATCGCCATTTTTTTATGAATAGGTCAGGCTAAATATAAAACCAACATTTTCTGCTAATGTACATAATTCCTGAAATTTGAAATTATCAGGAGAATTTTTAGCTTTATTGAAAAGTTTTGATTTCCTGACCATTTCATATCTATACGGTACCATATATGGAACCATAAATCAATATATTACTATTTGCTTTTTTAATTTCTTTTTATATGACGATACGAAGATAAGAATTTTTTCACTAAATGTTGATTATAAATATAAATTATATCAAAAACGAAATAATTAATTGTCTATCAGTAACTATCAAGGTAAAATATGGATTAAAAAAGAGATGTATCTTAATATCAACATTTTTTATGAATAATTTAGGATTATTATTGTAAGGAGGTATATTCCATGAAAGCCAAAAAATATTTCATTATTTCGCTTATCTGTGTACTTTGCTGCTTAAGTACATTACCTGTTTTAGCCCAGAAAAACATCCTGGATTCGCTAAAATCAATTGCAATTATCGAGCAGAAAGTTATGGTTCCCATGCGCGATGGCGTCAGGCTTGCAACTGATGTCTACAGACCAAAAACAGACAAGCCTGTGGGTGTTATCTTTTCCAGAACTCCCTATAACTTCAATTCCTGGCAGGACGGAAAATTAAGTACTCGTAACTTTCAAACGGCTTACAAATACATAAAGCACGGTTTTGCCTATGTGGTTCAAAACGAACGTGGCAGGTATTTCTCGGAAGGGAAGTGGGACATTCTGGGGCCACCCACAACTGACGGATACGATGCTATTAAATGGATGGCAGAGCAACCCTGGTCTAATGGCAAGGTGGGCTTGATCGGGTGTTCCTCTTCAGCTGAGTGGCAAATGGGGGTGGCTGCTTTGCATCCTCCTGGTTTAGCCACTGTAGTGCCCATGGGATTCGGGGCAGGTATTGGCCGGGTGGGAGAATTTTACGAACAAGGAAACTGGTATCGCGGCGGCGTTCACCAACTGCTGATGACGGCCTGGCTTTACGACTATGGCTTTATCGAGACCTATAAGTGGCGGCCCACTTTCCCGGCAGATATATCTCGTGAAGAACTTTTAGGTATATCGAAATACTTTGATCTGGCGGCTGAGATACCGGAGGTAGACTGGTCTAAAGCACTCTGGCATTTACCCCTGATGGATATTGTTAAAAACTTAGAGGGGCCGAAAAGCGTATATGAGGAAATGATCAAGCGGAAACCGAATGACCCGGCCTGGTATAAGGGAGGCTTATACCATGATGACATGGATTTTAGCGTGCCCAGCTTATGGTTTATATCCTGGTATGATATCTCAATCAGTCCAAATCTTGCTTTGGTCAATTATGTTAGCAAAAACGCCAAGGATCCGGAAGTTGCCAATAATCAGTTTACAGTCATAGCCCCTGTATGTCATTGTGCCTTCAGCAGGGTAAACAAAGAAACCATTGTAGGTGAACGTAAGGTTGGGGATGCCAGGTTCAACTCTGATGGGCTTATCCTTAAGTGGTTTGACTACTGGCTGCAGGGAGAGGATAACGAAGTCCTCAAAAAAACACCAAAAGTTCAGTATTACACCATGGGTCTTAATAAATGGCAGTCAGCCGAGACCTGGCCGCCGCAAAGTGCTGAGATGGTGACTTTGTATCTAAACAGTAAGGGAAATGCCAACAGTGTTTTCGGGGACGGTGTAATTACCACAAACACGCCAGGTCCAGAAGACAATCCGGATGCTTTTACCTATGATCCGGAATATCCTGTACCCATGCTTGGGGGCGGCTTTTGCTGTTTGGGTAGTACCTATAAACCCGGCTCTTTTGATCAACGGCAGAGGGAAGCCCGTAATGATATCATAGTTTACTCAACCGATCCTTTAAAGGAAGGTGTTGAAATAAGTGGGAATATCGAGATTACCCTTTATGTATCCTCAGATGTTAAAGATACAGATTTTACTGTAAAGCTGCTGGATGTTTATCCGGATGGAAGGGCTTATAATTTGGATGAGACAATCCAGCGTGTACGCTATAGAAAAGGCTATGATAAAGAAGTGTTTATGGAAAAAGGAAAAGTCTACAAGCTCCCTGTTAGTTCAATGTCGACAAGCAACTATTTTGCCCCGGGACACCGCCTTCGCATCGAGGTCTCAAGCAGCAACTTTCCCAGGTTCGCACGCAACCTAAACACAGGTGGTAACAACTATGATGAGACAGTGGGTGTGGTGGCACACAACAAAGTGCACCATTGCGCTGGATACCCTTCCCAGATCAGGGTATCGATTGTCAATTGGTCAAAGAGAAGTATTCTCTGAATCTTTTATTGACTACATATATTTATTGGGTGTATTATTGATAATATAGAAGCTAAGCGGGTGGATATTGAGCGGAAATGAGCAGTCATCAAAGCACCCCCAAAAAGCATATGTTTATGTTTTAAATCATTAAAAAGGAGGGTGGTGTGAAAAAGATTATTATTTTCACAATAGGAATTATCTTTATTGCCCTTATATTATTTCCTATTTATAGTAAGGCTGCGGTTGTAAAAGAAGAGAAAATCAAACTTAATGATGATCTGTATGTAGAGATAAAAGCACAGGTAAATTTTGTTATGAGCCAGGTATTTGAAAAATATAAGGGAATGAAGGCAGTAGAAAAAGCAACTGAAGCTGAGAATAGTATTTATAAAAAATTTGGTGTTACAAAAGAAGAACTTAATAACTATATTACTAAATTAAGTGAAAAAGATGTCAATAGAGCTGGGAATGTTATGCTGCAGGTTGCCCAACGGATGATGGAGCTTACAGATGCTGCAAAAAAGGAGCCGGAGCCTATATCGGAAAAGAATGAGGTCAAAGGCTTTCCTGGAATTCCTGTTTATATTGGGGCAGAGTTTATATCCGGAACACAAATGGAAGATATAAAATGGATGGAAGATATGCTGGCGAAAGAAGGGTACATCTGGTACGAGTACGGGGAAAAACTCTGCGAAGAGTATAACGAAGATCCAAGAGGTGTTAACAACAGAATTGTAGATTTTTACAAAAAAGAACTTGCAAAAAAAGGTTGGAAATATATCGGAGAGGGAGTTCGTACTTATCACTTGTCAAAGGGCAATAATGCTATTGGAATCACTTTCCCTGCGGATTGCACGATTGAATACAGGCAGATGAGTATTGAGGAGGCCAAAGGGAATTGTGGCAAAATGGAGGAAGATCAATTCATAGAAGCCTTCATAAAGTGTGCGGCTGCGGCCCAGGAAATTTGTAAAAAACAGGGTATTCAAAACATGAATGACTATATGACTCAAATGGCTGATGAGAAAGCTTTAGAAATGCTTAATAAAAAAGTTGAAATAGGCCTTAACGAGACATTAAAGCCATATGGAGTAACTTTTAAGAGGTTTAAAGAAATAAAAGCGGGATATAACTCTGATAAAATAATGAGACGCCTGTATACCGAACATGAAAAAGAGATGGATGCTCTCCAGTTGGGATTAACGTTCGTATCGCGTTGATGGAATTGAAAGTAATAGCCTCTCAATTTTTTACTTGATTTGCAATTTGGGGAGCGGATTTTCTGCATTTAATTTAGCAGGATTTTCATTTCGTCATCAAGACCCGTCATCTGCCATCTGATGAGTGAGAGGGGGATCATTCCACAAGCGAAAAAATCTTTAAAAAAGTCTTTAAAACTGAAATCATTGCCCAACTGGCGCACTCTTTCAGCGATCATCTGATTTACGGCAAGCTTTCCAATAATCATCCCCATATGCCAGCCCACGTACCGGAGGTTGGTCTCCATTTCATACCAGGAATGAGGCCCATTGGGAATGGCCCAATTATTGGGGGCACATTCTGCGCAATAGTCAATAGCATCCTGGAGGGAAAACTCATTGCTGTGCATTTTAAGATCTGCGATTGCCCTGCAAGTACGGAAGGCAGCCTGATAATAGACGATCTCTCTACTTCTTTGGGGATGTTTATCCAAATATCCGGCGTGCATCATCATCTCTTCAAGCCAGAATGCTAAGCCTTCACTTCTTATCATATCAATAGCATAAAACCGGTCGGAACCGCGGATAGGACTTTTATCTTGGGAATGACGTAAGCCGTCGAGATAGTGACCGATAAATTCATGAGTCTGTTCGGGCAGAGGCTCCCGGTCTGCTGTTTTGTGAAAAAAGTCCCTTACGCCAGGCCATTCACCTGTTTCCCCGGAGCCCACATATTTGTTTGTAAAAAAGTAATCCCACTGCATTTGCATATTAGGTCTTCTGCCCAGATATTCATTAACATCGACTCCCTCTGGCATTTCAAAAAGTTCCTGCTCCTGCATAAATTTCAGAGAATAAGCAAGAGCTTCATCCCGGCGGCGGTTGTGTTCGTTGAGGGTCGGGACAGGCTTTAATTCAGGCAGGTCTTTGTTCCGGTTCCGCTCCAGCGCCACAGTTGTTAAAACTCTATCGTCCTCCCGCATGATAATGTCATACAATTGGTCCCAGGTATATGGTATAAGCTGGACATTTTTCATCCACCAATTGTAATTTTCTTTTCCAACTCCTGCTGGAGCTGTCATGCTGCTTTGATTTTCTTTAAGCCACTCTCCGTATTCTTTAACGGCTGTAAGAGCTGCCTCTGCATCCTTAAGTAGGGGAGGGTTATTGTCGGCAATAGCATCTCGCAGCATCTGGTGATAAGCGATTTCTGTATCTATATAATGGAGAGCTGAATAAGCAAGGTCAGCTGCGCCTTCTGTTAAATTCGTTTTTGCCTGTTCGAGGATGGCAGGCAAAGCCTTTAATTTTCCTTGAACTTTAGGCAAATCTTTCTCAGGAATAGGCATTTGATTAATGTTGAGGTGAGCTACCCTGGCCGGGCCGGCCCCGTCTTGCGTTTGGAGATAAAATCCCGGGTCTCTTGACCAGGGTTTTAAAACTCTCTGGTAAAAATCAAGGCCATTCATTTCAGCGCGGACAAGATGATACTCAACTTTTTGTTCTATCGGCCAAGCGTGGATATCTATAGCCTTTAACTGTTTTTTAAAATCAAGAAGGCCGCGGCTCTTCTTTTCCATGGCTGCCGGGGTGTAATCCGGAACCCAGTCTGTAATTTTTATTTTCTGCAGTTCACGAAAATCCTTAAAAAGTTGGACAAGATCAGCATAATTGCCGCCTGTAGCTTGTGAAACATTTTCAGCAGGTCCACAGAATAAAAAAGTAAGAATAATACACATTACACCAAAAAAATGTAAAAGGATATGATTTTTCATGATATAACCTCCTATGTGAAAATTAAAATGCTATCAAAAATTGCACCTTATAATCAAGTAGGGGGGGGGAATACGAGATATGGGGTGAGGGATTTCTCCTTAGTGGATTGCAATCTAATCTGGATAATTGTAAGATAATATGGGATATGAAATGACAAAAAAGGAATTCTTCAAAGCAGTATCTAATGGCAAGGAAGACATTATCCAAATATTCCTTGATGCCCTGTCAAAAGCCAATGTGGACTACTGCGTAATTGGCGGTCTTGCCGTGAATGCCTATGCAGAGCCTGTTGTCAGCCTTGACTTAGATATTGTTGTTGCAATAAATGAGGTCGGAACAGCCTGTAATGCCGTTGAAGACTATTTTAAAATTGAACGTTTCGCCCATAGTGTAAACCTAAGCAGCAATAAATCTGACTTAAGGATACAGCTCCAGCTTGATCCAAGGTATCAGAATTTCATTGCCAGAGCGATAATTCATTCTGTACTCGGATATGAAATGAAAGTTGCAATTGTCGAGGATGTTTTACAGGGCAAGATTTGGGCATATTCAGATGAACAACGGCGCAAGAGTAAGCGACAGAAGGATCTGGCAGACATTATGCGTTTGATAGAAACTTTTCCTCATTTGATAGATCAATTACCAGATTCAATACAGAAGATATTTGAATAGTCACGCACGAACAAAACTAAGTTGATGTCTCGGATACTTTGCTTATAAAATAAATGATAGTATAATTCTTTCTATTTAATATGATTTATTATTGAATAATGTCCAAAGAAAAATCGCCGGCCCGGCAAAAACAAGAAAGTTACTATAAAAAGCTTACCCTGCGTAATACTCTACTGACACTATTGTTTTTTGTTACTCCCTTTTTGCTTCTGTTTTTTATTGTAAACCATGAAATCTCATCATTAATAAAGAATCAGATTTATAATCACTTATCTGAATCTGTGAATGAAAACATAAAAACAATAAATACTTTTCTTATTGATAGGAAAGCAGACCTTGAATCTTACTCCAAGCTAAATATTCAAGATGCAGATCAGTCCACCCAATATTCAAATTTTTTAAGTTCACTGATTAATCAGAAAAAATGGTATGATTTTTTAATTATTGCAGATTTTAAGGGAGATATTATTCTATCTATAAATACAGATATCAAAGAAAACATCTCTAATAGAGAATATTTCAAAACAAGTATAAAAGGGCAGCCGTATAATTCAGGAATATTTTATTCTGATATTCTTAATGAACCAGTTATGATGCTGTCTCACCCCCTGCTGAACAAAGAAAATAAAATAGTGGGCGTACTTGCAGCTTCTATTAATCTGGAGCATTTCTATGACCTTCTTTTTGACTTGAGAATGGGTAAAACGAGTGAACTTTTTTTAGTTAATAAAGGAGGGACATTGCTTTCGCCATCTAGATTAGGAGGGAAGCCTCTAGTTGATAAGGGACATTTTAGGGAGGCAGAGAATCCCCACACAGGTGATGAAGGAGTAAAAACTCACTATGATTACAGAGGAAATAAAGTCCTATGTGCTTACAAGAAATTCCCAGGACAAAACTTCTATATTGTGTCTGAAATAGACCTAAAAGAAGCTCTGCTTCCAGCTAAAGAAGTAAACAAGGTTATCATTTATATATTCGTTCCTTTTTTCCTCCTTATAATAATAATATCAGGTTTTTATTCCAGAAGAACAACTTCACTGTTGCGTAATCTAACTAAAGATCTTAAAAACTCAGAGGAGTATATATTAAATCTTATTGACAGCATCTCTTTGGGAGTTGTTGGTTTGGATATATCAGGTAAAATCTCTCGCTATAATAGTGAGCTCACAAACTTATTCGATTTAGAAGGACTTAAGAAAGGAGATGATATATTCTCCATATTACCGTGCCTGGAACAGAAAGATATAAAAGATTCATTCCAGAAAGCCATAACTGAAGTTAAGCCTCAATATCTTACTGAAAAGCAAGTGAGCATGAAAAGCGGAGAAGAACATATTAATTTTTCTTTTTTCCCCATAGGAGAAGAGAAAGACAAACTATTAGGAATCACTTTATTAATAGAAAATGTAACAGAAAGAATAAGGCTCCGCAAACAGCTTGCTCAATACGAGAAACTTTCTGCTCTAAGCCAGCTTGCTTTGGGAGCTGCTCATGAAATAAATAATCCACTTTTAGGAATTTCTTCCTATTTAGAGAATTTAGAAGAAGAGACTAATGATGAAAAATCAAAACAGGAGATAGGATTAGTATTGGAGAATGTGTATCGAATATCAGAAACAATAAGAGGGCTTCTTAATTTTGCTCGTCCGGATTCTCCCCAATTCACTAAAGTCAATATAAATAAATTAATTGAAGAAACTATCTCATTTATCAGTCATCAACCCATATTCAGAAAAGTGGACGTTGAGAAAGAACTTTCTTCTTCACTTCCAAATATTACAGCTGACCATAATCAAATAAGGCAGGTTTTAATAAACATCTTTTTAAATGCTGCCCAGTCAATGTCTGACGAAGGAAAATTAAAGGTAATAACCACCAAAGTAAAGTTTAAAGAGCTGGTGCAAATTGATATTTCAGATACAGGAAAAGGAATCTCTGATGAAAATATGAAGAAAATATTCGATCCTTTCTTTACTACAAAAAAAACAAAGGGAACAGGCTTGGGATTAAGTATTAGTGTAAGTTATATAAAAAACCACAAAGGATATATTTCCGTAAAAAGTAAGCTGAATAAAGGAACTAATTTTTCCATATTTCTGCCTATACGACAAAAAGGAAGAAAAACCGAAGGAAGAGAGGAGACCATCTCATGACTTCCTTCTCTATTCTAATTGTAGATGATGAAATCCTGACTCTTAATAATTTGAGGAAAGCTTTAGAAAAAGAAGGGTATGAAATATATATAGCTGATTCAGGTGAAAGAGCATTAGAAATTATACATAAATTAAAACCGGATTTGGTACTTCTTGATTTAATGCTTCCCGGGATTTCAGGATTAGAGGTTTTAAAGAATACAAAAGAAAGGGGAAACGAAATAATTGTAATTATGATGACAGCCTATGAAATTCTTGAGAAGGCTGTAGAAGCTATGAAATTAGGTGCTTATGATTACATTCTAAAGCCCTTTAAAATTAGCGATTTAAAAAATACTATCCGGCGTGCATTAGAAACACTTTATCTGCGGATAAGAATTCAAGAACACCTTAAGTCGGAAAAAGGTCATTATTATTTTGGCAACCTGGTTGCAAAAAGCAATAAAATGACAGAAGTATTGGAAATTGCCAAAAAAATCTCACTTTCCCCAAAAACAACAGTGCTGCTACAGGGAGAAAGCGGAACAGGGAAAGAACTTTTGGCAAAGGCTATTCACTATCACAGTCCTCGCTCAGACAAGACGATTGTAGAGATAAATTGTGCAGCTATTCCAGAGAATCTAATGGAGAGCGAATTATTTGGATATGAAGCGGGAGCTTTCACAGATGCTAAGAAAAGAAAATTAGGTCTTTTGGAAAAAGCAGATGAAGGAACGGTCTTTTTTGATGAAATAGGAGATATGAGTCTTAACCTTCAAGCAAAACTGCTTAGAGTATTAGAAGAAGAAACTTTCAATAGATTAGGTGGTAGTAAAAATATTAAAGTTAACATAAGAGTCATAGCAGCCACCAACAAAGACCTCGAAAGGGCCGTTAAAAAGGAAGAATTCCGTTCAGATTTATTCTATAGACTTAATGTAGTTCCAATTAAAATACCTCCATTAAGAGAAAGAAAAGAAGATATATTGCCTCTTGCTCTTCATTTTATTGAGGATCTAAATCAAGAATTAAAACGTTCTTACAAGAAAATATCTTCTGAGGCAGCTGCTTCTATGATCAATTACCCATGGCCCGGAAATGCACGCGAATTAAAAAATATAATGGAGAGAATAATGTCTCTTCATGTTTCAGACGAAATTAAACTGAATCACATCCCCTTAGAGATAAGAAATTATAAAAAATATTCAAAAACCGGTATGATTGAACAAATAAATAAAAAAGAAAATCCAATAACTTTAGAAAAACTTGAGAAACAGTACATACATGAAGTGCTTGAATATACTGATAATAATAAAACTAAAGCCGCAGAAATATTAGGAATTCACCCCACTTCACTTTTCAGAAAAATAAAATCCTGGGAAAAATAAGCATTAATCCTTCCTAAAAATACTATTATTGCAAATTGCAGTATAGCAAAATGCTATGATATTATCATGCGAAATATCTAAGCTATTGATATATAAGGACTTAAAATTTGGCACGTACATTGCATTTAATGTTGGCGTAATAAAATGGAGGTCATCATGAATAATATTAATGGCGCATCAGTTAGAAAGAAAGAAAAAGAAGAAAGTTTTGAAAAACAGGAGGTAGAGATAATTCCATGGCCTGACATGGAAGCAATTTTAGAAAAAAAGGATGAAAAACCAGAATGGAAAAAAGTAAGATTAGACCAAAAATTTATTTATTATAAAGATAAAAAAATTCCTATTCTGCAGTTTCAAAAATCAGGATATGACAAAATATTAAAATTTTTAGTTAAAGGAATAGGGAGGTAAAAATGGCACAGCAAGCAAAAATACACTATATTGAAACTGTTATTAAAAAAAAGGAAGGAGACTATGATCCTTTTATAGAAGCTACCCTTCAATTTGAGAATGCGGCTGATTATTTGGATTTGGAACCATGGATTTATCAAAGGCTAAAATACCCTGAAAGAGAACTTATTGTTCACATCCCTATTTCTCTAGATAATGGAACCGCGGAAACGTTTACCGGATTCAGGGTCCAGCACTCTACTATAAGAGGCCCTTCAAAAGGTGGAATACGTTACAGCCCGGATGCTTCTTTGAGTGAATGTAAAGCTCTAGCTTCTTGGATGACGTGGAAGAGTGCTGTAATAAATATTCCATTTGGCGGGGGAAAAGGAGCTGTGATTTGCGATCCTACAAAAATGTCTGAAAACGAATTAAAAAAATTAACCAAGCAGTATATCAATGCTATAAGGGATATAATAGGCCCTTATAAAGATATACCTGCACCTGATATGTTTACAAATTCTCAGACTATGGCATGGATTGCAGACGCATATAATCAAAACGGACATATAGAACCAGCTGTGGTTACAGGAAAGCCTGTTTTTCTGGGAGGTTCTTTAGGAAGAGAAGAAGCTACCGGCACCGGTTTATTTTATATGTTAAGAGAGGCATCAAAATATTTGGATTTTCCCCTGGCTGATAAAAAAGTTGTACTATTAGGTTTTGGGAATGTGGGTTCATCCATTGCAAAACGTGTTCATAAAGCAGGATGTAAAATAATTGCTGTAACAGATATTTACGGTGGAATTTATAGTGAAAAAGGAATTAATCCTTTTGTGCTTAAAGAGCATGTTAGTAAAAATGGTTCTATTGTCAATTTTCCTGAAACGGTACCTATTGATAATGAGGGACTTATCAGTTTACCCTGTGATATTCTTATTCCAGCAGCGGTTGAAGGACAGATAAATAAAAATAATGCAGATGATATAAAGGCGAAAATTATTCTAGAAGGTGCTAATGGTCCTACTACAGTAGACGCAGACGAAATATTAAAAGAAAAAGAAACTTTTGTTATCCCTGATATCCTGGCAAATGCAGGAGGAGTAATGGTTTCTTATCTGGAATGGGTTCAGAACCTGCAGAGGTATTTCTTTTCTGAAGAAGAAGTGCTTGCTAAATCTGAAAAGAAAATGAAAGATGCGTTCTGGGAAGTTATAAAAACCATGAAGGATTATAAAGTGTCTATGAGAGAAGCAGCTTACATATTAGCAGTGGGAAGTGTTGCTAAAACATTGAGGGTATTAGGAAGAAATTAAAATAAAATATTACAATCTCTTTAAAATAATCAGTATAATAGAGGCATGGATGTTCATAAACTTGATAAAATTTTTAAACCAAAACGCATAGCTCTTATTGGTGTTACTTCCAACCCGAAAAGTGTGGGGGGGAAAATATTAAGAAACCTGGTAACAGGGGGTTTTCAGGGAGTTGTGTATCCGGTCAATCTTGATTTTGAAGCAGTCCAGGGTATCCAGTGTTATGCTCAACTGAAGGATATTCCAAAACAGGCGGACCTGGGAATCATATGTTCTCCGTCCCAACAGGTTCCAGAATTAGTCCGTCAGTGCGGAGAGGCCGATATTAAAGGATTGATCATTATCTCAGCCGGGTTTAAAGAAATAGGGGAAAAAGGGGAAAAGTTAGAAGAACAGATCTACACAGAGCTCCAGCGATTTCCAGATATGCGCATTATTGGGCCAAATTGCCTCGGAATCATAATACCCGGGTTGAAGCTGAATGCAAGTTTTGCAACAGGACTCCCTAAGAAGGGGAACATTGCATTTATTTCTCAATCCGGCGCCTTGTGTGCCTCTGTACTGGATTGGGCTCTGGACAAGAATATCGGATTTTCTTACTTTGTCTCAATTGGGAACACCCTCGATGTTGATTTTGGAGATCTGATTGACTATTTTGGTGAGGATGAAGATACTCACTCTATAATACTTTATATAGAATCAATTAACAGAGTGCGCTCTTTTATGACAGCCGCACGAGCCTATGCCCGCGCAAAACCGATTATTGTATACAAATCAGGAAAGTTCAAAGCATCCGCGGAAGTAGCAGCATCTCATACCGGAGCCATGGCAACCGAAGACAGCATCTACGATGCCGCCTTTCAGCGTATGGGTATTTCCCGGATAAGTGAGATCGGAGAGATATTTGATTATACGGAAATGATGGGCTGTAAAAAAACTCCCAAAGGTCCCAGGCTCTGTATAATTACTAATGCAGGAGGACCGGGAGTTATTGCTACTGATGCCCTGATTGAAAACAATGGTGTACTTGCTGAGATGTCAGAGGAAACATTAGAGAAACTGAATCTTAAATTACCCTCCTTTTGGTCCCATGGTAATCCAGTGGATGTACTGGGTGACGCAAGGCCTAAAAGAATCTCAAAAGTGACGGATATCATCCTGCAGGATTCCGGGGTAGATGGAGTGCTTTTAATCCTTACACCCCAGGCTATGACCAATCCTTCGGGAACAGCAAGAGCAGTAGTACAATGTGCGGAAAAGGCCAAGAAACCGATTTTAGCTTCCTGGATGGGGGGTAAAAGCATGAGGGAAAGCTATCAGATTTTGAGTGATGCCTGTATACCGGTATATGATACTCCTGATAAAGCAGTACGGGCCTTTATGATCCTGGTTGAATATTCCAGAAACCTTGAAATTCTCTATGAAACGCCTAAGTATATTCCCGTAGAATTTAAAGTAGACCGGGAACAGATAAGAAATGATTTTTTTAAAATCATACCAGATGACATCAATATTCTCTCTGAAGAGTTATCAAAACATCTTATCCAAGCGTACGGCATGCCTGTTACAACGCCGATTCCGGTTTCGAATGAAAGTGAGGCTTTAAAGCAAGCTCGAAAGATGGGATTTCCAGTGGTTCTAAAAATAGATTCACCTAATATCACTCATAAGACTGATGTGGGGGGTGTAGCCCTTAATCTGAAAGATGAAGCCATGGTCAAAAGGGGATATGCAGATATTATAAAAAAAGCCTGTAAATCCCATCCAAAAGCAGCCATTAATGGGGTAACGGTTCAGCCTATGATACAGGAAAAAAATGCAGTTGAGCTGATCCTGGGAATCAAAAAAGACAGAGTGTTCGGTACAGTCATGATGGTTGGCATAGGGGGTATTCAGGCTGAATTTTTTAAAGACCGCTGTTTAGGCTTCCCCCCATTAAACGAACGTCTTGCCAGAAGTTTGCTGGAATCTCTGAAAATCTGGCCGCTTTTAACCGGCTATCGCGGGGTACCTGCTGTTAACATCGAGCGGCTTATTGAAATGTTAATTCGCCTCTCTTACCTGGCAGCAGACTATCCGGAGATTAAAGAGCTCGATATTAACCCTCTGTTAGTTTATGAAAAAGATGTCATTGCTTTGGATGCACGCATGGTAATTGACAGAAAAATCTTAGATAAATCCCTCAAACCTTATAGCCATCTTATGCTGCGTCCCTATCCGGAAGAATATATTAAAAGTGTAAAATTACGTGATAAATCATCTATTATACTGCGGCCTATTAAACCGGAAGATGAACCAATCTGGATGGACATGCTAGCCTCATGTTCTCCGGAATCGATTTATGCCCGCTTTCAATCACTCTATACCGGCTGGAAATATCATAAGGAAGCAATTCGTTACTGTTATATTGACTATGCCCGAGAGATTGCTATTGTTGCAGAGAAGAAAGATAAACAGAAACGCCGGCTTATAGGTGTAGGAAGACTGATTGCTGATCCAGATGTAAAGAATGCAGAATATGCAGTTCTGATCGCTGATCCCTGGCAGAATCAGGGACTGGGAAAGATTCTTACAGATTACTGTCTGAAGATAGCCAAAGAGTGGGGAATTAAGGAAGTTGTAGCCCAGACAAGCACCACCAATCACCGTATGGTGGAAATTTTCAAAGAATCAAATTTTGAGATTACGATTGATCACAGCAACTCGGAAGTATATGTTAAAAAGATTTTAAGTAAAAGTAGGTGAGCTAGTCGGGGTAATTCTATTTAAAAGACAATGCTCAGCCGTTAAGATATAGCCTTTTGCAAAGGGGGAGCGGCATCTTCTTTCTCCATAGACCCCTTTGGTGTAAGGTCTTTTCCTTCGAGTCCTTTATAGCTTGATGCATAGCGGATTACTCTGAATATGGAGTTTTGGGGACTCGGCATATCTGGAACACCCGACATCTTCTTTTTACCAGGTGGGGGCATAGGGAAGGAGGGTTTTACTCCAGCCGCTGGAGGGCGTGGCAATAATTTAATAGGATTGGCATATTTCCAGACAGTTTCCCCATTCCGGGTTATTTCAAAAAGGGTTCCATTCTCACCGGAACAGATCAGGGTGTTCCCATTGGTCAGACGTTGTGCTCCGGAAATGTGGCCTGAGTAAAAATCCGGTTTATCTGAAGCCCCATAAATCCAGGTTGGATTCTCAGGTCCAAAGCTTGCGCCTGCTTCAAGGAGATACTGTCCCTTTGTTTTTACTGCGGGTTTCACTTCGATAACAGAATCAGGCCAGAGACCTAAGTCTCCTACGGTTTCGCGATTCCTTCCGGCAGCCACAGCTTGTTTATTGGTTTTGTGTTCCCAGGCAATCATTAAAATGTTTCCATTGGGCAGCCTTTCGATATCATGGTGGAGCATATGTTTTTTATTGTTATATCTGAAATCCCAGAGCAAATCTCCCTCCCAGGAAAATTCCTGGATTTGTCCTCCTGAACCACCGCCGTGAAAAGTTGGATTTGATCCTGGACCAGCAAAGGCTGTTCGCAGAAGATGTCCGTTTTCCAGAAGATAAACGGCCTGACCAGGTTCATAATCGCATTCCCATGAGTGAACCAGCCGGCCGTCCAGGTCGATAAGATAGGTTGAAGTTGCGGCGATAGGCGAAAACAGAGTGTAGCCCTTAAAGGCTTGTTCTGTCTTGCTGATCAATCCTGTATTTACTGGATGGGCATCAGGGGAAGATGGTTTGCCCTGGGAGAGAAGAATCGTCGAGGCGGAAAGCCATGTTATTATAAGAAAAATAGATGTTTTTGATTTCATATTTATAATCCCTTCCTTTATCTCATTGATCCGAAAACTCTTTAATTAGACAAACGGATTTTCTGAATTATTCCCAAAATTGTCAATAACAAGATAAGAGGGGAGTGACTAGCTCACTGATAAAAACTACCAACCTTAATGTAAGTGATTATTTTCATCCTTTTTTTATATGACGATGTGAAGGGGATGGTGAACCATTTATCCATTTTTTACGTCTTATATATTAAAGATGTATCTAATTCTACAAAAGGAGAGAAATTAAGATGAAGAAAAAAATATTACTGTTTGCTGTTCTGGCTTTATTTGTATTTGGTTCGGGTTCTGATTGTGAAGATTTAATCGGGGAGAGAGTGCGCGGTTCAGGACATATGGACGAAGAAATCCGGAATATAAGCGGTGTTTCAGGTGTAAAACTGGCAACTTTAGGCAAGCTTTACATTGAGCTGGGGCAGGAGGAAAAACTTTTAATCAAAGCTGAAGATAATCTTCTTGAATATTTTGAAACAGATGTAAGAAACGGCGTTCTGACCATAGATACACGCAGGAATATAAATATACGGCCGAGAAAAAAGGTAAGCTATTATCTGACTGTTAGGGAATTGGATAGTATAAAGATATCAAGCAGCGGGGATATCGAAGCTCCGGATTTAAAAACAAACAGGCTGAAATTTAGCGTAAGTAGTTCCGGAGATTTAATAACAGGTGAGCTGGATGTTAAATCCTTAGATGTTAGCATCAGCAGTTCAGGAGATATTTTTATCACGGAGCTGCAGGCTAATACAATAGACGTTAATATCTCAAGCAGTGGAGATCTTGATATAGACGGGGGAAATGTAGAGAAGCAGGATGTCTCTATCAGCAGTTCCGGAGACTATCAGGCCAGAAGCCTTGAAAGCAGAGAAGCCCGTGTTCGTATTAGCAGCAGCGGAGATGCATATCTGCGGGTTGAGGATTACCTTTATGTCCGGATTAGCAGCAGTGGGAATCTCTATTATTCGGGAAATCCCCGCATAGATCAAAGCACATCAAGCTCCGGAAGAGTAATAAAGCGATAGAATAAAACGAGGGACTTACCAGTATCCAGTTTGTTTTCCTTGTTTTATTTCAGCTCATAATTTATTATAAAAAAGAAGGAGAACAATATGGGAATGGATCAATTTAACAGGCGTGATTTTATTAAGAAATCGGTTTTAGCAGGAGCGGTTTTGCCGTTTGCCGGTAAGGGTCTTTTTGCCGATACGAAAGAAAAATCCAAAAAATCAGTACTAATGGTCTGGGGCGGATGGGAAGGCCATGAACCGAAACAATGTGTAGATATTTTTGCTCCCTGGCTGGAAGAACAGGGTTTTGATGTGGAAATATCAAACACATTAGACTCCTATCTTGATGAAAAAAACTTGAGCTCAAAGGACCTTATTGTGCAAGTAGTCACCATGAGCCAAGATGAAGAAGAGAACCCGCGGCTAAGAGGCCTTTGTAATGCAGTGAGAAACGGGGTTGGTCTTGCCGGCTGGCACGGGGGTTTGGCTGATTCGTTTAGAAATAGTCCTGAATATCAGTTTATGGTAGGGGGGCAGTGGGTAGCTCATCCCGGGGGTGAAGTAGACTATAAAGTTAATATTATTGACCATGATGACCCGATTACCAAGGGACTTTCAGATTTTAAAATGCGTTCCGAGCAGTATTACATGCATGTTGACCCCATAAATAAGGTTTTAGCAACAACTACTTTTAGTGGTGAGCATGCTCCTTGGATCAAAGGTGTTGTTATGCCGGTTGTCTGGAAAAAAATGTATGGAAAAGGAAGAGTGTTTTATTCCTCTTTGGGACATAGTGCAAAAGATTTTGAGGTACATGAAGCTCAGGAAATTACAAAAAGGGGTATGTTGTGGGCCAGCGGCTCTTACCCTATTTAACCTGGATTATTCACGAGTCGAGCTTGCCGTAGATACGAGGCACAGGGTATGAAGCTGTGGACTCCACCGCGAATCCCTGTAACGAAGTAGATGCGGTGAGATCGGCTCGCCTGAAAGGTAAAAAAATTGCGATTAAAATGAAAATTATAACTGGAAAATCTTTAAAATAATCATTTTCAAAAAAATCTTGTACATCTTGAAAAAGAAATTAATAATAATAACATCGCAATTTTTTTATGAATAGTTCAGGTTACTTATCTGCTTCCCGGCCGTCAAAGAGATGGATGATGCGCTGGGAATGGCTGGATAAGCGTTCATCGTGGGTAACCATAATGATTGTACGTCCTTTCTTCCAAAGCCTGCTGAGAAGTGCCATTATCTCTACGCCGCTTTTAGAATCCAGATTTCCGGTGGGTTCATCAGCCAGGATAATGGGAGGATCATTGGCCAAGGCCCGCGCCAAAGCGATACGCTGCTGCTGACCTCCGGAAAGCTCTGAGGGCCGGTGTTCTTTCCACTTTAAAAGTCCTACTTCGTTTAATAGTTCAGTAATACGTTCTTTTCGATTTCTGCTGTTTTTTCCGTTAAAGAGCATAGGGAGTTCTACATTTTCCCAGGCAGTGGCATAGGGGAGGAGGTTGAAATTCTGGAAGACAAAGCCCATCATTTTGTTACGGATAGAGGCAAGTTGATCAAAGGTAAGGCCTGTTACGTTTTTACCTTTCAGGAAATACTCCCCCTCGGTAGGAGTATCCAGACAGCCGATAATGTTCATAAGCGTCGACTTGCCTGAGCCGGAAGGACCCATGACGGTTACAAATTCTCCGGCAGCAATTTGCAAAGATACGCCGCTCAGGGCTTCAAGCGTTTGAGTACCCATATGATAAATCTTTTTGATTTTATTGAATTTGATCATAGTATCACCTCTATTCATACCGAAGAGAATCAATGGGATTGAGCCGGGATGCACGCACAGCCGGGAAAATGCCTGACATAAATACCAATGTCCCCACAATAACAATAAAAATGAGGAATGTATCGAATGAAAAAACCGGACGCAAAAGATATCCTTCGATGCCAAATCCCTCATAATTGATCGGGACAAGCCGAACCAGATGTATGATGTTAAAAGCCGTTACAAGGCCCCAGAAAGTCCCTTTTAAAAATATAAAAAGTGTTTCCAGAATAAACTGTTGGATAATCACCCGGCGCTTAGCGCCAAGAGCCATCTTAATGCCGATCTCCTGTTTTCTTTCTCTGATAACAGCATACATCAAATTAGTCACACCCACAGCTCCGATAAGCAGGGTCAAAGCACCCATTATGCCGAGGAATACTTCTATGCCCATAAATATGGCTCCGACTTCTTTAGCGTCATCGATCGTATTCCAGATATTAATAGCATAGCGGTCGGTGGGGTCAAAACGGTATTTTTTACCAAGTAGAGTCTGCACTCGTTCCTCGATAAGCGTAGATAACCGGGTCTCCCTGGGCTGGATGTGGATGTGGTCGACATGGAGCTGGCTGTCGATCTGGGTGAAGGCCGAGTAGGGGAGGTAGATCTGGTCTGCATCCGGCCCCTGATACATGGAATCCTGGAGCTTTTTTTTCAGCACGCCAATAACAGTAAAAGGGACACGATTTATAACGATCTTTTGACCTACGGGATTCACAGTGCCAAAGAGGTCGGTTCCTACTTTCCAACCGATAAAAGCCAATTTGCGGCCATTCTTCACATCTGAAGCATTTATAAAACGGCCTCCCATTTGAGGAATCTGAGTCCGCATCTGGGCGAACTCAGAGGTTGTTCCATGAATCGTCCGGTTGATCTCTTTTCGGTTTGCAGATACCGGCCAATTGTTATAAGATTCAGGAGCGATCAAGGATATTTCGGGAATTCTTTCCTTTAGATACTGGATATCACCTGGGTAGAGGCGAATTCGCCTTCCTTTGGGAAGCCCTTGATATAGTTTTGAAGTTTGGCCTCCGGAAATCATGATCAGATCTTGTCCTAAGCCGCTGAAACTTATGCGGAACTGAGCAGACATTCCCTTCCCGAAAGCAAGAAGCATAAGAATCGAGAGAGAGCCCCAGAAAAGAGCAAATGTGATCAGAGCAGACTTCTTGCGTCGTTTCTTGAATTCATTCGAAAAGAAGCGCAGCAATGTAAGATTCATTTTATTTCCTCAAGGCGGCGATCGGATTTGTCGAGGCAGCATTTCTGGCAGGAATATAACCTGCAATAGTCCCGATGAGCAAAAGAATTGATATAGATGAGACAGCGACCAAGGGACTGATTTGGGGAGTTCCGACAAACTCGGTGACAGTCTCTGGCATTGATTGGACTAACCTTACTACGACTCCGGAAAAAGCAAAGCCGATAAGCCCGCCAATTAACATAATAGTGAGTGATTCGCTGAAAAACTGAAACAAAATTGTGCGCCGGCGGGCACCCACGGCCAGTTTAACTCCGATCTCCCGGCCTCGTTCTTCTACCACAACCATCATGATAGATGCGACTCCCACACCTCCCACAAGCAAAGTAAAGGAGCCAATAATCCCCAGGAATACATTGAAGGCCATGAAAAAAGTCTGGAAACTTTTTTCCATCTCAAGCGTATCCCAAACAGCGATCGCATCCGGATCCTGAGGATCGAAACCGATAAGCTTGGACAGGTGATTTTTGATTTCCTGGGTCACTTCAGCACTCCGATTAAAATCCAAAGGGCGGAAGATGATGTTAGAAACATATTTGTCTCCATAGAGGGCGCTGTAAGTGGTCCAGGGGATAAAGGCACATCTTTCGTCTCGATTACCATTGTAATTCGAGTTTTGAAGTTTTTTCGCCATTACTCCGATCACAGTGAAGGGGACTCCTTCGATAAAGATACTTTTACCCAGGGGATCTATGGTGGTGAAAAGATCTGTAGCTAAGACATCACCGATAAGGCATACCCTCCTTCTCTCTTTCATGTCTAATGGATTTATAAAACGTCCCTTTGCCGGTATAATGTTGCGCATTCGCGCGAAAGGGGGGTTGATCCCCCGCACAGTATTAAGAAACTCTTGCCTTTCATACCTCATCCTACAGCTTCTCACAAACTCCGGGCTTATAATTTCAATGTCTGAAACTTTATCGGGGATGTTTTCTACCTGCTCAGGAGTAATCCGGATGGGTTTGCCTTTCTGAAATCCTTTGTATGGAAGAGTGGTCTGCGAGGGAAACATAAGTACGATCCCTTCACCCATGCCGTGAAAGCGTTTTCTCTGAGCTTTTCCTACTGATTCCCCCAAGGCAATTAAAAGGATGACTGAAAAAGTTCCCCAAATAACCCCGGAAAGAGTGAGGATTGTCCGCATAGGCTGGCGCGTTAAGTCGCGGGCAAGGTTTCGAAAAAAAATAGCGATCATGTGATTTCGCGGGGAGGTCTTTCTACAACCTTTTCACCTTCTGTCAAGCCGCTGGTGATTTCTATGCTCAACCCGTCAGAAAGACCGGTCTGAACCTCTCTTTTTTCAATCTCTTCGCCATTTTCCACTTCTACATATTTCTTGCCGTTTTCAAATAGTACCAGGCGTTCAGGAAGTATCAAGATGTTCTCTCTGGACTGGACAGTAATTGTGGCTGTGGCAGAATAGCCAGCCCTAAGTAGCTGCCCGCCGTCATCGGAGATGAGGATTTCAATGTCAAAGAGAGTGGCGTTGCCATCTTTTTTTGCTTTGGGAAATATCCTTTCCACCTTGCCCAGGATATTACTCTCAGGCAAAGCTCCTATTTGAATGTCCGCATCCATACCGACCAGGATTTTTCCGACATCTATTTCATCTACTGTGCCCTTAAAAAGCAGCATTCCCATGTCAGCTAAAGAACAGAGTTCAGTTCCCGGTTGGAAATTGGTCAGGGGGACAACCGGGTCTCCTTGGAAAACATTTTGGGAAAGGATCATACCATTGGTAGGAGCTTTTACAGTGGAATCAATTCTGCGGTTGCTCAGCTGAATGCGGCCTTTTTCCATAAGCCTGAATTTATCCTGGGCGATTTTAAATCTTAAGCTGCCTTCATTGTAAATCGATTCACTGGCTTCCATATCAGAACGGGATATGAGCGATTCCTTAAAAAGCTTAAGATTTCTATCCCGGTCTGCCCGGAGTTTATCCAAAGAAATTTGAGCCATTTCCATGTTTCGCCTTGTATCAACGTACTCTACCGGGGTTGGGTTAGGGGAGATCTTAAATAACGTTTTTCCTTGCTGGACTGAGTCCCCGACTTTGAACATAACTTCTGAGACTATGCCCGAAATGTTCGATTTGACCTTGATCTCTTGTTCCGGCTCGATCGTTCCCACAGCCAGAGCCTTTTCACTGATGGTTCCCTTTGTGACTTCCACGAAATTTAAGGTTTCTTCATTTTTTTTGCCGGAGAAGAGAAAAACTAAGAAAATTACCACAAATACTATAGCTAAAATTCTCCAAATCCATTTTTTCATAATTCACCTCGGATTTATACCATTACATATTTAATACGCATTCGTGAGGAAAAAAGTTCCTAATAAAATACCTTTAGAATATAATTAAGTTTTGATATGCTAATGCTATCTGTGAAAGCCATGAGATCTAAAATCGGTTTGATTGTTGGTATATGCGGCGGTGCTGCCGGGATTTCTGCTGCGATTATCTTCGGAATAGTCCCGCTTTTAAGGCATAGCGCTCCCTTAGAGCTCGTAAATAGCACAATGGATACTTCTGGTGGTTATGTTATCATCGCATCCAAAAAAGCAGATGATGCATATACCCAGGCGATTGCCATTTCAAAAGAGATTCATCCTGAGGCGGATAAGCTCGTATTTTCTCCAACCGATCTTAAGGATGTAAAAGCAAAATTACATAAACTGCAGCCACGTTATGCCTTGCTATTTATGACTCCTGAGGAAATTGATGTCAACTTTGCCTGGAAATGGCTGAAAATGGCTTCCGAAATTGATAATGACCCTTTTGTTGATCTTTGTTACGGATTTATCACCGGGAGAAATGCTGAAGCTGCAACCGCTTTTATGAAAAGAATCAAGGCTGCAGCCTCAGGAAAACTAAAACTTGCCGGTAAAATGATTGATAACCTCGGCCCTAATATGCAGGCTCAGCCCAGTGCTTTTTATCAGAACCGTGGCAGCTTTATGATACCCGTTTTTTCCGAAAGGTTCTCCCTGGAAACTATCTCTCACGGCACTCGGGGATTTACAAAAGAACGCCTTAGCAGTATGGATGGGGCCGGTATTATCCACTGGGGCGGGCATGGCTACCCTGACCGTGTGGTTGACAGTTTAAATGGTCCCTTTGCGCAAAAGCTTAAGCTTTCTCCCTGCATTGCTTTTAACGGTGCCTGTTATACAGGAGTTACTTCTACCTGGTTCAATATGAGATCAGGAAAGCTGAAGGAACAAAAAGTGGATGCAAGTAAATCTTTTTGCCTGAGTATCTTAACCAATAATGTAATCGCCTATTTTGCTTCCTTACATCCAGACCACGGTATCCCTGTTTATCAGGAAATGGAGTATATGGCAGCTTATGGCGCTTCTCTGGGTGAGATTATTAAGCACACCTATGACGGCGTAGTACTTGGAAATGGCGGAAAGCTGCCTTATTTTGAGACCCTTGTTGACGGGATGATATTTAACTGGAGCCCGAAAGAAATTATGTTAAAGGGAACAGCATCCCGGGTGCTTTTTGGAGACCCTGCTTATGTGCCGGTCAAGGCATTTGCACCCCCCCCATTTGATCTGAAAATCAGTAAAAAAGAGGAAGAACTGGAGATTGTTGCGACACTTGTAAATCCGATTTTAAAATCGAGTTATACCGACACATATCAATCTGATATGTCAAAAACAAGGCAGTTTAATGACCGTGCTCTTTTAGTTTTTGGTTTACCAGAAGGCTGGGATATAATCAAAAAAATAAGCATTTCTGATGTAACTGGGGATGGAAAATCAATAAAACATAGAATGATCGGATATGCTGTTGAGTCGGATGGAAAAAAATCTATCCTGCATATTCAAATCGATTTGCCCAGCAGCGGTTACATGCAATCGCAATTCCGGCAAAAAGGGGCCTTGATTCGACTCATTGCAAAATAGGAGGATTAAATGATTGGCAGTATGGTAATGAACGTGAGGGAATGCTTCCAAGAAACAATTCCTTGGGATTCCAAATAAAATTCCTTTAGAATATAAATTAGTTTTGTTATGCTAAAAAAACTTTACGAAATATAAAAGGAGGACGCATGAAAAAATCAATAGTAATTGTAACCGTTGTTTTTGTCTTATTTTCCCTATCTTGTGCAACACAGGACGAACAATCTGAAAGAGAAGCGGAAATGCAAAAGGAACTCGCCAAAATAAAATATGATGTCCCTGATGAGCCTGATGTTAATTATGACGTTTTGGATAATATTGACATCTCAAATTCAGAATTCGGAGTCGTTACTCTGCCTGAAGATCTCGGAAAAACATTAAACGGTCTGTTTTCCAAATACACAAAGGTTGTGGCTCCTAATGGCAAACCCATTCATATTTTTGGCCAATCAGGCGTAAGTGATCTCCAGGTTGCCAGAGCAAGAGAGATATTGAAATATCATCTAACAGATGTTCCCGGTACTCAGTATGGTGAAGATAAATCCGGGGTTGCTAACAGAATGGGTGATGTAAGAGCAACTCTCTGTTACACAGACACTCAGCTTAAGGCATTTGCATTATATGACATTATTGATAAAACAGAATTAGCCACTCAGGACCTTTATGCTACAGAATCTCCGGTTGAAGGTTGTTATGAATATATCAATAATAAAGGAAAGCCCGGGGAAAGATTTACTAGAGATGCTTCCTATGAGGAAATATTTCATCTTGTTCATGGCAAAGGGATGCAGCATGTAGTTCCCGCTTATCATAAAGAAATAGCAGAAGCTGAAAAGATTGCAGTTGAGGAAAAAAGATATTTTTACGGCCGTCTTGCGCCGCATGAATATATTATTACAGGTTTTGATCTTTATTTCGGCTTATGGGAGCATAATCCTCAGGGTGACGGGAAATCCTTTGGAGATGAATACCCTTTTCATACAAAGGCGGAGATGAAAGAAGGCGACCCTCTTCTTTATGACCTTGTAGAAAAATGGTGGCCAAAATATTTAACCTATAATGCCTATATTGATCCCTCCTTTGAAGGTACATTTTCAACAGTACTTAAAAAAGAGACTGAATATACTTTTAAATCACAATACCTTGTCAATATAACCTTAACCGGAAAGAAAAATACAAATATTTTAGGCAACTCTCAGGATAACACGCTGACTGGAAATGATGGGGATAATATTATTACCGGTGGTAAGGGAAATGACACTTTAAATGGCGGGGAAGGAACTGATACTGCAGTATTTAGCGGAGATTATACGGAATATAAAGTTGAAAAAACTGAAAACAAATATACGGTAACTGACTCTGTTGAAGGTCGTGATGGAAAAGATGAACTGACAAATATTGAAGTCCTTAAGTTTAAGGATAAAGAAATTACAAATAATTAATTTATATGAAGCAGGATTATATAATTCTCTAAAATAGCTCCGCCAAATTCATTTTATTTAACAATAGAGGGCTTTGGACATTGGCTGATGCTGGATTTGATCCATTGGAACTTATCCCGCATATAACAGCTCCTTTCCCAAGTTATGTGTCTCTGCAAAGTGCTCTTTACTACAACGACATGATCTCACAGATTCCTGAGGTTATATACTGTGTCTCTTTGGCGAGGACAAGAGTTTATGAGACTCCAGTAGCAACGATTTCGGTTCACCATATTACAGGCAGCTTTTTCTTCGGATATGAAGAGAAAGGTGAGCGACGCGTAAGGATGGCCTTACCGGAAAAAGCTTTGCTGGACATCCTCTATCTCAGCCAAGCGAGATCCCGGCTGTTCGCAGCCCTCCCTGAGATTGAGTTCCCAACCCAATTCAGCATCAAGCGGGCGCGCTATATGACCCGAAAGATTGCCGACCCACGCAGAAAAACAATGGTCTCGAGTCGTTTCGAGCAACTTCTGGATAACCTGAACTATTCATAAAAATATCGCCATTTTTTTATGAATAGTCCAGGTTAATTTCGGGGAGGCTTTTGTGGCGGAGGTTACTTTCGTGCCTGGAAAGGAAGTTTTTTGTAAGACTATTCTCGCATTGGTTGAGGGGATGTTGTAGAATTAAATCATAAATTCCAAATTAAGATGAAAAAGACACTGCAGATCATCGACCGAATGCATAAGGAAGGCCTGTTTAAGAAATATGCTATTGGGGGTGGAATCGCATCTTTATTCTATATTGAACCGATAGCAACCTTTGATCTTGATATCTTTGTTGTTTTACCTGAAAGTGAGGAGGTCTTATTGAGTCTCTCTCCTTTATATGATTGGTTGAGGGAAAAGAAATACAAATTAGTCAAGGAGCACATAGTTATTGAAGGTATTCCTGTACAATTCATCCCGGTTTACAATGAGCTGGTAAAAGAAGCTGTGCTTAAAGCTGTAAGAAAAAAATACGAAGGTATAAGCACGTTTGTGCTGAAGCCTGAATATCTGATGGCTATTATGCTGGATACTAACAGGGCAAAAGACAGGGAAAGAATAATAAAAATGAGCGATGAAGCTGAAATATCGGCTGATGTTTTAAAAAAAATATTGACTGCTCATGGATTGATTACAGCTTATAATGATTTTATAAAGAAATTTTATGAAAGATAAGCCAAATAAAATAAAAGAATCGGCTGCAGATTATGCGGCCAAAATATTTACATCTAAAAAGGACTTTCATAAAGAACAGGCCAAACTGCCGATTGAAGAAAAAATAAAAATCCTCATAGAACTCCAAAAAATTGTCCTAAAAACTCAAAAGCAGGAGCCGGGGGAGAGGCTCAGGCAAGTCTGGAAGATTTGATGGGCTTAAATGTTAGTGATGCATTTCTGGCAGAATTTTGCGGCCGTCATCTCCTGGATGAAAAAATCTTTATAGTCCCATCTTACCAAGTCGGCCATCAGATAGGGGAGCGGTTGGCTAAAGCAGGTCATTCCTGGATCAATCTGCGCTTTGTTAATTCTGCATCTCTTGCCCAACAGGTTGCAGGATATAAGCTTTCCCAAAGCGGAATAAAACAGATAAATGCCTCTTCTTCCACAATCCTGGTTGACAGGATTTTTCGCAGATTAAAAAATTCCGGAAAGCTGGAATACTTTGGCAAGCTTACTCCTTCTTTAGGAGTGATAAATGCCATTTACAGGGCTGTTAATTCTCTGCGTATGGTGGGAATCAAAAGTGAAGAGCTTAATCCTGAGTTTTTTATTAACCCCAGGAAAGGGAATGAAGTAAAACAGCTTTTACAGGCTTATGAGGGGGAGCTTAAAAAGAAAAAACTAATTGACCGGCCCGGGCTATTTTCTCTGGCAGTAAATCAAATAGAAAATAAAATAGATGATAAAAAGTATTTTCTCTGTTTTAAGGATTTGCCACTATCCCAGGTGGAAAAGAATTTTATTAAAAAAATAGCAGGGGAGAGGCTTGTCTTACTACCGCAGGATATGTTTTACGGGGTAAGACGGCCGCAGCGTCTATGGGTGCAGGGTGAAAAAGATATTTCAACACCTTCTTCTCAAGATTTTAAGGACGTATCCTCTGATCTGGAGCGCATGCCCTGGCTTTTTGCTCCGTATAAATCTCCTGCACCTTTTAAGGACAATACAATAGATCTTTTCCACGCTGTAGGAAAGGTAAATGAATGCAGGGAGATAATGCGGAAGATATGCGCAGAAAAAACCACATTGGATGAAGTCGAAGTGGTCTATCCTTCAGCAAGCAGTTATGCTGACATATTCTTCCTGCTGGCTGCTAAAACTGACCTGCAGATTACTTACAGCGAAGGAATAGGAGTTGGATTTACTACTCCTGGAAAGGTTTTCTCAGGACTTTTAGATTGGTTTGAAGGCGGTTTTAAGGTGTCTGACCTTTGCCGTATGATTGAAAGTGGAAACCTGAAGCTTTTCCACCCAGGGGAAAAAGACGTCCCTTCGCTTCAAAAAATAAGCGGTTATCTTAGAAAAGCAGGAATTGGCTGGGGAAGAGATCGGTATATCACCTGCCTTAAAAACTTAACAAATCAAATAAAAAACGACTTTCTCCAGGCACAGGAAAAAAAAGAAGAAGAGAAACTGCAGCGGCTTGAAACTGATATAAAAAACCTCAAAAAAATAACCAAGGTTATTAAGAAGATGTTATCTCTTCTGCCTCGTTATGAAGACAAGGATGACAAAGAAATTGATTTTGAAACACTTTGTGCCGGAGCCACAAAATTTTTAAAAGCTTTTTCCGTAATCCGCAGCGAACTTGATGGCATGTCTTATGCATCGCTTACTTCCGCCCTTGATGAGACAGCTTCCATGCAGCCTCCCCCTTTTATAAGAGAAGAGGCTGTTAAGAGGCTGCACAGCCTAGCTGTAGGGGTCAAAGTTGGAGCTTCAAAACCTGAACCAGGTCACCTTCATCTCTCGACTTATAAAACAGGCGGTTATTCAGGCAGGAAAAATTGCTTTATTGTCGGTCTTGATCAGGGTAGTTTTCCGGGCTCAGGTCTACAGCAGCCTGTACTTTTAGATAAGGAAAAAGAAAAAATATCCAAAGCATTGCAGACTACAGAAGAATCCTTACTGGAAAACATCTATTCTATGGCAGCAATGCTGGCTTCTCTCCGCGGCAGAGCCTTTCTAAGCTACTCAAGCTATGACTTAATAGAAGAACGCTCTTCCTTTCCTTCCTCGCTTCTCTTACAGGCTTACAGGCTGCTTAAAGGGGATTCAAGCCTTGATTATTCAGCTCTGCTTTACTTTCTTACGGAACCGGTAGGTTTTTTGACAAAGAACACAGATAGGGCATTAGACGAGATAGACTGGTGGCTTGCAAAAATTGGCGAAGGAAAACACTTTTTAAACGGGCTTGAAGCTGTGCATAATACTTTTCCGTCCCTTGATAGAGGCATATTTGCCCGTCAGAAAAGGGAAGGCAACCGCCTAAGCGAGTTTGAGGGCATCCTTAATTTTAAAGCGGGCGAGAGCCATCCTATCATGTTTGAAAACATGCAGGTATCAGCTTCCCGCTTAGAGACACTTACTTATTGCCCCTTTAAATATTTCCTGCACTATGTACTCAAGGTCAGAGTTACTGATGAACTGGAGTATGACCCGGGCCGGTGGTTGAAACCTTGGCAGAGAGGAGAGCTTATCCACGAGATATTCTGTCGTTTTATGAAAGAGCTTGTAAAAAAAGGCGAGAAATTTTCAGAAAAAGATCATATGCCTATAATCCAAAAAATTGGAGAAGAAATTGTCTTACGCTATAAAAATGAGATCCCTCCTCCCTCAGAAGGGATTTTCAAAGTTGAAAAAACCGAGATTTTCCAGGCAATTGATGTTTTTATGAGTGTTGAAAAAAAACGTAAAGATGAAGTCGAGCCTTTAATGTTCGAAGAGATTTTTGAGGGAATCACCCCGGATGATTTTTCCGATTTTCCTTTACAGCTGCGCGGCAGAATCGACAGGATCGACCGGGTAGGAAAAGGCAAATACCGAGTTATAGATTATAAGACCGGCAGATATACTAATTTCCAAAATATTAAATATTTCGGGGGCGGAGAGGTTCTGCAGCATGCTCTTTATGCTCTAGCAGCTGAAAAGATTATCAAAGAAAAAGATGTGGACAAAGCTCCCCATGTAATAGAAAGCGGTTACTCTTTCCCTACTCCCAGGGGAGAGGGCAATGAAGTAATTTTTAAAGAGTTTAACCGTAAGGATTTTAAAGCAATTATAGATGAGATTGTAAAGATAATCACTGCCGGTCATTTTGTGGTAAATCCTAAGGCAAAATGTGATTTCTGTGATTATGCGGATATCTGCGGTCCGGAAGCTGTTAAAAGGGCAAAGGACAAAATGCCAGGCAATCCTGATGAATTCAGACATCTTAATAAATTGAAAAATTATAAATGAGAAAAGGATGAATACGTTGAAATTACCTGATGCTGATGCCAGGCGTAAAATTACAAGCGACTTAAAGACTACTTTTCTGGTGGAAGCAGGCGCAGGTTCTGGAAAGACCAAAAGCCTGGTGGACCGAATGCTGTCACTTTTATCTGCGGGCGAGTGCAAGATAGATAATATTGCAGCTGTTACTTTTACTCGCAAAGCTGCTGCTGAATTAAGGGGACGTTTCCAAACAGAGTTGGAAAAAAAGGTAGTCGGGATGCAAAAATCAAAAATGAGAGAGAGGCTGGCCCAGGCATTGCATTTCTTAGAGCAGAGTTTCATCGGGACCATACATTCTTTATGTGCCAAACTCCTCAGGGAACGTCCCATAGAGATAGCTCTTGACCCTGATTTTGAAGAGATTGAGGAAATTGAAAACAGTGTTTTTCGGCAAAAATGCTGGCATGATTTCCTGGATAAAGAAAAAGCTGATGGAAGCCTTTTGGAAAAGGAACTCGAGGATGTAGGGCTTTTTCCGCACGAGCTTAAAGACTGTTTTGACACGCTTTCTGAATATCCTGAGGTGGAATTCAAAACCGGAAGCGAAAAGCAGCCTGATTATAAATGCCTCCGGAAAGAGTTGGAACTTTTTTTAAAACAAGCGCAGGATAAAGTTCCAAAATATCCTCCTGCAAAGGGGTATGATGGTTTACAAAGTCTTATACACCGCTGTTTTTTACGGCAAGAAAACCTCGGCTTTAAAGACTATAGAATCCTTATGGAAACCTATGAACTTCTGGATAAAAGCCCGGGTTTAACCCAAAACCGCTGGCCAACCGCTGAGCAAGGAAAAGATTTCCAGGATACGTTCGAAGAATTTAGAGAGAGTTCAGTAAGGGAAGCACTAAGAGAGTGGCGCGAATACCGCCACGTAAAGGTTTTTTTATTTTTAAAACCTGCCCTTGAATTTTTTGAAAAGAAAAGGCTGGCTCATGCCAAGTTAAATTTTCAGGACCAGCTTCTTTTCACCTCCCGGCTTCTCCGTGATAATCGTGAGGTCAGGGAATATTTCAGCCGTAAATTTACTCACATCCTGGTGGATGAATTTCAGGACACAGATCCTATTCAGGCAGAAATGCTTTTATATCTAACAGGAAAAAATATAGAACAGCGTGACTGGAAAAAGTTAATGCCTTATCCAGGATCACTTTTTCTGGTGGGAGATCCGAAACAATCTATCTTCCGTTTCAGGCGGGCAGATATAGACACCTACAATCTGGTGAAAAAACAGATAATAAAAAGCGGAGGAGAGGTTCTTTTCCTTAACACCAATTTCCGTTCTCTGCATTCGCTGCGCGACTGGGTCAATCCTGTAATGCGCAGTGTGTTTCTTAAAGATAAGAATGATTTTCAGGCTGCTTTTGCTCCTTTAGAGACTTTAAGAGCAGGAGATGGGACATTCAAGGGAGTTTATAAAATAACAATCCCTAAACAGAAGGGAAATTTAGAAAAAGATATTGTAAAGATTGATTCAGAAAGGATTGCAGATTTTATATCCTGGGCGTGTAAGGAAAATATTAAACTTGACCGTACCCGGGAGGAAAAAGAAGAAGGACTGGATGAAAAAGCGCAGCCGTCTGATTTTCTTATCCTGCTAAGATACAGGAAAAAAATGAACTTTTATGCCCGTGCGCTTGAGAAAAAAGGTATCCCTTTTGAAATAACAGGGGGTGATGCTTTTTCTGAATCTGAAGATATTCGCGAGATTGTAAATTTATTAAGGGCTCTAAATTCACCTGACAACATGATATATACAGTGGCTGTGCTGAGAGGGCTCTTTTTTGGAGTAAGCGATGATGAGCTGTTTAAATTTAAACAAAGCGGGGGACGGTTTAATTTTTTGGTGAAGAAAGAAGAGCACGGAAAAGAAGTAGAAAGAGCGGCTAAGGCGCTTTTTACACTCTATAAGTGGTGGTATTGGATGCGTGAGTACCCAGTCAGTGTTGCTCTTGAGAAAATATTTGAAGATTCCGGTGTAATAAATTACATAGCCTCTACTGAGATGGGAAAAAGTAAAGCAGGTAATGCCTTTAAACTGCTTGAACTTTTGCGGGACAAGGAAACAAAAGGGGTGACATCCCTGGCCGAGCTTACCGATTATTTGGAAGAACTCACCTCTATACATGAGATAGAGGAACTAAGCCTTACTCCTGGAAGAAAAAATGCAGTACGTCTCATGAACCTTCACAAAGCAAAGGGGTTGGAAGCACCTGTTGTTTTTTTGGCAAATCCAAAGGGTGTAAGGAAGCATGAACCGGACAAACATGTTATAAGGACAAAAAATATACCTGAAGGGTATTTTGTCTTAAGTAAAAAGGTCTCTAAATTTCATAAAATAATAGTTTCCCAACCTGCAGGCTGGGAAAAAGCGGTGGAAGAGGAGAAAAAATATGAAGCAGCTGAAAAAGACCGCTTAAACTATGTTGCTTCAACACGGGCAAAAAACTGTCTTATTATTAGCACATATGCTAAGGATTTAGGGGAAAAGAAGGCATGGGGGTTTTTAGATAGCTTTTTAGGCCAAGTTAATGAGCTTGAAGGGACCATCCCTTTTGCTAAAAAGGACTTTTCCTCTACAGCTGAAAATCTGATTTTAAAAAAAGACGAATGGCAAAATGCAAAAAAAGAATTTAAGAAGCGCATTAATATTTTTCATAAACATAGTTATACAGTCGATAGTATAACAAATTTTTCAAAAGCAGGAAGAAAACGTCCTGGCTGGCAGGAAAGCGGAGGCGGGGGCTTTAGCTGGGGAAACGTTGTACACCATATGCTGGAAGCGGTTGGGAAAGGAGAAACGGATAATCTGGCACTAAGAGCGGAAAATGCACTTACAGCAGCAGAAAGAGATGTAGGAGAAAAAGGCAGATTGCTTGTTCTTATTGAGTCTATAATGAGATCTGATTTCTGGGCAAGGGTCATGAAGTCAGATAAGAAGTATTTTGAAGTACCTTTTTCTGTAAAAGTGGATAATGACAAAAAAAACGTTCCTTTTCTCCTGGCAGGTGCTATTGACCTTGTGTTTTATGATGGAGATGGATGGGTTATTGCAGATTATAAAACAGATGAGGTAAAAGGGGACCTTGAAGATTTTATCTTGTATTATTCCTCCCAGATAAAAGAATACGTCAAATACTGGGAAAAAATTACCGGACAAAAGGTAAAAGAAGCCGGCCTCTATTTTACTTCAATAAATAAATGGGTAAGCATATAAGCTGAAAAGATTCATAATGGGCTTAATATCCCTTAATCTATTTATTATCAATAAGATATACATTAACCTATCGGCGATAGGGGACTCATAACTACTACTTATAGACATTGGTTAGAAGGGAAGGAGATATTTAATGTAAATATACGCTTTAAACTTGATGAAATGGACACAATCGCTCAAAGAAACGGCCTGTAAGGACGTATAAGAGATATTTATCATAAACAATGAGTAATTCTGGATTTAATCTTAATAACTATTAAAATTCAACCACATGGATTTACATGATTCTTGAACAAATTAGGATAACTTGGATTATTTACGAGTTTTATTAATAATCCAAGTAATGTCGGCATGCCGACAATTTTGAATAAAAATTCCTTTATTTTGATTTTTTTTCTTTTTTTCTTGCTATTTAAATTTAATTTCTATAAGTTTAATTTATCTTACAGCAAATCGGAGAACTTATTTGATAATAGCTATTGCAAATCAGAAAGGCGGAGTAGGGAAGACTACTACAGCATTAAATGTATCTGCTGCTCTTGCTTTTATGGGAAAAAACACCCTTCTTGTTGATACCGATCCTCAGGCAAACAGCACTTTGTCATTTGTAGAAGATCCTCATAAATATGAGAGATCACTTTATGACGTTTTAAGCAATAACAATGAAAATATAAAAGAAGTTATTGTAAAATCTACTATCCCAGGTTTAGATGTAGCAATGTCTAGGATATCAATGGCAAAATTAGAGGCAGCACTTTTAGGCGATATTGATAGCCATTATAGAATGAAAGAAGCGCTTGGAAAGGTAAAAAATAAATATGATTTTATCATAATAGATACAGCACCTACATTAGGACTTATAACTTTAAATTCTTTGGTAGCTGCGGATGCTGTACTTATTCCTATTCAGTCTTCATATTTATGTCTTGAAGGAACTGATGACCTTCTTGAAACAATCGATAAGGTTAAAAAAGTTGCCAATAAAAAATTAATAATAATAGGAGTATTGATAACTTTACATGACAAGCGTACAAATATTTCTAAAGATGTAGTAGAAAGAATTAAATCTGTTTTTGGAAAAAAGGTTTTTAATACTGTAATATCAAAAAGCGTAAAACTTGAAGAAAGCCCTGCATATAAAGAATCAATATTTACTTTTGCTCCGAGTTCAGTAAGTGCAAAGCAATATCAAAAAGTAGTTGAGGAGATATTGGAACGTGCAAAGAACTAAAAAAAGTGGCTTGCCAAGTTCGATCAATATGCGTCATGATGGCCATTTTGTAGAAATTATCTCTGAAAGAACTTCCGGACCGAGTATAAGAATGATATCAATAGTAAAGATTAAGCCGAATCCACATCAAGCACGAAATGAACTTGGGAATATTAAAGAATTAGTAGCTTCGATTAGGGAAAAAGGGGTTCTGGAACCTATTTTAGTAAGGCCTAAAGATGGAAAATACGAGATAATCGCTGGAGAACGACGTTATATGGCTGCAAAAACTTCAGGATTAGAAGAAATGCCCTGTATAGAGATGAATATTGAAGACAATGAAGCTATGGAAATATCTCTTATCGAAAATCTTCAGAGAAAAGACCTGAATGTATTTGAGGAAGCTGACGGATTAAATTCATTAGCTGATATGTATGGTTATAATCACAGTCAAATTGCAGAAAAAATAGGAAAAGCAAGATCTACTATTACAGAAATAATAAATTTATCAAAAATTCCTATAGATATAAGAGATTTATGCAGGAAAAATAGTATTAAAAGCCGTACAACGCTAATAGAAATATCAAAGCAGAAGAGTAAAAAAAATATGTCAGAACTAATTAAAGCCATAAGCGAAAGAGATTTGAAACGTGAAGACACAAGAATTCTTTCTAAGAAGATAAAAGGTAAAGAAGAATCAAAAATTAAGCGTTATGTTTATAATTTCATACCAACTATAGAAAAAAACTGTATGATTAGAATTGAATTTAAAAAACAGAAAGTAAATAAAAGTGAGATTATTAGTATTCTTAAAGAAGCGATAGAAAAATTAAAGAGAAGCTGATTTTTTATTAACAAACCCAAGTATAAGTTTTAATTGAAAGAATGTATGTTTTATATATATTTTTGTATTAGTTTACATAATATACCTTATGCGACACAATATTTAGGTAATACCTATCTCATTTAGAATCAATCATTTAGGATTTTACTCAGCCTGTGGATATCTTTTTGCCCTATTTTTGGGCAATTGTTGAAAAATGATTTGTCTCAATTAGATAATTAAATTATTTTATGTCTTTATTTTTTATTTTTTTATATTATATTCCGAAAATATTCATAAATTATTCGATACAATAAATTGACTTCGCAATTAAATGGTTTTAATATATGTAATGTACTTGGAGGTAATTATGATTAAAAACAAAACTTCACTTAAATTAAAAGCTAAGTGGAATATTGAGTCCCCTGTTATATTAAAATCAAATGTTTTTAGAGTAGTATATACAAATACTTCTTCAGTTTTGTATTTTGGCTTGTTAGACCCTGAAGATATGTTACCAAAAGATAAAAATATGTCAAAGAACGATAATAAAGAAAAACTTACCGAGATTAAGACACTTGCAAGATATTCAATAGATCACGATGAAATAATTAGATTAAAAAGTGAAATTGATAAGGCAGTGGATGGTTTAATAAAAAGTGGAGCAATAAAA
>JAUVXM010000108.1 GCA_030603565.1 Candidatus Aminicenantota bacterium
AAGTCACAGGCCCAATTAATGTAGTTTTTTATGTATCTTCAACAGCCAAAGATACAGATTTTACAGCCAAACTTATAGATGTTTATCCCGATGAAAAAGCTTTCAACATCCAGGAAGGCATTCTGCGAGTAAGATACCGGCAAGGATTCACCAAGAAAGTCTGGATGGAAAAAGGAGAAGTCTACGAGATTCACATTAGTTTAGATGCAACAAGCAATTTCTTTAAACCTGGACATAAAATCCGGGTGCAAGTATCCAGCAGTAATTTCCCCCTGTTCGAACGAAACCTGAATACGGGCGGAAATAATTATGATGAAACAGAATGGGTCAAAGCTGAGAATACGATCCATCATTCAAAAGAATATCCATCTCATATTATTTTACCGATAATTAAAGATAAAACAGAGAAAAAATCACAAGATCGGAGTCAGGAAACACTATTTTAATTAAGGAGGAGTTAATGCTTAAACAAATTAAACTTTGGACAGTGTTGCTGGTTTTTTTAATGCCAGTATGTTCGGGTGTAAAAAAAGATGTATCTGTTATTACCGCTATAGATTTGGGAACAACCAATACTAAACTTGACCATGAGGGCGGAATAATTGATGAATACGATCTAAGCGTATCAGTCCGGACAAAAGAAGATGCTGGAGTGCAGGTACAGTCTCTGACGGTTACAACTCCCTCGGGAGCCTCTTTTACAGCTGAAAGAGATGACAAAGCAGCTATTGACCAGAAAGACCCTGAGTATGGAATAGAGGTAATCCGTGGGTTTGAAAAGGATGGTAATGAAGGTGTTTGGATGTTAGCTGCAATAGCGAATAAAAAATATGAACTCTTTGGAGATGGGCTCTACAATATTACAGCAGATTATGGAAACGGAAAAGACCAGGTTAAGTTGTGGTATGGAGAACCAGGCTCTGATGATCCTTTGCCGTTTCCGCAAAATAAGGGATTTACGGAGCCGGATGTTAGTAAAACAATGACCAGTCCGGTTACTTTTACTTGGGAGACAGACCCTATCGCCCAAAATATTAGTGTCTACTTTGCCAGCGAGGGTAAAGAAAGGTCTGATAGTTTTCCAACGACTACGACATCTTTTGGCCCGTTTGATTATGCCTCGGGACTTTGGGAATTAGAATTGGCCATTTTTGTAGAGCGTAAAGGTGTAGTGGATGGAGTAAGCTTTACAATTTCCAAAGGAACAGTATACAGTGCCGAAGGTATGATTAATTAAAAGGAGATAAAACTATGAGTAAAGTACGAATTTTCTTGACATTTTTTTGCATACTTTTTCTTTTCCAGGGATTCTATGCCCAGGAGCAAGAAGAAGATGCTTCGGCAGGTTTGATGAATCAGATCCGCCGGGATAAATATAACCTTTTCCTGCCTCAAGTCATGCAGGAAAACCAGATAGACATGTGGATTCAAGTGATCCGGCCCTGGTCCTCTGATCCCCTTAGTTATGAATTCGGAGGCGAAGCCGGAGTTTTCATTTTTACTGACCGCGGCGGTGACAGGGTCGAACGAGCTGTTTTTAATGGGGAGGTTATAGATCCTGGAGCTTACGATATAGTCAGGGGGAAGGTCTTTGACATTGATTATCAGAATTATTATATACCTAAAGATCCGGAAAAAGCGCCTGAAACAGAATTGGATATTAGATTTGATTATCTCAGAGAATTTGTGGCAAAGCGCAATCCCAAACACATCGGCCTAAATTACTCAGAAACTCTTTCCCTCGCCGAAGGTTCAGAAGTACGCCAGCTTACCGATGGCATCTCACATACAGACTACGTTCAATTGGTCAAAGCTTTAGGTAGGAAATATGCAAAAAGGATAGTTTCAGCTGAACATCTGATATTAGATTACTTATCAATAAGGACAAAGAAAGAAATAGAAGTGCATCATAAAGTCGGCCTTAAAGCCACAGAATATTTGGACGCCCAATTTGCTAAGATCGTGCCCGGTAAAACAAGTTTAGGGGAGCTTGAACAAAATGTTTTTGTAAGAGACCCTGACGGGAATGAACACAATAATGACAGTTATGTTATCCGGAGAGGAGACCTGGTTGGCATACTTCATGGTGCCGGTGATATGTTAAGAATCATTGATGCAGATACAGGCGGAACCGGCTATGTGCTGCGCGAGGGCGAAACAGAGCTTCCTCCGGAGGTTCAAAAATTTTGGAAAGATATACTGAAAATCCGTGAGATTTTACAAAAAAATATTAAAGCAGGCCCTACCGCAAAAGAAACCCTGAATACCCTCATAACTAAATTAGAAGAGGCAGGATATGTTTACATAGATCGGGATGAGTATAACAAAAATGCAGATCCGATAAAGACACAGGTTCACCTTGATTTACATGCCATGGGAAAGGGAGTGCTTTCCCCCAGGATCTCGCCTATGGGTCCGATGTGGCATTGGAATAGAGAGATTAAAGTCAATCATACCTTTGCTTTTGAATACATGGTCCATATGCCGGTACCTAAATGGGGGAAAGGGAAACATTTATATGCCTGCCTGCATGACGGTGCGATTGTGACCGAACATGGAGTTGAGTTTCCCTATCCACCCACAAAAGGGATTTATGTGATCCGCTGATGAAGTTGATTATTAGGGAATAAACATTATAAAGGAGTAAATTATTATGGCGAAGATCGTAAATTCCTGGAACGAATGGGACCCCCTAAAGCGAGTAATTGTGGGAAGACCGGAAGGTACGAATATTCCGGCTCCCGAGCCTGCCTGGTGGTATAACTGCCCTGAAGGCGGGTATCCCCTTGGGGCTTTTGGACCGTTTCCCCAGGAGATGTATGACAACGCTAATGAACAGATGGATTATTTTATTAAGGTAATGGAAAAGCGCGGGATCATTGTAGACCGGGTAGAGCTTCATCCTGGGATGCATGATAGGCGAGCTGTCTCGACCCCGGATTGGACCCAGCTTAACCAGCATGGGGTCAATAATGTAAGAGATGTGTTTTTACCGGTTGGGAATGAGATAATGGAGGCTACAACCTGCCGCCGCTCACGCTGGTATGAGTATTTAAACCTGAGGCCGCTCTTTGAGAAGTATTTTGAAGAGGACCCGGAATTTCTGCATACAGCAGCTCCCAAGCCGCGCTTAACGGATGAGTCATACAATAAGAACTATTATTATTATTTTGATAATGGGTGGACGGATGAAGAGAAGCGTAAACATCTCCACAACTGGAACTTTCAACTGTCAGAAAAGGAGCCGCTTTGGGATGCTGCAGATGCAGCGCGCTTTGGAAAGGACATCTTCTGGCAGTGCTCAACTGTAACGAACAAAAAAGGGATGGACTGGGTAAAGCGATATTTTAGCAGCAAAGGGATACGTGTTCACAAAGTTTTATTTGAAAATAACTTTCAACCATGGCACATCGATGTAGACATGTTGCCGGTGCGGCCGGGACTGGCCATCTACAATCCGGAATGGTATCCTCTTACAGAAAATTTTAAGAAGTTGATGAAGATGAATGATTGGGAACTGATCCCAGCAGCCAAGCCGACTCATGTGTATAAAAACAAGGTCTATTTGATTGCAGAGTATGGCAGAAAATCATGGATCTCGATGAACACATTCTCATTGGGGCCTAATACGATCTGTGTAGAAGCTCATGAGACAGCTTACATGGAGCAGTTGGACAAGCTTGGGATTGAGGTAATTCCTATTCCATATGAAACAGTGGTCCCCTTAGGAGGCGCCCTTCACTGCACAACCTTGGACGTATATAGAGAAGGAACCTGCGAGGATTATTTTCCAAAACAGATTCCCGGCTATTAGCAAGTAAAGTCGGGGACTGTCCCCTGGTTATTACTTTGGATTGCAACCTGTCAAGAAAGTTTCATTAAAGGAGGATAAGGAGGGGCAGAGCTGGAGCCCCTGGTTTACATATTAGCCATGAAACGCCGCAGAAGGTTATTTGCTCTTGTCTCAATGACGATTGTTCCTTTACTTCTGTTTGTCGGGATGGAAATGGGGTTGCGTTTAGCCGGGTATGGTTATTCCCCAAGTTACTTTGTCAAGGCGAGTGAGGACAATGGCTACAGGAGCAATCAAAAGTTTGGGTGGCGTTTTTTCTCGCCTCATTTAGCTAGATTTCCTCTCCCGCTTTCTCTTCCAAAAGATAAATCCGCCGGAACATATCGTATTTTCGTGCTGGGTGGTTCCGCAGCCAGGGGAGAACCTGACTATTCATTCAGCTTCTCAAGAATACTTGGGAAGATGTTGTCTGATAATTATCCGAAGAAAGAGTTTGAAATTATCAATACTGCTATGGTTGCTATTAACTCTCATGTTGTCTATCAAATCGCTAAAGAATGCGCAAAACTAAAGCCTGACCTGTTCATAGTTTATCTTGGTAATAATGAGGTGGTTGGGCCTTTTGGATCCGGAACAGTCTTTCGCTCTTATTCTCCAAACCTGACGATGATTCGGGCCGGTATATGGGCAAACTCTTTAAGATTGGGTCAACTACTCAATAGTTTGATCCAAAATGTATTCAAAAAGGAACAAAATATCAAAGTCTGGAGAGGGATGGAGATGTTTCTTGAAAACCAGGTTCCTTTTGATGACCCCCGCTTGCAGAAGGTGTATGCTCACTTTGAGAGAAATCTTACTGATATTATAAACATAGCAGGTGATTCAGGTGCTAAAGTGATCGTCTCTACAGTGGCAACAAATCTAAAAGATAATGCTCCCTTTGCTTCCCAGCATAAAAAGGGACTAAGTGAAGCGCAGAAAGCTGATTGGGAAAAAAGCTTTCAAGCAGGTATAGAGCTTACAGCAGAAGGCAGGTTCGGAGAAGCGGTCAACAGGTATCTCCAAGCTGTTCAAATTGATGGCAATTACGCGGATTTACATTTTTTTATGGCAAGATGTTGTATGAAGCTTAACAAATATAAAGAAGCTCAAAAATATTATATTAATGCCAGGGACATGGATGTGCTGCGATTCCGGGCTGATACCCAGATCAATAGAATCATACGTGAAAAGGCGTCGGGAAGAGAAAACGAGGATGTTTATCTGGTTGATGCGGAACGTTTTTTTGCAGAAAGCGAGAGAACTTCTCACAAAATTCCGGGAGAAGAATTATTCTACGAACACGTACATATGAACTTTTTTGGAAACTACTTGCTTGCAAAGGCTGTGTTTTCACAGGCCAGTTCCATCCTATCTGAAGACATGCGATCATCGTACTCAAGGGAAATCCCTATTCTATCTCCAGATAAATGTGCAGATATTTTAGCATTAACCGAATGGGATCTCTCCCGGATTTTTGCTCGTATTTTAGAAAGAGTAAACCGCCCCCCCTTTACTAATCAAATTAATAATGAACAAGGGCAAAAAAAGATTGTTGAACGTATGAAAAAAGTAAAGAAACAGCTCACCCCATCGGCTCTAGACCTGGTTCAGCAAGCTTACAGGATAGCTCTTGAAAATAGCCCGGATGACTGGATCCTCCATGATAATTTTGCTGAATTTAATAAAGAACGCGGCAATTATGAAGAAGCTCTAGCACACTGGCGGATAGCTCTTGAGAGAGTGCCTGACTATGCTGACCTGAATAACAATCTGGGGGTTTTATTAGCATATAAAGGAAAGCTTGATGAAGCTATTAACTATTTTTCAGAAGCTTTGCGTATTAATCCTTATTTAATAGAAGCGCATACTAATTTGGGACTTGTTCTCAAAAAAATTGGAAAAAAGGATGAGGCTAGCAAACATTTTTCTAAAGCTAAACGTTTAAGGCCTAGCATAAGATAGAATGTCATTAACAAGTTAAGATAGAAATAAGCTTATCTCTGGGCTATAATTGATGATTAAAGTTGATACAAAAGAGCAAAAAGGAAGGGAAGTAAATGAAGCAAAAAACAAGACCTGACCCCAAGGTTGAGGTGCAGATTAGATTTGTCTCTATTATGCAGAGATATTCAGGGCAGAGGGATTTCAGACTTAAGGTTCCGGCTGATCCGGCTAAAGCCTGTGATTTTATCATTCAACACTATAATATTCCCTGGAACGATAAACTTGGAAGAAGCACCCGAATTTTCATCAATAAACAGTTGGCTCAGGTCTTTATAAAAAGCGGCAAGAATCTGCAGGAGGGAGATTTGCTGGCTTTTATTCCTATAAGCGGCGGCGGCTGACAGTATATGTTTTTTCTGTTGTTGATAAAGTAGCTCAAAGAGTGAAAATTTGATGAAATTGAGCGGAGATTGTCATCAACAAAAAAACAAAATTCCTTCGGTGTGCCATGATAAGCTGTGTGGCAGATGGGGGTGGGCCCTCCGGTGATGGCTTGCAGGAGCAGTCACCAAACCGCCCTGAGCTGCACATGTTAAAAACATGTGTGGGGAGCGTCAGGGAAAAGGTCTTCCTAGGTGAAATTCCCCGGTCTACTCAACTCTAAATACAGGCGGTTACCAGGAAAAATTTATCCGATACATTCTGTTTTTTTTAGGCTTGTGATTTTCTCAAATATTTTTTATACTTCCAGCGAAGGATTTAGGGAAAAAACAAATGAACACAAAAAGCTTAACACTGGTTATAATAATGGTTTTACATCTGTTTTCCGGCCTAAAGGCTGATTTGTTAAAAACACCGGGGGAAGAAACAAATTACACCGGATACAGTCAATACGAGGAAATCACGGTATTTTTAAGCAAAGCCGGCGATTTATCTAAAAATATTAAAATACAAACTCTAGGACAGACCAATAAAACTAATAATTATACTGAAAAGGACCTCTATTTATGTATTATTACCGAGGAAGGGATAGATACTGTTCAGAAACTAAACAAAAAAAAGCCTACTTGTTTTATTATTGCCTCTCAACATGGTAATGAACAATCAGCCAAGGAAGCCGCCCTTCTGCTGATTAAAGAGGCTGCCGGCAATAAGCTTAAAAAAATATTAGAGAGAGTAAACCTGCTGGTTATTCCACAGGCAAATCCTTTTGGAAATTTTTATGATCAAAGAAGGAATGAACAGAACCTGGATCTTAACCGGGATCATGTAAAACTGGAGAGTCCGGCAACCAGAATGTTGCATAATATCTTTAATAAATGGAAACCCGAGGTTACCCTGGATGTGCATGAAAAGGGTTACGATTATTACCAGGTTAATATAGGTAAGGTTTCCAATATTAACATTAATAAAAATATATTTTTGTTTTCTCAAGATGTAATCATGAAGGAGCTCTATAAACGGATAAAAAATAAGGGATATAATTTTCATGAGTATCTGGTCAGTCAGCTAATGGGCATAGATTCCTCTGCCGGAGCAGATTATCAGTCTGGTTCCTCTAAACCAAGGAATCAGATGTTGCGCTACAGTACCACAGACATCAATGACGGCCGAAATAGTTTCGGGATTTATGAAACCTTCTCCTTTATTTTAGAAGGCGCCTCAAAACATGATATAAAAACCCTGGAAGATAGAACTCTCTATCAGTATTGCGGAATTAAAACTCTTTTGGACATTGTAGCCGATAACAGTAAAAAAATATTAAAAATAGCAAATCAGGCACGCAGGGATCTATTAAAAAAGGGCTCGGCGTATGAAAAAGAAGATAAAGTTTTTTTAAAAATGGAGTACCGGAGGACAAAAGATAATAAACCGCTGGTGATTAAAAAACTAAAATATAAAAACCCTCAAATACTTGGAATTCTGAAAGTACCAAAAAAACCGGGAGATTATATTACCAGAGACGATCTTGACAGGGGAAGCTTATCTGAAGATTTTCTGGTGGAAGAAAGAACTGAAAAAAACTGGTTTCCCCGGGTGGTTGGTACTCTGGAAGTTACCCGGCCCTTAGGTTATTTTGTACCACAGGAAAATAAAGAGGTGATTAAAACCTTAATCGATCATGGAATTCTGGTTGCTATGGTAGCAAAAGATATCCAGGTTAAAACAGAATATTATTTGGTTAATAATGTTATTCCCTCTGACTTGGATTACCTTCCTCCTAAAGTACTGGAATTAACCAATCAAGTATCTCTTATAACCATAAAAAGGGGTGATTTTTATATAAACTGTGCCCAGGCGGCAGCTAATTTGATACCACTTTTGCTTGAGCCTCAGTCACACTATGGTTTGATAAGATATTTTAAATATCAGCTGGTACCCCGGCAGGGGGATATTTTTCCCTTTATGAGAAACCTGGCTAATAAAAAGCTGCCGGTTTTTCCTTACAAAAACTGGTAAAAAGATGCAAAAAACATGCTAATGGCTTTCCTGAGTGGACAGGGAAAAGGGAGGCTTAAAAAGGGTAAAATTGTCAAATATTTTTGATATGAAGCGGAAGGCCCGCATTCTCCTCTCCATCCTGGCCCTTTTTTTTATTTCCACATACATTTCGTGTACGGAACACCGATCCTTTGGGCAGCAGGATCCCCTCTCCGAGCTATTTCGCAAGAAAGAAGTCACCATTGTGGTGACTGATTCGGGCCTGGGAGGGCTGTCCATATTGATGGACCTGTTGGAGAAACTCGAAGTCTCCCGGGCGTTTCAGAGGGTCAAACTGATCTTTGTCAATGCCCTGTTCTCCAACGAAGGGGGCTACAACAGCCTTAATACGCGAGAGGAAAAAATCCTGGTCTTCGATTCGGCTCTCCACAGCATGGAAAAAAGATACCGGCCGGACTTGATTATGATCGGTTGTAACACACTTTCCGTCCTGTATAAAGACACCTCTTTCGCCCGGCAAACCCGCACCCCCCTTCTCGACATTGTAGGTTATGGCGTCGACCTCATCTCAGAAAACCTGAAATCCCGCCCTGATGCCAAGGTTGTGATAATGGGGACTCAGACCACCATCGACGAGGGCAGATACAAGTCAATCCTCATCGACATGGGATTCCTGCCCGATCGCATCATTACCCAGGCCTGTCCTGACCTTGTCACCTATATAGAAAAGGGATACGACAGCGATGAAACCGAGATGCTGATTTTCGCATATGTCGATGAAGTCCTCCAAAAGATCCCCCGGGATAAGGATTCCCTGTTGGTCAGCCTCAACTGCACGCACTACGGATACTCTGCTTCCCTTTGGGAGAAGGCCTTCGAAAATTTAGGGGTGACGCCCCTGGCCATCGTCAATCCCAACACGCGGATGAACTCACTCTTTGACAGGAGTTTAAGAGATAAATCCCCCAACCCATCCTAACTGCTTGTTTTTCAGTCGTTTAAGTATGCTTCACCTGTAAGACCCCTATAAACCCAACGCCTTATGCCCTGTATATCAGGGAAGCCACTATATTTTGTGCTTG
>JAUVXM010000090.1 GCA_030603565.1 Candidatus Aminicenantota bacterium
AAAGCAATCAAAAATAGAAATTTAAAAAAATAATCCTTGCTAGAGCTGAAATAACCCCGTGAATCCTTGTTTTCCTGAGGAAGAGGAGCCCTCAGGTTCTTCACCCAGCTCCAGGCCTCCTACTGTCTGAATCGCAGAGGCAGGTGTCAAGGCAACGCTCTCCTTGAGATTCTTTCAATGCAACTCTTTTTCTCCTTCTTACGTTAAAATAAGCTGAAGAGTTTTTTTTTGTGTTAAACTTTATCTCCGATATTCCGTAATATGTATATATTAACCTGGATTATTCACGAGTCGAGGTTGCTGCAGATGCGAGGAACAGGGGATAAATCTGTGGTCCTTTTTTTTATGAATAGTCCAGGTTAAGGAGCATGTAATGAATAAAAGAAAAATATATATTTTTTTATGTATTTCTGCTGCCTTTCTTATACTTACTGTCAAAACCTATCCCCAGACCGATCAGGTAGATATCGAAGCTTTGAAAAAGGAAGCGCCGAAAGTATTTATCGACTGTGGAATGTGTGACATTGACTACATTCGTACAGAAATTACATTCGTCAACTATGTTAGAGATCGCAAAGAAGCTCAAATTCACATATTAATAACTACCCAAAGTACAGGAAGCGGAGGCAGGGAATATACCATCTCATTTATCGGGCAAGGTGAGTTTAATGAAATAAACGATACCCATAAATATTATTCAAAACTGACAGATACCCAGGATGAGATCAGGGAAGGTTTGGTGAAAGCTTTAAAAATCGGAGTAATGAGCTATGTTGCTAAAACCTCAATTTCAAGCCGTATCAAAATTTCCTATTCCTCTAAAACCGACATGGCAGATAAAGTTGATAAATGGAATTTTTGGGTTTTTAGACTCAGCGGAAATGGATATTTTAATGCTGAAAAATCTTATAAATCAAGATCTTTAAGCAGCTCCTTTGCCGCCAGCCGGGTGACTCCGGATTTAAAAATTAGCATGTCTCTCTCTACTTCTAACAATAGGAGTGATTTTATTTATACTGATGAAACTATTGAGAGCATTAAAGAAAGTTCACGTTTTCACGGCTTATTTGTCAAAAGCTTAAATGCTCACTGGTCGATTGGGTTTTTCTTAAGTGCTGCTTCTTCTACTTATGAAAATATCGAATTCTCCCTTGTTCCTGCCCCGGCCATAGAGTTCAACCTCTTTCCTTACTCTCAATCAACCAGACGACAGCTTTGCTTTCTCTATAAGGCCGGGTATAATGCTGTCCGCTACCGGGAAGAGACGATTTACAATAAAACTTCTGAAAATCTTTGGAACGAATCTTTATCCGTTACGTTTGATATCAGGGAAAAATGGGGAAGCATTAGCACGACTCTTTCAGGATCACACTATTTCCACGATTTCAGTAAAAACCGCCTGACATTTTTCAATATCCTTAACCTCCGGCTTTTTAAAGGGCTCAGTTTTTTCGCTTTTGGAGGGGGATCAAGAATCCATGATCAGCTGTCCTTAACTAAGGGGCTTGCTTCTCTGGAAGAGTTATTGCTGCGGCGTAGGCAGCTTGAAACCAGTTATAATTATTTTTTCTCAGTCGGACTCAGCTTTACTTTCGGGTCAATTTTCACAAATGTTGTTAATCCCCGTTTTGGCTCGAGCGGGCATGGGGGAATGTCAATAATAATTCATTGACCTATCTGAAAACCAGGAATGATGCTGTGAAACAGGAGTAAAAAATGGAAATAAAATGGGATATAACAAAAAAAATAAGATCATGGAAAAACACTATTTTTAGAGGCTGGATATTTTTTACGCTTATTTGCTTTTCTCCCCATATTTTTTCCCAGGCTGCTCAAATTGATGAGGAAGTAATAAAAGAAAGTGCCCTTACGGTTTTTATTGATTGCCAATGGGGCAAGCTTGATGAAATCCAAAAAGATATTTCCTTTATCAAATTGGTAGAAGAGCAAGATTCAGCCCAGGTTTATGTGCTTATCACAAAGCGAGATACAGAAAGCAATGGGACTGAATTTATTTTATCTTTTAAAGGACAGAAAGAATTCGGGGGGGATAATGACCAATTAAAGTGTCAGACAGATAAAGGTAAAGAAGAAAAGGAAATACTAAGGGAACTGATAAATACTTTAAAAATGGGATTTATGCGTTATGTCGGGAAAACGCCAATTTCCAGCTTGATTTCCATCCGGCTTATGGATGAAGTAAAACCGACTTCAGTCGAAGACAAGTGGGATTTCTGGGTCTTCAGCATCAGTGGCAATACTTTTTTAAACGGTCAAAAATTATATAAAAGCGGAATGCTTTTTGGGTCTTTTTATGCCAACCGGGTTACTCCCGAACTTAAAGTCAGGTTATCTGTGGGCGCTATGTATAATCAAGACAAATTTACTTTTGATGATCAAATCATAAAAAGTTCATCAAACAGACAGAATTTAACCGGATTGATTGTTAAGAGCCTGAATGACCACTGGTCGGTAGGAGGGTATTTTTCAGCTTTATCTTCGAGTTATGCAAATACCAAATTCAGCTTAAGCCCTGGGCCTGCGATAGAATACAACCTGTTTCCCTACTCCCAATCCACCCGCCGGCAGCTTCGTTTTTTGTACAGACTGGATTTCAAATCGATCTGGTATCAGGAAGAGACGATTTATGAGAAAACACATGAAAACCTGTTAAAAGAATCATTATCTGCGACACTTGAGCTTAAGCAAAAATGGGGGACTATAAGCACTTCGATCGAAGGATCAAATTATTTCCATGATTTCAGCAAAAACCGAGTACACTTAATGGGAGAATTATCACTTAGGATTATTGAAGGGCTTAATATCAATTTAAACGGCAGTTATTCAAGAATTCACGACCAGCTCTCTTTAGCCAGAAGCGACGCTTCTTTTGAAGAAATCCTCTTGCGCCGCAAAGAAATTGCAACTACCTATAATTACTATTTTTCGGTCGGGTTAAGCTATACATTTGGTTCTACTAAGAGCAATGTTGTAAATCCACGCTTCGGAACAGGAGGCCAAGGGATCAGCATCTCGTTTTAGAAAGCTCCTGCATAATGCTTGTGTTAGTCGTTTTGCTTCCAGACTAACCGGTAACGCTTAGCTGTTCTGAATCCGGTTTCTTCATCGCTTTCAAGGGTGTAAACCTTGTTATCTTTGAAAATCTGTGGACGAATATCGCTCCAAATGCGGGCTTCATATAAGCCTTCTGGATTGAAGATATCGTAAGCCAGATACATACGTTCTTCCTGTTTTTTCTTCTCAAAGGTTTCCACCCAAAGGTTCCCCTGATCATCCACAAGCATACGTTCAGTGATAGTCTTGATCGAAGGCAGAGTCATATCCTTAATCATTTTAGAAAAAGAGGGCTGTCCGGACGTTCATCGGCCCGTTTTCTAAACTCTCGCTGCTCCTCAGTAGTATAGGGAATAGGGGTATAGGGCCTGGCCAATCTACGCATTAGGTTGCCCCCTTCATCAAATACTTCGATCATGTAATTGTCGTTCATACAGTGATAGAGAAGTTCCCGGGCAGGATCGGCGCATAAGATGGAGTGGGGAGTATAAGGGACCGCCAGTCCAGTACCAATAGGCGTCCGTTAGGAAAAAACTTCATAGGACCTATGCTTTGGAATTCCCCAGGTCCTTCACCTTGGCGGCCTATAGACTTAACAAAAGTTCCGTCTGGAGAAAAGACCTTTATAGAAACGTCCTGGCTATCGAAGATGCAGATATTTTCCTCTGAATCAATGGTGATTCGGGAAGGCTTGTACAGGATGATATTCCCGTTTGCATCTTCTTCCTTAATGGCAAGCTCTTTCTCGAATGTCACACTTTTTTCAGGATGAAGCGGAGTTTCCAGGTTATAGATGTGCTGGACTCCATCAATGGTTTCAATTTTTGCAGATGGAGCTTTATCTCCGCAAGCTGCAAACAGAAAGATAATAGAAGTTGCTATTACAAAGTATGATGCAAAACGCATAACATCGCCTCCTGCCTGTTATTACTAGCAATATAAATGATAGTCCAGGGAAAGTAAATATTATTCTCCTAATTAGTCAAAAAATCTGTGAGCTAAAAAAATGATTGCTATATAGATTGCAATGTAACAATATGAAAGAAGGAAATAAGAAACATTAATAAAGGAGAAAATTATGAAAAAGCACATATTGATTTTTTTCTTTATTTTTTGGTTTAGCGTTTGCCAATTATTTGCCCAAAAAATATCACAAGATACATTACCTGATAATCACCTTTTATTTACATTAAATATACTTAATGACAGATTGGAAGGAGCAAATGAATATTTAGAAGGATTTAAAATTTCAATGGATCTTTCAAATCAATTTTTAAAAAATGGATTAGATATAAATAATTTGATGTCAATAGTTCGAAATCAGGAAATAACTGGGACCGTGACATATCCTAATGGAAGAACCACCCAGATAACATATGAAATTGTTCATCACAGAGAAACAGAAGAAATTTATATGAAAACCTCCTTAGGCTATTTTTTATGGCAAAATGTCGTTATTCAAGATGATAAATTATTTTTTGTTATAAATTGGTGGTACTGCCCTCCAGCACGTAAAGTTGATTTAGAAACTTTAAAAATGACTGAGCAGCTGCTTGCAGATGCAACTGATTGGCATAAAAAAGATGACAGAATATGTGAGAATGATATTGAAAGCAATAGCTGGAGTCTTTTTTGTGCATTAAAATATGCCTCAATAAAAAAAATGGGAGAATACAACCATCATAATACTGCTATGCAAACAATTAGATTTGTAATAGATGATTTAATCCCAGATCATGGATTCGAACATACTTTAATGGATTACAATAATTTACCATCCACTGAACATAAAGACATCTTAAGTGTTTTAACAATTGCTAAAGAAAGGATCATAAAAGAAATAAAGAAAACTGAAAAATGAATTACTGCATGAAGAAAAGCCTGGAAATATCAAAGCATAATGATGAGATTAAGAGGAATCTTGTGTCTTGGAGAAAGAAACCTTTATTAAGGGATATATATATAACGTTCCATAAACTAATAGCAAAACATCTCTCTCATGGACTCGATTCATATACTGTTGAGCTTGGTTCTGGAATTGGCAATATTAAAGAGGTTATTCCCAATTGCATAAGAACAGATTTGTTTCCTAATCCATGGATTGATCGTGTGGAGAATGCTTATCACCTTTCATTTTCTGACAATACAGTCGATAATCTTATCCTATTTGATGTTTTTCATCATTTGAGATATCCGGGCACTTCCTTAAAAGAGTTTCAACGAGTATTAGCTTCTAATGGAAGGGTTTTGATTTTTGATCCATGTATTAGTTTGTTAGGATTAATTGTTTTCGGTCTCTTTCATCATGAAGAATTGGGGTTGGGGAATGAAATTCGAATGTTCGCACCAAAAAAATGGTCATCCAATGAGGACAGCTACTATGCCGCCCAAGGAAACGCTTCAAGGATTTTCTTAGGCAGAGAATATCAATCATTTCTGAAAAATTGGAGAGTAATTTATAAACAAAGAATATCAGCGATATCCTATGTCGCTATAGGTGGCTATTCTATGCCTCAACTTTATCCTGATAAAGCTTTTCATATAATGAAAGCTGTTGATAGAATTTGCGATTTAGTCCCATTTATATTTGCAACCAGGCTTCTAGTAGTTCTTGAAAAGATAAACTCTACCGAATAATGAGAAAAAAATTCCTTAAAGAATTACAGAAATTAGTAGATAAATCCACAGTAATCCTTATTGATGATACTTCTAAAATTATTTTTTTCAGCGACTGCCATCGTGGCTATGGAGACCATGCCGATGATTTTGCTCACAACCAACTGATTTTCATAACTGCTCTTACTCACTATTACAACAAAGGATATACATACATTGAACTCGGTGATGGCGATGAGTTATGGGAAAATAAAGACTTTGATAGAATAAAAGAGAATTACCGGACGATTTTTGAGCTTTTTGATAATTTCCACCAAAAAAATCGTCTCTACTATATATGGGGAAATCATAACAGAAGATGGAAAAATCAAAAAAAAGTTAAAAAAGAATTTTCAACAATAGTAGATGATAAAACAAGGAAAAAAAAGTTTATCTTTAAGAATTTAAAAATACACGAATCACTCATTCTCCAGTATAAAAAAGACAAAAATAAAATTCTAGCTATTCATGGACATCAGGGTGATTGTCTAAACGATGAATTTTGGTTTTTTGGTAGATTTATTGTTAGAAATATCTGGAAATTTCTTCAGTCCATATTGGGAATGCCTGATCCTACAAGTCCAGCGAGAAATTTCCATTCAATGCGGAAAACAGATAAGAGGTTTAAATATTGGATAGATAAGAAAAAAATACCTATTATTATAGGCCATACCCACAAACCGGTTTTTCCTAATATGGGAGAGCCTCCTTACTTTAATGATGGAAGCTGTGTGCATCCACGCTGCATTACAGGAATAGAAATATCTCAGGGTAAAACCCAACTGGTGAAATGGTATGTGCATGTAAATTTAAGCAAGGAACGGTATCTTTATGTAAATAGAACTATTCTTGCTGGACCTAGAAAGATTAAAGATATTTTTATAACATGATTTACCCTAAGATCAGAAATATATTCAAATAAGGATGATAAATGAAGCAAAAAAAAGAGATAAACCGGAGACAATTTATGAAAAATAGCTCCCTCTGTATAATGGGAGGACCCATGCTGCTCAGCCATACGAAAAGGTTAGAAAAAGAAGATGCCACTTCAGAATCACCTAAAATAAAGGAATACAGAACCTTAGGCCGAACGGGATTTAAAGTATCAGATATCGCTGCCGGTGAACATCATGCCAATAAAGCAATGCTCGAAGCTATGCTGGATGCAGGTATAAATTATATTGATACGGCTGAAAATTACGGTAACGGGAGAGATGAAATCGCCATTGGAGAAGTTATTAAAAAACGTAACCGTAAATCAATTTTCATCACCAGCAAGCTTTCTCTGAGAAAAAAATACACAAAGGACAGCCTCATAGCCCGAACCCGAAAATGCCTGGAAAGGTTACAAACAGACTATATCGATTGCCTGATGATTCACGCTTGTCCAAATGTTAAGACAGTCAAGTCAAAAGCATTTCATGAGGCAATGATTCAACTCAAAAGCGAAGGTCGAGTAAGATATGTTGGCCTTTCCAATCATGGCTCAAACTGGGATAGCGACCCTGAAGAATCAATGGAAAAAGTGTTGCTTGCTGCTGCCGAAGATGGCCGTTTTGATGTTGTGCTTTTAGCATACAAGTTTATGGCGCGTGAAATGGGGGAAAAAGTACTAAAAATCTGTAATGAAGAAAGAATTGGAACAACTTTGATGAAAACTGACCCTATTAGTTTATATCTGGAAATAAAGAATTCAGTCGAAGAAACAAAAAAAGAAGGGAAAGAAGTATCAAATTATTACAAGAATTTACTCTCCAGGTTAGAAAAAAAATCAGTTGCGGGTGTAGATTTTATGAAACAATTCAATCTTATCAATCCCAAAGAAATACAAGACGCAGCGATCCGCTTTGCTTTAAATAATCCTCATGTCAACACGGTTTGTAAAACATATAATAATTTTGATGATATGGAGAGTTATATTAAGCTATCAGGAAGTCATTATTCTAAGCTATCTGAAAAAAAATTAGCAGTTTATGCTCAGGCCTATGGAAATCTTTATTGCCGGCATGCCTGTGGCCTTTGTGAGCCGTACTGTCCAAACAATGTTCCGGTGAATACCATAATGCGCTACAACCACTACTTTTCCCAGAAAAGGGAAAAACATGCTATGCTAAAATATGCTAATTTACCTACAAAAAAAGCAGATATTTGTTTTAGCTGTAAAGGATATTGTGAAACTGCTTGCCCTTATGATGTTCCTATTCATGGCATGCTGATCCAGGCTCATAGAAGATTGACCATAGCTTGAATATAAAATAATCAAACAGAAACTATTTATAAGGAAACAAAAAGGGAAATGTAGTTATTACTGTGGAGCATAACAACAAAACCTAAAAAAGCGCTGCACCCGACCGCTATGAAGCGCAGCGGAATAGCGGCAGGTGAGCTTGGTCGTTATTCGGCGCTAAAGAGCTTGACATTTGAGCTTATTGGTATTACATTAAAGTAAGAATTACAATAATGAGTAAGAAAATGATGCTGTCATGACTGAGTCCACTATAACCACTAAAGGTCAATGTGTTGTTCCTAAGAAAATCAGGGACTATATGCATCTTAATCCCGGGGATAAAGTCGATTTCGTCATTCGGGAGGACGGCGAGGTATTTGTACGACCGGTTGTCCTGGATGTTCGGGAACTTAAGGGGCTTATAAAAAAAACTGGCCGTAAACCTATATCCCTTAAAGAAATGGAAAAGGCTGTTCGAAAAAGAGCTGGAAAATCCAAATGATTGGGCTGGACACCAATATCCTGGTTAGATATATCACTCAGGATGATCCAGATCAATCACGTAAAGCAACTCGTGAAATTGAAAAAGGGCTGTCTGTAGGAGATATATTCTTTATTGCCGATATTGTCATGTGTGAGCTGGTGTGGGTGTTGGAGACGGCTTATGGATATGTCTGGCAGGAAATTGTCCAGGTACTTGATAGAATCTTAAGAACCAAACAATTCCAATTCGAGAATAAGGATCTCCTTTGGCAAAGTTTTGCTGATTATCAAAGAAAAAAAGGAGACTTTGCAGATCATCTCATCGGACGAGCCAGCCATAAAGCCGGATGTCGTGAAACCCTGACCTTTGATGCCGGATTAAAGAATAATCATATTTTTAGAGTATTGTAGTTTCCTGTAGTTTCCATTCGCTAAGATTAAACCTTTTGGAGCCGGAAGGATTTGTTCTATATCGGGGGTAATTGCCGTATATAGTGCTGATTTTGGCAGGTATCCCCTTGGCCCTACAATGATCATTAACTTTAAATAATCAAAATGAAAAGACTAATTCAAACCGCATCGATTCAGAAGAAAAAGGATTTTCCCATAAAACGGTGTTGTTTCTAGATCTCTGAGGTTGTATAATGTATCGTCGATCGCGCGAACAGAGGAAGTGCGAAGCAAAAAATACAATAGGAGAAATAATAATGAAATGTTTGATCCCAAAGTCTGGTATTTTGATTCCTATATTAATGCTTGTCTTCGTCATGTCCATCACTGCATGCGGTGGTGGGAGCGGTGATGCCCCTGCCGCAGACTTGTCCAAATCAGAGACAACCGCAACCTCTCCAAAGGCCACAAAGGCAGAAATGGACAATACCGAGGATAAAACCGTGCCAGGATGGCAACAGGCTTCCTACGAAAATTACAGATTTTCTCTTCCCAAAGATTGGAAGGAAGATGGTGATACGGGAATTTGGTACCCTGGAGACCAGAACCTTGATACAGGCCGCCCCAAGGTGAGCCTGCATATCGGTGCCATCCCAGTGATGCCGGGAAGCACTGTTGCAGATAAGCTCAATTTCTATTACGGGGGCGCCCCCACCACCACGGGAGAGATCAAAAAGTGTGGGATGAGTGGAAAGTTTGTGAAGGTGACGATACATGGACTCAAACACCTGGGACTGATTCTGGAAGAAAATGCCGGCATGAAGATAGTCAACTTCTTTGACTGCCAGGCTCCTGCAGATAAGTTTGACCAGTATCAGGAGACTTTCAAAAAAATCCTGAACTCCGTCGGATGTAAATAAATATCTACTCATTTGGCTAAAATAGCCACCGGGTATGCCTTCGTGTGCATTGGTAATGTTGTCAGAGTTGCTGGATGGCTTACTGAATGGATACCTGTAAAAGAAATTCCAGGCCTATAGTGGACCTGTTTTCCGATACAAGAAACGGTTAATTTAGGCTGGATTTCCAGTTGACAGGATTTGCTTTTTATTTGTATCATTTATGAAATAATTATGCAAAGGAGATAGTATTGTCAAAATTGTTATCTAAATCCGTATTTTTTTATGCCCTAATCATAGGTTTTATCTTTTTCGGTGTGTGTTTAATCCAGGCCTTTGATACAAGTGAATTAGAGGGGACTTGGAAAGATCTTCACCAAGGTTGGTCATTGGAATTCAACGGCAACCAGATAAAGATAAAGTCACCTAATCCTCAGTTATGTATGGAGGGAACATTTACTTCAGACCCGGCAGCTGATCCGAAAGAGATCGATATAAAAATCAAAAAATCAGCAGGACCCCAATACCAGGGGCTTACATCTCTCGGCATTTATAAAATTGATAATATCATGCTCACTCTGGCTTTAGGAGAACCCGGTAATAAAACACGGCCCCAGACATTTAGCACCTCCAGTGGTGCAATGGTCATTGTAGTCACCAAATTGAAGTAAAGATAGTAATTCTTAGCTATTATATCGAATAAATTTAAGGATAGGGGAGAGGTCAGCAATAATATTTAGGAGGAACTCGATATGAGAAAATTCGTCAAGCTGTTGATTGCTGGAATGTGTATCCTATCCTTGGCCGCTCAAGAAAGGCGGCCCATCCGGGATGACGTTGGCTTCTGTTGGAATCCGACAAGCATGCATAAGCTTGTGGATTATCTTGCGAGTCAGGAAAAAGAGACCCTTAAGGCCGAAGGGCTTGTGGCAGCCATCTCTCCCCATGACGATTATCTTTATGCCGGAAGAATCTATTATCCGCTCTTCAAAATTTTGAAGTCCAAAGAGGTGGTCATCTTTGGTGTCACCCATGGCACTGTTCGGAATGAGATCAGAGGCCTCCAGAACATCCTGATCCTGGATGAATTCGAGTGTTGGCCTGGTTTGAAAGAGCCTATCTCTGTCTCTGGACTTCGGGAATATGTTAAAGATCGGCTCGATCAGACTGTTTTTATTACAAATAACAGGGCCCATGCGATCGAGCATTCAATCGAAGCCCTCCTCCCTTTCCTTCAGTATTTTAATCCTGGGATCAAGATCACTCCCATCATGGTCACACCCATGCCTTTTGAGCGTATGGAGGAAGTCTCAATGAAGTTGTCCAAAGTTATCGCGGATTACATGAATAAAAAACATCTTACAGCCGGAAAGGATATTTTTTTTCTTATCTCCTCTGACGGCAACCATTACGGAAAAGACTTCAATAATTCGCCTTTCGGAGAAGGGGAAAAAGCCCGGGATACAGCCCTAAAGCTTGATCAACACCTCATTCATACTTATCTTACCGGCATTATGGATAGCGGCAAAATCAAAGGCTTGACCAAAGAACTTTGGGGTGAAACCTATCTCGATTACCGGAATACCTATTGGTGCGGTAAGTATTCTATTCCTTTCGGCCTACTCACAACAGAAAAAATTATGGCACTCACCCTGAAAAAAAAGATCAACGGCATGCTCTTCCGTTTCTCCGATACCTACAACGAGGGTGTCCTTCCGCTCAAGAAAACGGGAATGGGAACAACAGCTCCCTTTTCACTCCGGCACTGGGTGAGCTTTTTCTCCATAGGCTATTACGTTGAGTAAAGCATCTTTCTCTTGAATTTAGTTTTGGGATGATGATATCAGATCCAGATAAATATTTGGAAGGAGGTGGGAAATATAGACGGCATTTAAAAATTTTTGATAAGAAATACATAAAAAACAAAAAGATTGAATCTTACGTTAGTAAAGCTTTTAAGCACAAATAGTAATATAAAACCGTAAAGGAAAAATAAATGACAAATGTTAAAAAGTTATCCCCAGCAATATCTGTGGAAAATCCAACTGCAGATTTGGTGGGACTTGCAGTATATGGTGCTGATTTTGGCAGGTATCCCCTTGGCCCTACAATAATCATTAACTTTTTGAACTAGGACCAGAAGAATTGGGAATGTACAACTAGCAGATAGAATGAGATAGATTTTTTTTATATGGAGGATTGTTATTTCTTCCGAGTCAGCTTATGAGTGTTTTTGGCTATCGCCCCGTCAAAGGAACCAGGCCGCTTACCGCTGGGATCAAAGTGAATCTCGGCCTCATCGTCAGAGATAAACCTCAGAATACCAAAGGTGGTGACCCACTCCGATCCATCATTACTGAATTTGCCCACACATAGTTCTATGGCGCAGGGCTCCACGGAGGGATCGAGCCTGTACTCTCCCTTGTGGGTCACAGCTCTACCATCAGGGTGGATTTCCTTTAAGGTGTAGGTCTTATCAGCTTTAAACACGGCTTCGCCGTCTCCGGTCCCGTATTTGCCGGCGACAATCCATTCTCCTAAAAGCTTTGCTGCCGGATCTTCCTGTCCACATTCGATCCCGGTTGTGGAGAATAGAATCAATCCCATGAAAATAAGGGTAAAAGCAGTGTGATATCGTGTCGATTTTCTCATCGATTGTCCTCTCATTGTGCTTTATCTTTTTGACTAAATTTAAATAAATATAGTAAAATTTGCTCAGTGTCAAGCACAATTAAAAAATAATGATGGTTGAATAAAACCTCAGCTATGCAGAAGAAGGGTTTTAAAGCATCCTTAGTAACCAGGTCTACTTTAATCTGGAGCAAATCAGAGAGATAATTTTCCAATATCATAAAATGGATAAAACCCACCGGTCTGAAAAATTCCCGTAAAATACCGTTGTGGATGTTTGTTATTGCCGCTCTCTTCCTAGGCGATTTCCTCCTTCAGAAATACTGCCGTGTTTTTGGATATATCTTGAAAGATGCTCCTGAATCGTGGCAGGCATTCTTTGCCGATTGTTTTGCGCAAGACCGGCTGAAATCCTCCTGCAAGAACATGGGAAAGGCTTTCCGGAAGAAATTCCAGAAATAAAATGGACTAAATTTCCTATACAAGAAATGATGAACTCAGGTTGGATCTCCCCCAAAAAAATCATAAAAGGGAATGAAGAGGAAATTATAAGAGGATATATTCAGGAAGCCGGAGGTATGAATAGTTTTGCCGAATTATTATTTCGCACTAGTAAAGTTCCACTAAAAAAATATAGAACTGATAAATATGCACTTATGGCTTGGTGCCTTAGGGTCATGGACCTGTCTGAGAAACATCCTTTAGAAAAAAGATATAAACCTGGATCTATTAATTTATCAGATTTATCAAAACTTAGTTATTTCGATAATGGGCCATTACTTGCGAAAGAATATCTTGCAAAACACGGCATCCAATTTTTTATTGTCCCTCACTTGAAAAAAACCTTTCTTGATGGAGCTTCCATGATTTTAGATAAAAAGAAACCAGTAATAGCACTAACTCTTAGATATGATCGGATAGATAATTTTTGGTTTTGTCTTCTCCTTGAGTTAGCCCACCTAACTAACCTGGATTATTCACGAGTCGAGGTTGCTGCAGATGCAAGGCACAGGGTATGAAGCTGTGGTCCTTCACCGCGAATACCCTGTAACGAAGCAGATGCGGTGAGATCGGCTCGCTCGGAGAGTAAAAAAATGGCGAT
>JAUVXM010000136.1 GCA_030603565.1 Candidatus Aminicenantota bacterium
TAAAAAAATGGCGATTAAAATTAAAAATAAAAACAAGAAAAAAGTTTCAATAATCATTCTTGAAAAAATCTTGCATATCATTGAAAAGAAAATAATAATAAAAACATCGCCATTTTTTTATGAATAGGTCAGGCTAAATGGGCCGTTCATAGGCCCGATGGGAAAACGGGTGCTTGACACATACAAGAATTTGCCTATAATGGCAGTATGTTTATCTGTGAAGCTTTTTCCCCTTATCGCTTCACTACCTTTGTATCCAATAACAATAATAACCGGGTGGTTTCAGCCGCCCAATAATACTTAAACCCCCAAACCTAATTCCCTAATTAAACCTGCACTATTCATAAAAAATGTAGAAAAGATGTATAAATTAAATCATAGCAATATGTTGCCTTGATCTTATCGCTTAAACAATGGCAATATCATTTAAAAAGTATTTTAATTTTATTTTCGACATTTTTTACCTTTCAGGAGAGTCTATCTCACTGTACCTGCTTCGTTCCAAAGTATTTGCGGTAAAATACTACAGCTTCATCCTTTGCGCCTCGCATCTACAGCAATCTCAACTCGTGAATAATTCAGGTTAAAATCATTTTGGAGGAAAATTATGCACAACTGTATAAATGGAACAAAAAAATATCAGAGCATCCTGGATGTTCGTGAAACGGAAAAAGCCATAAAAAAGATCAAGGATTATTTTCAGATCAATCTGGCAGAAGAATTGAATCTGATACGCGTTACCGCACCTCTGCTGGTTAAAGCCGGCACCGGTATCAATGATGATTTGACCGGAGTGGAAAAACCGGTTTCCTTTCAAATCAAAGACATGAACCATACCCGGGGAGAAATTGTTCAGTCACTGGCAAAATGGAAACGCCTGACCCTGGCAAAACTGAATATAGGCCATGAGGAAGGCATCTATACGGATATGAATGCCATCCGGCCGGATGAGAAACTGGATAACCTGCATTCTCTCTATGTGGACCAATGGGATTGGGAGAGGGTTATAATCGCCCCGGAGCGCAATCTCGAGTTTTTAAAAAAGACTATTCGCCGGATTTACCGGGCTATTCTCAAGACAGAGGAGTTCCTTGCTGCCGGCTATCCTTCCCTAGAGCCGGTTCTTCCTCGGGAAATTTGTTTCATCCATGCGCAAGAGCTGGCAGATAAATTCCCTGACCTATCTCCAGAAGGAAGAGAAGCAGCTATCTGCCGGGATGTGGGTGCAGTCTTTATCATAGGGATTGGGGCTCCCTTGAAAAATGGTCTGCCCCATGACAAACGGGCTCCGGACTATGATGACTGGACGACCCCCACTGAATTGGGTCCGGGCCTGAATGGGGATATAATTGTATGGCATCAGATTTTGGAAAGATCTTTGGAGCTTTCTTCCATGGGTATTCGTGTGGATCCGGAGGCATTGGAAAAACAGTTGGATATGAATGGATCTCAAGGCAGACGGGAACTGTTCTTCCATCAAAAATTACTCAAGGGAGAACTGCCTCTTTCCATAGGCGGGGGTATCGGGCAGTCCCGGTTCTGTATGTTCCTGCTGAAAAAAGCGCATATCGGAGAGGTGCAGGCCAGTGTCTGGCCGGATGAGGTCCTGGAAGAATGCCGGAGGCAGAAGATCTTCCTGCTGTAGGCTTAGCAGCCTCAGGTTTGGAAATCAATAGTGCCATCTTTAGCGCATCAATACAAAAATCTTTTTCCAGAGTTATCGAAAGCCCCAAGGAAAGAACATAACGGCTGAACTAATCCGTGATAACAACTAGGTATACACAAGCATGAAGCAGACGGATATATGTTATATCACTACACCAAATATGATCAGGGTGATCTCTTTTAAGTCCTTTTAAGGCGAGCCGATCTTACCATATCTATTTTGTTGCAGCGGATTTGCAGTGAAGGAACAAAGCTTCACTAACTGCGCCTCGTATCTGCGGCAACCTCGACTCGTGAATAATTCAGGTTAATAAATAAGGATATTTTTTATGTTTAGGACAATGTTTGCTCAACCGGGGTTTTAAAATACCTTTAACAAATACTTACTGTCAACAAGAAGTCCTCTCTTTCCTATATCTTAAAGTTCACTGTTTTCCATGATTTCTACGCCGATATCATAAAGGGGTTTAACAAGTTCTTTGTTTTTCCCGTAAAATTATAAGCTCTTTCATAACATTAAACATTTTCCCTTCCCATTTTTCAGTCCCGAATGCATCATGCAGCTGCCGGTATAAGCGATAGAGCTGTTTATAGACTTTATGGCTTTCCATGTCCGGTGTATAGGTTTTTTTTACTCCGGTCATAGCTTCCTGAGCTTTTTCAACTGATTCGAAACCGCTTTTTTCTTTTCCGGCAGCTGCAGCTCCGAATATTGCCGCACCTAAGGCACAGGTCTGATCTATGCGGGATATTTTCATGGGCCGGCCTGTCACATCAGCATATATCTGCATCAGAAAAGGGTTTTTTGCAGCCAGCCCGCCGCAGTTGACGACCTCTCTTACTGGAACTCCGTATTCTTCTAGGCGGTTGATGATAGTAAGGGCACCAAAAGCAGTAGATTCTATAAGAGCCCGGTAGATCTCATGGGCCTTGGTATGGAGTGTTTGTCCGATAAGCAGGCCGCTTAAACGTACATCGGCCAGGATAGTACGGTTGCCGTTATTCCAGTCAAGGGCTAGAAGACCGTGCTCTCCTGGTTTTTGGGGGGAAGCTGCAGTTTCTAAGTTTTTGAATTTTTCTTCAAGAGAAGTTCCGTATTTATCAGGGACAAGGTGGTTTACAAACCACATAAAAATATCTCCGACTGCGGATTGACCGGCTTCGACCCCATAATGATCAGGCAGAACAGAACCGTCTACGATCCCGCATACTCCGGGGATATCAGTAAAACCTTTTTTCCGGGGGGAGACCATAACATCACAGGTGCTGGTCCCCAGGATCTTAACCAGAGTGCCTTCTTTTACTCCGGCTCCTACAGCGCCCATATGAGCGTCAAAAGCCCCTACAGCAATAGCGATCCCGGGATCCAACCCGAGTTTTTCCGCCCATTCAGGCGACAAGCGGCCAGCCAACCGGTCAGAAGGAACTGCCTTTGTATACAGCCTTTCTCTAAGTTCTCCGAGTTCCGGTGACAGGGCTGAAAGGAATTCTTTGTCTGGCAGCCCTCCCCAGGAATCATTGTACATAGCTTTATGGCCGGCAGCACAGATACTGCGGATTATCTTATCCGGTCTCGTATCTCCGGATAAGACCGCAGGTATATAATCACAGATCTCGACAAAACTGGAGGCGGCCTTAAAAACATCCGGGGCTGTATTTCTACAGTGCAGGATCTTGCTCCAGAACCATTCAGACGAATAGGTCCCGCCGATTTTTGCCAGGTATTGCGGGCGCATTTTTTTCGCCAGCTCTGTTATATAAGCGGCTTCCGCATAACCGGAGTGGTCTTTCCACAGCCACACCATAGCATCCGGATTATCTTTATATTGAGGTAAGAGCCCCATAGGAGTTCCTTTTTTGTCAACAGGCATAGGGCTGCTTCCGGTTGTATCTACGCCGATCCCAATGATGTTTTGAGCTATGAAATCAGGGCAGTTGCTTTTTGCCTGCCGGAGGGCTCCTTTTATGGAAACTTCTATTCCTGTTAAGTAATCCTGGGGATTTTGCCTGGCGACATTGGGATCTTTGGAATCGAGGAGGATGCCGTTATCTCCGGAGGGATAGGGAAATACAAAACCTACTGTTTTATTTCCATTTTCCAGGTCGACAACAAGCGAACGGCAGGAGTTGGTTCCGAAGTCTAAACCTAGGGCATATTTTTTTATCATTTATTATTTTTTCCGGAAGCGGATGATATAAAGTTTGTCAGGTCTTTTTTTAATTTAGCCTGTGATGGTTTGTGAATATACATCATGTGTCCGGCTTCATAATATCCCATGGATACCCGGTCCTTAAATTCCGAATTCAGGCCGATCTGGGAAAAAGTATACTCTGTCCCAAAATAGGGGGTAGCCCCGTCATAGTATCCGTTGGCTACAAATACATTCAGGAATTGATTTTCACTCATTGCTTTCCTGAGGGCTTCCCCAATATTTAAGCCCATTGATCTCATGTTTCCTTCGCCGTAATTCCAGTTCCAGGGATATACATCTCCATAAATGGCATAAGGAAGCTTGCTTTTATATTTGAGTTCTGTGCGGAGGTAATAATTCAGCATAGTGGAAAAAGAGCCCTGGATTGCGGCGCTGCTGGGGTCGAATTCATAACCTTCGCCGGCTGAATCCGCATCTCTGCCTTTAAAACGGCTGTCCAGGCGGCCGACCGTCCTGAATTTATCACGCAGAAGTTCCTTTACAAAACGGTCATGCCTGATGCGCAGGTTGGTCTGCTCTATATATTTAGAAGAAAGGCCCGAGTACCTTGCAAGTTTCCGGATTATCTCAGTTTTCTTCTGAGGGTCAAGCCGGTTTCCTTTTAAAAGCGCTAAAGCGTATTCTCCGAGAGCAAAATCTTCAGCTTCGCTCAGTACTTCAGTCAGGCTTTTTTTCTGGAGGTCAGGCGGTAGTTTTTTGTGATACCAGGCAGTGGCAGTGTAGTGGGGTAAAAACAGGCTATATGGCAGATTGTTGCCAGGAGTAAATACAATAGTCTGGAAATCCAGGACAGAGGAAACTAAGATGATACCGTTTAGATACATGCCGGTGTGTCTACCCTGAAGGTATCCCGATAATCCAGCTGCCCGGGTTGTTCCATAACTTTCTCCCAGGATGAACTTGGGAGAAGACCAGCGTTGGTATTTTGTGACATAATTTCTGATAAACTCTCCTACCGAGGCGAGGTCTTCGTTTATCCCGTGAAACTGGCTCTTCTTTTCTCCCGGCAGAGGGCGGCTGTATCCGGTCGATACCGGGTCGATAAAAACCAGATCGGTTATATCAAGAAGAGAATATTCGTTATCAACAAGACCATATGGAGGTTTGACTGAAAAACCTTTATCTGTCATGAGAACTTTTCTTGGGCCCATGCCGCCGAGATGCAGCCAGACAGATGAAGAGCCGGGACCTCCGTTAAAAACAAAAGTAAGCGGACGCAGTGATCTGTCTTTGACATCGTCCCGAGTATAGGCCATGAAAAATATATTTGCGCCTGGTTTTTCGTCCTGTTTATTGACCAGCAGGCAGCCGGCTGTGGCGGTGTAAGGAATTTTTTCTCCATTAAGCTGAATCGCATGTTGAGTGACGGCTAAAGCCTCAGGCACCGGAGTTTGCTTTTTTGCGGAAGTATCCTGGGCTGCAACTGCAGTAAAGGAGCAGATCAGCAATAAAGTTATAAGGAGTATAATGTTTTTTTTAGGCATTTTTCCTCCGAAAGATAGATATCGATACGAATGATACTAACCTGAACTATTCATAAAAAATGTCGATATGTATTATACATCTTTTTTAATCAGTATGTTACATTGATTCCTATGGTAACTCAATTTAACATTTTGTTCACAATATAATCTCTATTTGTAATCGACATTTTTTACCTTTCAGGCAA
>JAUVXM010000149.1 GCA_030603565.1 Candidatus Aminicenantota bacterium
TTTTATCATCGGCACTTTTTACCCTCCGGGCGAGCAGATCTTACCGCATCTGCTTTGTTGCAGCGGATTCGCAGTGAGATACCACAGCTTCATCCCCTGCGCCTTGCATCTACGGCAACCTCGACTCGTGAATAATCCAGGCAAGTTGACCTGATTCTTTTTAAAGCTTTCTAACTATTATGGTTTTGGAGATGCTTAGCCGCTCCTCCCTTGTCTTTTATTATATTATTATTTACTTTATAATATTCGAATTGAATGGTTAAAAAGAAAAAGTCTATTTCAGCAATATTCACAACACCTTTAGTTATCCTTACCGGGCTTGTTGTTTATATCCTCTGGCCCCCGATCATGCTTTTCGCCCGACTCCTGGAAAGCTCGGGAAAAGCCCCGAATACAATATCGAGGTGGGGGCTTTCTTTTTTATCTTTTGTTTCAGGAGTACGTTTGACAGTTGAGGGGCGGGAAAATCTTGATAAAAAACAAAAATATCTTATCCTTGCCAACCATAAAAGTGCTATTGATATTCTGGTATTAGCCAGAATACTTCCCCTTCATTTTAAATTTTTTGCGTACAGCCGCTTCTTTTCCATCCCGTTTTTTGGGTGGGGAATGGCTCTGGCAGGACATATTCCGGTCAACCGGTCCAGTAAGGTTAAATCCTACAAAGCTATCCAAAAAGGAATAAACATCCTCAGCCGAAACCAGGCAAGTTTATTAATCTTCCCGGAAGGCGTCCGTATAGAAGAACACCACATCAAGCGGTTTAAACATGGCTTTCTCTGGATCGCTACCAAAAGCCGGAAGCCTATACTTCCGGTTGTCCTGGAGGGAACTTTGGAGATCAAAAAGAGGAAAGAGTGCTTGTTTCATCCCGGTCGGGTCAGGGTTTCGATCCTTCCTCCTGTCCCTACTACAGGCTTGACTAAAGACACATGGCCTCAGCTGCGGCGGAAATTGGAGAAACAGTTCCAGGAAGAATACGCCCGCTTGCTTACTTTACGATCAGATTAATATGCAAAGGTAATATTTTTCCCCAAGTTGAGCATCATTGATTTCCCCTCAAATACTTCTCCTGTCTCTGACTCAATTTTTATGTGAAAGCCTTTATGTCTGAAGATGGCAACGATTATTGCGTAAAAATAAAGTAGGGCCCTTTTAGGGTTTTGTTCTTAGTTGACAGCATAGCGTTCCCCTAAAAAAAATATTAATTATTATTATCACAACTTCCGAGGGAATGCAACAGCCCTGTTAGGGGAGCCCCCTCCCACCATTTTTTTAAGCTTCTGCGCCTTAAGCAAGAATCAGGTCAGTTGATCCGAAAACACGCAGAGCCGAAGATAAATCTGAGGTTAGGAAGACTGTTGGCGCTGGCGGACGACTTCATATATAAAGATCGCTGCAGCGGCGGAGACATTAAGGGAAGAGATGTTCCCCGGGAGAGGAAGAGAGAGGATTTCATCGCATTTCTTTTTAACCAGAGGGCGCAGGCCTTTTCCCTCAGAACCAAGGACTAGGCCGACAGGTCCGGTATAATCAAATTCATACCAGGATTTTAGGCTGCTGCTTTCAGCTCCTACCATCCAGATCCCCTTTTTTCGCAGACCATCCATAGTGCGGGCAAGGTTTGTAACCTGGGTTACTTTGATATATTCTAGAGCCCCGGCAGAAATAGAATAGACTGTATCAGTTAAGCCGACCGCCCTCCTTTCCGGAAGAATGATTCCGTCGACTCCCGCACCCTCAGCTGTACGGATAATGGCTCCCAGATTTTGAGGGTCCTGGATGTTATCCAGGAGGACTAGAAATGGAACTTTTGCCGTCTCCAAAATGGTATCGATAGAAGAAAATCCCTTGTCTGCAATAAAAGCCACTAACCCCTGGTGCTTCCGGTCAGTCCTGTCCAGATGTTTTCTGGAGGCAAAAAGCAGGGATATATGATGCTGCCTGGCTAATGCCAGGATTTCTTTTATTTTTCGGTTGTCCGTATCCTGCTGAACTATAATCTTGCTGATTCGCTTGGGAGAAGATCTGAGAACTTCCATAACCGGGTTTATCCTGCAGATTTTTTGCATTTACCTGGTTAATATTTTACACTGATTCCAATAGTGATTCAATAGACCCCTTCGTTTTCGATGTAATCATAAAATAAGTTATTGTTTTTTAAATACTGTATCGGCAATTTTTATGAATAATTCAGAGTACCTGAGTTATTCACGAGTCGAGGTTCGCAGAGGATGATGCTGTGGTATTTCACCGCTGAGGGAAATCCCTGTCTTTC
>JAUVXM010000021.1 GCA_030603565.1 Candidatus Aminicenantota bacterium
CGGAAGTTGAATAATTCGCAAATGCTGGCCCACTTGATTCGGGGTGTCTCATTCGCTGATGGTGTTATGGAAAAGGCGGCTTAAATGGAATATAAGGATGCGCTCAGAAATTTTTCATACACAACTCTTGACAATATCTCATAGCCATTTGATAATAGGGACAAAATATAATCATAAAGAAGAGGTTGATATTGATTTAATTAATCATTCAATATCTTCTTGTAGTATTGAATATTTTATTTCAAGCTTCAACTCAAGTAGAGAAGAAAGGTATTTCTCCAGCTTAGCTAAAAAATCTACAGTTCTTCCAGAGAGTGATTTAGAAGAAATTGCAGAAAATTTCCTTGCTTACTTTTCAGGAAGCATTAACTGATAATAAACTAATTGTTTGGAGGCCAGCCATCAGCCAGCCTTCCGATTAATGAAAAAGACAGCTTGACGCTGGGAAACAGCCTAGTAAAAGATAGAGAAAGACAAAAATTAACAAAAAGGAGAAATGAAAAAATGAGAAAAAAGTTATTTGTTTTATTGATGGCCTGTATGATAGTGGGATTAGTCGTCAATATTGCTACCGCTTCACAGGAAGGAAGGGACACTACTCCGACTCCGACAATGGAGAATATGAAGAAGTATGTAGTAGGTTCGGACGTTGGGTTTTATGCTGGAACTTATGTGGCTGTACTTGTTGCTCGGAAAGGGACGACAGTTGGGAAAGGAAAAGATTTAGCAACAGTATTCATAAATGCAACACGAGATAAAGCAATTCGAGAGGATGGTGCCAAAGCGTTTTTGTATAGTTACCGGATGTATGTTTTACGAGAGAATAAGACATTGCTTGTAAGTGGACATGTTGACCCTTATACCCTGCATTATATTTGGATATTTTGATTTAGACGTTTCAATTTATATAATACATATAATGGCAAGGATAAAATATAAGGAAGCAGCTGGGATTAAAGCAAAGAAGGGAAAGCCTGCAAGCGGAAAAAAGCCTGATAAGACTGAGCTTAAAAAGCTATACATCAAGGAATCCAGGTCTATTCGGGAAGCAGCTGAAATCCTGGGTTGCACAAAGGATATGGTTTATCGAGCTCTCCAGGAGTATGGGATTGATCGACATCCTAACACTCGGAGAACTAAGCTTGAAAGATTTGACCTTGAGTTTATAAGGGATACAGTTAAAATGAAGGGGTATAGAAAAGGAGCTCAGGAATTAGGCGTAGATAAATCTACTCTTTACCGATATCTGAGAAGGATGGGGAAATAAGTTAAAAAGAAGCGTATGCACAACGTCGCACAACAGGCATTATATAAACTACTATAACTCACGTAATATCAGTAGTTTACGATAGTTTATGTTGCAAATTTCATCCCATTTTTGTCTAAAAAAGGGGGGGGTAAATCCCATTTATTGATATGAACCTTAATAAGTCATTTTATGATTAGAATATACAAGTTAAACACTTTCAGTGATTTGAGATTCACAAGAAATATTTCGGCTGTGAGCGAAGAGATTTAAAACTAAGTCAGCTTGGAGCCCAAGTGCTATGTTTTCTTAAACTCAATATTAGCCTAGCTTTCTGTAATTAGCTCGTTTTCTGTTTCGATACAATTTCTCTTTCCTTTTCCACAAGCATGTCATATGTTTTGACTGCTTCCTTGTATCTTGATGGCCAAATGTTTGGGGTTCCATTAAGAATTAGTCCCAACATTTCCTCTGTTTCGATAAATTCATTAACTAGCTGTTCATCCATCTTATCTTTGCGATTGGTGAGTAGGAAAAGTCGAGTAAATCTACAGAAGTTCCATAAGTGAAAGAGGATGAAATTTATTGCGATTTCAATCTTCTTACTATCAATGCTAAGAGAGAAACTTAATGGCTTTTTCTGGCCATCACGTGCGATTTCACCATAATCAAGTAAAACTGAGAAAATATTCGAATGCCCAAAGCTCGACAATAATCTATACTCATCAATCCAATCCAACTTTAAATGGTCTTGTAGAAAGTTTGTCACATTAAATCGTGTCTTGCCTTCCTGTGCTTTTTGCATCAGTGTTGAGTCTGCATCTTCGGGATAGTAACTACAAAACATAATTCTGATGATAGCCTCGAAATTAGCACGAGATAGAATAAGCGATTCTACATATGAACCAGACTTTAGGCATTCAAATGCAGAAACTAATGTTCCTGTGTTGTTGACTAACAAGAGCAGTTGAAGTGCTCTTTGTCGGGGATAGTCAGATTTACTGACGTAATTTAAAGCGTGAATGAGTTTTACGAGTCTATCGACTCCGAACTCTACATAAGAAATGAATCCTCCATATGTGTTTCTAAATCTGGCTTCATGATTAGTATGCCATGCCAGTACGTTTGGAAAAACACTAATTTCAGACTGCCCAATCTTATGGAGCCAATTTTGTACTATGTCATTCGAGTCATTCATTATCATCCCATTAATAATACTGAAAATTCATGTCATTATAAGACTACAAAATGAAGCTCGTTGCAAGGAACACGAACCAGAATATATTTAATAATACTCAAAATTCTGTTTGACTATTCAGACTATAATTCCTTAGAGCCGGCAAAGCTTGAATCAGAATCAATACTTTTGTTTAATTAAACCATAAATCTTAAGCTTATCTCTCAAATACGAACTCTCTTCTTGCTGCAATCAACTGTGTCGATCAGCTAAATTCGGACCACTCATGATTTTTCTTAAGCGATGGTTTGCGTATAATAAAATCACGCAAGGAGAAATGCATGAATACCAAGAAGAAATCATCGCCTGAATCGATTGTTCGGGAGATCAAACGAAGGACACGTCGCAAATACTCAGTTGAAGGGACTTGTTATGGATTTTCCTTTTTGATGATGGCTGAAATTCTAGTTAGAAAATCAGTCGCGTTTTCTAAAACATCTTCAGCTTCCTTTTTAGTACATGGAACATCAGGTTCATACAGGAATTTGTGCCGGGATTTTCTCATGTAATTATAAATAATAATTAAGTCAGAAAAATCATTGCCTAAAAATGAGTCGCAAAAACGGACAATATTTTTATGTTTTTCTGCATGTTTTGGCCGGTAGCCCTGACTGTTCATCAATGCAAGTCCGCAGTGAAGCATTGAATTATAGGCATAAGTGAACGCGCATTCTTCATCAATATCAATATTTCTTTTTGCGGTGTTTAGGTCTTTTTCAGCTCGTTTCATTAAATTATCAATTGAAGAATCGTCAACTGGAGCTTTGGATATTATGCCAGACTTAATAAGTGAAGAGATTGTATCTTTATAAGTCATTTAAATCTCCTATCAGAAAAATCTTTTTATTTTTTATAACCTCTTTTAGAAAACTGCGGATATTTTTTTTATTGTCGAACTCCTCTCTTGAATAAATAGTAAAATTAATTTCTCTCCCGTACTTGTTTTCAAGCGGTGTTGTTGCCTTAATTATTTCAGTTGTTTTAGGAGCGCCTATAATCATTAAGTCGATATCACTTGTTGCAGTTGTTTTATCTTGAGCAAAGGATCCATATATAAAAGCTGTTTCAATATCGCTAACTTTAAAAAGACTGGTTTTTATTTTTTCAGTAATTCCTGCTGTCTTATTAATAATGTTTTTAATTTCAGCGTACAAAGGATGATTTCCATTTAGTTTATAAAATATTAAATTACCGATTTTTTCTTTCAAAAAGAAATTATCTTCACTAAGTTTTTGTAATTCACGCCGGATATTTCCGGCAGAATAACCTAATATCCGTTCTAATTCTCTTAGATAGTATTTTTTATCTGTGTTATTGAAATAGAGGGTCAGTAGGTCTTGTCTAGTTTTTGATTTAGTTATATATATGTTGTTTAACATATGCACCTCCTTTCGAGTACAATTGTACTCATTTATGAGTACAATTGTCAATAAAAAGAAAGTTTGAGTAATAAAGAAGTCCTTGGGATCGTTGCATTTAAGATGAGGGAAAAAAGCATTTACATTAAGAGATTTTTTTATAATAATCTTCTATGAGGGAATCATGAAAAAATCCATTATTAACCTAGCAATACTTGCTTTATTATTTGGCTCGACTATTTTACATGCTCAAGACGGGCTGATACCTGCCTTTAATCTAAAATCCAATGACCTGACTTTGCACAGGACAGCCCGGCCTGGCAGTCCTTTTGATAAGGTCGGCCGGAAGTTTGCCATTTTGGGTGATGAAAGCGGGTCTTTTGAAGCCTGGGCCTACCCTCTTAAGCTGATAAGAAATTTTACTTTTTCCTTTTTTTTGGGAAGTTCGACCCGCCCCATCCCTGCTTCAGATATAGTCCGCTACATCGATGTATCTCCGGAAGCAACAACCCTGACCTATACCTATCAATCCTTTACAGTCAAAGCCACCTATATTACCCCTGTTAATGAGCCGGGCGCTATTATCCTGCTTGAAATTGATTCAACAGAACCTCTCTCGATTGTCTGCAGTTTCCTGCCCGTGCTTCAGCCCATGTGGCCGGCCGGATTGGGCGGTCAATATGCCTTTTGGGATAATAATCTCAAAGCATATATCATTTCTGAACCCACTGGAAAAAACCACGGTATTATCGGCTCGCCTGCAGCAGCCGGCCTTTCCTTTACCCCGGCGCATATGCTCTCAGATGCAGCAAGTGAGTTTAAGATCACAATCTCCAAACCGGAAACTGTAAAGGATAAATATATCCCTGTCTATCTGGCAGGCGGACAGGGAAAACATGCTGACATCCTCAAAGTCTATAAAAAACTCCAGAATAATCCTGCAGATCTTTACAAAAAAAACCGGGAACACTTTCGCCGCCTCAGGGAAGAAACTCTGCAGATAAAAACTCCTGACAAGCAGTTAAACCTGGCTTTTGAATGGGCTAAAGTTGCTTTTGACAATCTTATTGTGGACAATCCCTTGCTCGGCAAAGGAATGGTCGCAGGCCTGGGAGCATCCGGCAGCAGCGGGCGCCCGGGTTTCGGCTGGTTTTTCGGCGGAGATTCATATATCAACTCTTTCAGCCTGTCCGGTTACGGAGCCTTTCAAACTGTAAGGGATATTCTGGCCTTTACGCAGAAATGGCAGCGAAAAGACGGGAAAATGGCACATGAACTGTCCCAGGCTGAAGGTTATATAGACTGGTGGAATGATTACCATTATGGTTATATCCACGGGGATACTACCCCTTATTACCTGGCTGCTGTATATGACTATGTCCGCATGTCAGGAGACAAAGAATTTATCATAGAAAGCTGGGATTCCCTTAAACGTGCCTTTGCCTGGTGCCTCTCAACAGATGCAAATGGCGACGGCTTAATGGATAACAGCAAAGCCGGCCTGGGAGCCTTGGAATACGGGGCTCTGATCGGGATCGAATCTGATATTTACATGTCTGCTGTTTGGGTGAGGGCGGCTTATGCCATGGCAAAACTGGCTGACAGCGCCGGTAAAAAAGCCTTAAGCGCCCAAGCTTCTGAATATTACCAAAAAGCCAAAAAAGCTTTTAATGAAAAATTCTGGGATGACGAGAATCAATTTTATGCGTATGCTTTTAATAAAAAAGGGCAACATGTCAAGGAAATCTCTCCCTGGAATGCAGTAGGCCTGATGTGGCATCTGGGAACTCCGGAAAGAAGCCTCAAATCTCTGGAAAAGCTTTCTTCAGCAGAACTTACCACTGACTGGGGAATCCGTAGCATCTCTAAAAAAAGTAAATACTTTCAGCCTCTAAACTACAATTACGGGGCGGTTTGGCCATTTCTTACATCATGGGTAACAACTGCATTATACAAACACCACCTGCCGCTTCAGGGCTGCACTCTGCTCAAAGCTACTGCCGGACATACATTCACCCATGCCCTGGGATATTTAACTGAAGTTTTTTCAGGCACTCAATATGCCTGGCCGCAGGAATCAGTATCTCACCAGGGTTTTTCCACAGCCGGAGTAACCCTGCCTTTGATCCGGGGGCTGGCAGGCCTGGAAGGAGACACATTTGCAAAAACTTTAACCTTTGCCCCTCATTTCCCGGCCGACTGGGAACATACAGCCCTAAAAAACTACAGAGTCGGCGAGGCTGTTGTCTCCTTTGACTATAAAAGAAGTAAAAACAAAATCCAAATCGAGATCAAGCCAGAGGCCGCTGGAGATTACAGCCTCCATCTGGCTCCTGCTTTAAGTGCGGGCAACAAGATCCAGGCTCTGCGTATAAACGGAAATCCTGCTGAATTTGAAATCAGCAGGAATGCCCAGGTCATCCAGCCGGAAGTTAACATCCCCCTGAAATCGGAGCTCATCCGTTGTGAGATAGATTTTACCCCATCTGTGGAGATTCTGCCTGTTATCCTATCCCCCAGAATCGGAGATAAAGATCAGGGACTTAAGATAATATCCCTGCTCACAAAAAATTCCTCTCTGACTTTAAAAGTCGAAGGCCTGTCCGGAAAAGAATATTCTATCCGGGTACTAAACTGCGAGCTGATAGAAAATCTGGAAGGCGCTGAGCTTGATTCTAATAAGCTGAGATTCAGAATTCCGCCGGGAAAACCCGGGGAGTTTCTGGGGCATGTAGTTAAGATAATAACCGAATTAGGGGAAAAGCGAAGGGAAGAAAATTTGACACGGAGGGACGCGGATAGACACGGATAAGACCAAGATGTTGTTTTCTTTTGCCGATGAATCGTCAAAAAAAACAATCCTTCATCACTTCGCTCCGCGAAGTAAAAGGGAATGGGATTATGGGGTAAGGATTAGGGAAGAGAAAGCTTAGTTGCTTGTTTTTTGAGATAGTAGTATTATTTTAATTAAGAAAGCTTTTTTAAGGAGTAAAAAATGCCGGTTGTTTCAAAGAGTTCTAGTAGAAAGTTAACAGCCATAATAGAACCATCTGGAGATGGATTTGTCATAACATGCCCAGAATTAGATCTCGCTACTCAAGGAAAAACTGAGGAGGATGCATTTGAGGACCTTGTATCTATGGTTATAGATTACGCAGAACAGTACAAGGAAAACTTTGAATTATTCTCAAAAAGTCCTAATCGATCCGCACACTTGCCTTATATTAAGTCAATAGAGGAATTTAATTTTAATAATGTCAGAGGCCTCTTTTTTTAATGGCTACGTATACTTATAATGACATCAGGAAAGTTTTAAGGAAGGTTGATTTTGAAATTGTTAGGTCCAAAAAACATGAAACGTGGCAAAAAATTTTAGAGGATGGAACCATCCTTCAGGTGAGAGTAAGCTTTCAGTTCAATCAAGATATATATCCTGCTTTATTTTCAAAAATGTTAAAACAGGCTGCGATAAGGAAAGAAGATTTTGAAAACATTCTAAGAGGAAAAAAGAAAAGATAAGATTTTGATTTTTTCTTCTTCTCCATCTCTGGAGTTCCCTCATTGACAGCAATTAGGGATGATGGTAGTATTCCTTCCCAATTATGAAAAAACCCTGGTTACGCTATGCCGTTATTTTGCTTCTTACTATTGTTTTCCTCTATTTATTTTTCCGCCGTGTAGAATGGATAAAGGTATTTCAATCCATCACAGATGTTAATCTTGTCTGGTTTATAATTATGATCCTGCTGGCACCGCTTCATCTTATCACCCGGGCGCTAAGATGGGATTATCTCTTAAAGCATGAGAAAAAAGGAGTATCTTTCTATAACCGTTTTGCTGCTAATGCGGTTGGATTTACTGTATCAATGATTTTCCCCGGTCGACTGGGAGAGATTGTCAGGCCCATCTATTTAGCAAAGAAAGAAAACATGAAAAAAGGATTTGTCCTGGGCACAATTGTTGTAGAGAGGATTTTTGATGTTTTCACTATGTGTTTTATTCTTGGAGTATTTCTGGTATCAAAACCTTTGTATGCCTCAATTTTTATTATTGATGAAGAAATTTATTCTAAACTTTATTTTTGGGGAATTGCCGGAATCTCTTTTGCCGCTTTTTTTTTAATCATAACCATCTGCTTGTATTTTTTCAAAGAAAAGACTCTATCTGTTATCAAGTTCTTGCTACGTCCGGTTCCCCAAAAAATATCAGAAAAAATTCTCGAGCTTTCTGAAGAATTTATTCAGGGATTAAGATTTTTTCATTCGCTCAAGGACTTGTTCATATATATCCTGCTTTCTTTTGTGGTCTGGCTTGGTATCATTTTATTTTATTGGATTTTCTTGTTTGCTTATAATGTTTCTATTCCTTTCTTTTTCTTATTCCCTTTTGTGTTTATGCTTATGATAGGGGCTTCTATCCCGACTCCGGGCATGGTTGGCGGGTTTCATTACTTCAGCAAACTGGGATTAATATCGTTTTATAACATCGATGCCAATCTTGCGACAGGTATGACGATTGTAATGCATGGTGTCCAAGTAATTATGACATGTCTTATTGGATATGTTATATTATGGAAAGAGGGAACATCAATTTTCCAGGTTAAGAAAATAAGTAAGGAGACAAATAAATGATATGTCCTTATTGTGAGTATTCCGGAAGCAAGGTCATTGATTCCAGGGAGAGCAAGAACGGGTTAACAATTAGAAGGCGGAGAGAATGTCTATCCTGTAAAAAGCGTTTTACAACATATGAGAAAATTCAAGAAATTCCTTATATGGTTATTAAAAAAGACGGCAGACGCCAGTCTTTTGACGATCAGAAACTGCTCAAGGGTTTACTAAAGGCATGTGAGAAGAGGCCTATACCTGTATCTGAGCTGGAAGCAATTGTAGAAGAGGTTGGAAATTTACTTCAGCAAAAATCGGGAAAAGAAATTGAGGGGAAAGAAATCGGAAAATATATTATGCAAAGACTACACGACCTTGATAAGGTTGCATATGTAAGGTTTGCATCAGTATACCGGGAATTCAAAGATGTTGCGGAATTTAAGCAAGAACTGGAAAAGATATTAAAAGAGAAATAGCAAATATTGGGTAGTTAATAGTCTTTTAAGAATGGAGAATATTCATGGCAAAAAAAAGTAGAGGGATAGACGGACAATTAGAAGAGATAATTGAAGAACAGGAAGAAAAACTTAATATTCCGGATGAAATCCCTGTTCTAATGCTCAGGGATATTGTGGTATTTCCTTATATGGTTATTCCTTTATTTGTGGGAAGAGAAAAATCAAAGAAGGCTGTTGATGATGCTCTTTCAAACGATAGGATGATTCTCCTTTTAACTCAAAAAGATATAAATATTGAGGATCCCAAGCAGGAAGATACTTATACTGTTGGAACTGTAGCAGTTGTTATGCGAATGCTTAAACTTCCCGATGGCCGGGTCAGGATCCTTGCCCAGGGGCTGGTGAGAGCTAAGGTAGAAGAGTTGGTGGAGGATGGCCCTTATTATTCCGCCAAAGTCAAAGTGATCAAGGAACCGAAAGAACTTCCTGTGAACATCGAAGCAGAAGCATTGGTAAGAAATGTTAGAGATGGGCTTGATGAGGCATCTACATTAGGGAAAAACATACCCACTGAAATAATGATCATTGCTGCTAATGTGGAAGAACCGGGGAGGCTGGCTGATCTTACTGCTGCTAACCTGGAATTGAAAGTCGAAGAAGCACAGGCTTTGCTTGAGGTGAAAAGCCCTTTCAATAGGCTAAAAAAAGTCTATGAATTACTGACCAAAGAGGTTGAATTACTGGGAGTACAATCAAAGATCTCGATAGAAGCAAAGGGAGAGATGGATAAGCTGCAAAAAGAATTTTTTCTCAAGCAGCAGATGAAAGCTATTCAAAAAGAACTGGGAGAAGGAAGCGAGATCCAGGAGGAAATCAGTAGCTATACGAAAAAATTAAAGAAGTTAAGAGTAGCTAAAGAAGTAAGAGAGGAATTAAAAAAACAGATCAGCCGTCTTCCCCAGATGCATCCTGAATCTGCTGAAACAGCGGTAGTGAGGAATTATCTTGACTGGATGTTTGATCTTCCCTGGAACAGGACTACTGTTGATAACTTGGATCTTATAAAAGCTAAGAAGATACTGGATGAGGACCATTACGGCCTGGATAAAGTTAAAGAAAGAGTACTTGAGTATTTGGGAGTGCGCAAGCTTTCAAAAAAAATCAGAGGCCCGATCCTGTGTTTTGTCGGTCCTCCCGGGGTTGGGAAGACCTCACTGGGGAGGTCTATTGCAAGAGCATTGGGAAGAAAATTTTATCGCCTTTCGCTCGGCGGGGTAAGAGATGAAGCAGAGATCAGAGGCCACAGAAGGACTTACGTAGGGGCTATGCCGGGAAGAATTATTCAAGGCATAAGACGATGTAGTTCGAACAACCCGGTTTTCATGATGGATGAGGTGGATAAAGTCGGGTCTGATTTTCGGGGGGATCCTTCTTCAGCTCTACTTGAAGTACTCGACCCGGAGCAGAATTTTTCATTTCGGGACCATTATTTAGGAGTCCCTTACGATCTTTCCAAAGTCTTGTTTATTACCACAGCCAATATGCTTGACACTATTCAGCCGGCATTTCGTGACCGCATGGAAATCCTAAGACTCCCTGGATATACGGAAGAGGAAAAACTGCAGATAGCACTGCGTCATCTGCTGCCGAAGCAGATAAAGGAAAATGCCTTAAATGAGAATTTAATTTCAATCACTAAAGGTGCTATTCAAAATGTCATATCTCACTACACCATGGAGGCGGGAGTAAGAAATCTTGAGCGTGAGATTGCTTCAATCTGCCGGAAGGTAGCAAGAAAGGTTGCTGAGGGAAAGGCGACCATGACCAGGGTCACTTCAAAGAATATTGAAAAATATCTGGGTCCACAAAAGATTTTTAGGGACCAACTCTTGAAAAAAGACCAGGTGGGAGTTACAACTGGAGTGGCTTGGACTGCAGCCGGTGGTGATATAATGTTTGTAGAAGCCTCTAAAGCCAAAGGTAAAGGGATTCTGTCACTTACAGGTTTACTGGGAGATGTTATGAAAGAATCCGCCCAAGCAGCTCTGACTTATGCACGAGTTCATTCCAAGGAATTTGGTATTGATAACCGTATGTTTTCTCAAAATGATTTCCATATTCATGTTCCTGAAGGGGCTATTCCAAAAGATGGTCCTTCTGCCGGGGTGACAATGGCTACGTCTCTGATTTCAATATGTACGGATAAAAAAGTCAAATGTGATGTGGCTATGACCGGAGAGATAACTCTGCGTGGGTATGTCCTGCCTGTTGGGGGGATTAAAGAGAAGGTCCTGGCTGCGCGGCGGGCCGGAGTAAAGAAAATGATACTGCCTCTGCTGTGTAAAAAAGACCTAATTGATATCCCTAAAAAAATAAAAAAAGAAATAGAATTTATTTTTGTGGAAGAAGTAAACGAAGTATTTGAGCATGCCCTGGTCGGGGGGAATAAGAAGCAGAGTACTACTCATGAAACTAAATAAGCTCAGCGAAAAGGAGCTGATTGCCGGGATAAGGAAAGATTTTGGGATTGAATCACAAGAGGCAGTTGAATTAGGCATTGGTGATGATGCAGCAGTAATAAAGTCTGGGGGGAAAAAAATTGTATTGACTAAGGATTTGCTGATAGAGGATGTTCACTTTTTATTTTCATATCATCCGCCTGCTCTTCTGGGGCGAAAAAGCCTGTGTATTAACCTTAGTGACATTGCGGCAGGAGGATGTACTCCTAAGTATGCGCTGTTGGGGTTAGGGTTTCCTTCAAAAGTCAAAGCGGAGTGGGTGCAAGAATTTTTTTCTGGTTTTAAAAAAGCTTCTTTGGAATATAACACAGCCCTTATCGGGGGAGATGTAACCCAGGCGGATAAGGTCGTGATTTCAATAAGCCTGATCGGGGAGGGCGAAAGGTATATCAGGCGTTGTGGAGCCAAGCCCGGTGATTTACTTTTTGTATCCGGCACTCTGGGAGATTCAGCCCAGGGATTAATTTTGTCAAAACAGGGAATAGGCCTTGGGGGAGGATTGAATACGGATTTTTTGCTCCGTGCTTTTTTTGATCCTATTCCTCGAGTATCCCTGGGGAAAAAGCTTGCAGAACTGAAGCTGGCCTCCGCTATGATAGACATCAGTGACGGCCTTTCTGTTGACCTGAGACACATTTGTGAAGAGAGCAGTAGCGGTGCTGAAATCGAGCTGAATAGGATCCCTATCTCTGCTGAACTCAGCTCTGTTAGCAAGAATCCTGTTGATTTGGCTTTACATGGGGGGGAAGACTACCAACTTTTGTTTGCAGTGCCTCCTGAAAAGGAAAAGCAGGTCTCTAATTTGTTTAGTAAATTTAAAATCACAAAAATAGGACGCATTGTCTCAGGTAAAGATATTTTTATAAAGAGTAAAAACGGCACCCGCAAGTTGCTGGAGATTAAAGGGTATCAGCACTTCACTTAATGCTTAAAGCGTCATATAGTTGCCGTCAAATACTATCTGTGAAGGGCCGGTCTGGTAGATCTTTTCTTTTTCCCACTCGACTACTAAAGCTCCCATACTGGTCTTAACATCGACTTTTCGTTCGGTAAGATCCTTCAGGATTGAAGATACGGCAGCCGCGCATGCGCCGCTTCCGGAAGAAAGGGTTTCACCCACCCCGCGTTCCCAGAAAAGCACTTCGATCTCTTTTCTATTTAGAACCTTGATTAACTCTATATTTATCCGCTTCGGGAAGAATGGGTGGAATTCGATCTCATACCCAAGCTGGTGCCATTCGATCCGCGCTGGAAAACGGTCAAAGAAAATCCCGCAGTGGGGATTGCCAATTGAGACAAGAGTGATGGGAAAGATCTTTTTATTTATGGAAAGCGGATAATCAATTACCTGGTCATGAAGACTTCCGTCATCAAAAGGGATTTTCCGGGAACTGAAATGGGGGACTCCCATTTCGATTTTAAGTTTAAATGAATTGTTGTTCTGTTCGATAAGCTCACATTCTCTTTTGCCGGCTGTAGTAGAGAAAAGGATATGGTCTGATTCGATCTTTTTCTGATAATAAAGATATGAGGCTGCGCATCTCAGCCCATTTCCTGATACTTCAGGTTCAGTCCCGTCTGCATTGAATATGCGGAAATCAACAAGCCCCTTGGATTTGTCTTTAATTGAGATAACTAGAAGCCCATCTGCCCCGACGCCGGTATGCCGTTTGCACATATACCTGGCCAGGGCTTCCTTTTCCTTAATTACTGGAGTTTCGTTTTCATTGATAATTAAAAAATCGTTCCCTAATGAATGGATTTTTGTAAATTTCATTCAGGTGTCCTTAAAGTTACAATAAAATCTTGAGCGCCGCCACGCCTATCCCGGCTTTCTCTCCGGATAAGTAGGAGGATGGCATCGCCTGGTTTTGTTTTTTTTACCACTTTTTCAAGATCGCCTATTTTATCCATTTTTTTCCGGTTTGCTTCCAGAATAATATCACCTACTTCAAGGCCTTTTTTATGAGCTTCACTGTAACGCTTGACTTCACTGATAATAAGTCCTGTATCTGTTTTGTAATTGTAATATTTGGCAAGGCGGGGTGTCATCTCTTTGACACTAATACCGATTTCTCCTCCTGAAGTAGCTACATCCTCAATTTTTTCTTCTCCATCCTTTTCTGCTACTTTGACTTCTATGTTTTTTTCTTTCCCATCTCTTATAATTGTAAGGGTGATTTTTTTGCCTGGTTGTGAATTAGAGATTTTAAAGGAAAGGTCGCTATCACTTTCAACCGGTTCCCCGTTTATAGCTATAATTGCGTCATATCGTTTTAACCCTGCTTTATCTGCAGGAAGGCCTTCTACTACATCGTTTAATACTGCTCCTTTTTTTGACTTTAGGTTGAGAGTGTTTTTAAGGTCTTTGTCGACCGCTAATACTGTCACTCCGATATATCCCCTTATTACCCGGCCGCTTTCTTTCAACTGATTGATGATATTTTTAGCCAGTTTTGATGATATTGCAAAGCCGATGCCGATACTTCCTCCTGAAGGAGAAAAGATCATACTGTTTATGCCGATAACTTTACCTCGCATGTTAACCAGGGGACCGCCGCTGTTTCCACGGTTGATAGCAGCGTCTGTCTGGATAAAATCCTGATAGGGGAGTTCGTTAATAATCCCACGGATAAGCCTTCCTTTAGCACTTACAATGCCTGCCGTAACTGTATTGGAGAATCCCAGAGGATTTCCAATGGCGAGGACCCATTCTCCCACTTTTAATTCCTCGGATTTTCCCAGTTCAGCATAAGGGAGGTTTTTTCCTTCAACTTTAATTAAAGCTAAGTCAGTCTGGGGGTCAGTTCCTATCACCTCTGCTTCATATTCTTCTCCCTGAAGGGATTTTATTTTTACCTCGACAGATTTTTCGACAAGATGGTTGTTTGTCAGGATATATCCATCAGAACTGATAAAAAAACCGGTTCCACGTACTTCTTGTCTGTATTCCTGTTCTTGTCCTCTGGGAGTCCCAAAAAATCTGTCCCAGAAATCATCAAAAGGAGAATCGTCGAACATGTTGGATGTCCTCCGTTTTTCAACCTTGATAGAAGTTATGCTGACTACGGCAGGGCTGATCTTTTCAGCTACAGCTGCAAAGTCAAGTTTTGCATTTGACTGCTGAGGAGGGAAGGCGTAAAGAGTTGAGGATAAAGGTGCCGACTCTGTTTCTTGAAGGAAAGCCGTTTGGTTTTTATTTTCTGGGTAATAAACGAATAAAAATGCTGCCAGAATAAGCCCGGCAGCAAAGCTGATTATAGCGATTGTTGTTATTTTTTTCATTATTAAGTACTCCTATATATTCATAAAATATGTCGATATGTATGAAACATCTTTTTAAATCAATATTTTACAGTGGTTTCTAAGGAAATCCTATTTGCCATTTCGTTCACAATGTAATCTATATTTTTAATCGACATTTTTTACCTTTCAGGCGAATCGATCTCACCGTATCTGCTTTGTTGCAGCGGATTCGTGGTGAAGCACCACAGCTTCATCCCCTGTGCCTCGCATCTACGGCAACCTCGAATCGTGAATAATCTGAATATATAAATTAACATATTTACCTGAAAAATTCAATAAAACACTGTTATCTTATTCGCTCCGGAATAGAGTAGTACCGGAAGAAAGCTTAACAACATTTAAACTAATTTTCAGATAAATCGTTGCATATAGAATTAGAAAAAATTAAATTAAATTTTCCTTGATAGTAAAGATATATTCAGGTTAAATAATAGCCATGAAAAAGTTAAAAAAAGGAATTCTTATTGTCTTTGAAGGTATAGATGGAGGGGGGAAGACAACTCAAGCTAAGATGCTGATAGCACGTTTGCGTAAAAAAGCTTACGATGCAGTATATTTTCGAGAGCCATCAGGAAGCAGGTGGGGGATGGAAATCAGAAATAAGGCGGCTTATAAGGACTCTATCTCACCGGAGGTCGAATTAGACCTTTTTTTGAAAGACCGCCGGGAAAATGTTGAAAAAAACCTTAAACCGGCCCTTAAAGAAAATAAGATTGTTATTCTTGATCGTTATTATTTTTCTACCATTGCATATCAGGGGGCAAAGGGAATTAGTCAACAAAGAATACGGAAGATGAATGAGGAATTTGCGGTTTTGCCGGACCTGGTTATAATTTTGGATATTGGACCAAGCCAGGGGCTGGGACGGATAGGAGGCCGGAAAAAGAAAGACTTATTATTTGAATGTGAGGATTATTTGCTTAAAGTCCGGGAAATATTTAACAGTTTCAGAGAAGATAATATTGTCCATATCAAGGCAAACAGGCCTCTTAACCAGATTGCAGATGAGATTGAACAAGTTACCCTGGGATATTTAAAACAGAAAATGGGAAAAATCCGTGAAACGTGAAAAAACAGAGGATAGAAAATGGTAAATAGTAAATGGGGAAAAGCGGGATTCACGATTAACAAGTAATGATTCACGGTCTTTACTATTTTCCATTTTCTAAGTATCATACATATCGACATTTCTTATGAATTGTCCAGGAGGACCTGGATTATTCACGAGTCGAGGTTGCCGTAGATGCGAGGCACAGGGTGCGAAGCTGTGGTCCCTCACCGCGAGTACCCTGTAACGAAGCAGATGCAGTAAGATCGTCTCGCCTGAAAGGTAAGAAATGTCGATTATAAATAGAGATTATATTGTGAACAAAATAGTAAATAGGATTTACGTATCAATCAAGGTAGAATGTTTATTCATAAATAGATATCATACATATCGACATTTCTTATGAATTGTCCAGGTTATTTCTTATGTCGGAAAAGAAAAAAATACGATTAAAGATTCCCAGGCTGGATTTAAAAAAGATCAAGCTAAATAGAATAAAACTAAAGAACTTCAAGTTTAATAAAGATAAAAGGCGCAAATTCTTTAAGCGGGCACTGCTGATTTTACTGATATTAGCTGTATGTTTTATTGGTGTATTAATTGGAGTTTATAGAGCTATTCTGCAAAACCTTCCTGATATCGCCCAGCTGGAGCAATATGAACCAAGCATTGTCACGTATGTTTATTCAGATGATGAAGAAGTGATCGGGGAATATGCTCTTCAAAAACGGATACCTGTGGCTTATGATGAAATACCGGAATATCTCAAAGAGGCTGTAATTGCAACTGAGGATCCCCGTTTTTATAAGCATAGCGGGATTGATTTCCTGGGCATTTTGCGTGCTGTTAAAAAAGACCTGAAATTGATATTTACACCCCGTAAACTACATGGAGGCAGTACCATCACACAGCAGCTTGTAAGGGAACTATTGCTGCACCGTAAGCAGACGATACGCCGCAAAATAAAGGAGGCCATCCTTGCCCTACAGATCGAGAAGAGATATTCCAAGGATGAGATAATCGCAATATACTGCAATCAGTTTAACCTCGGGCATGGGGCGTATGGGGTTGAGGCTGCGGCTCAGTTATTTTTTGATAAAAGTGTATCTGAGCTGAACCTTGAGGAAGCTGCCATGATAGTAGGCATATTTAGAGGGCCTTCCAAATATTCTCCCTATAACAATTATGAGGGAACTCTGCAGCGCAGGAATCATGTAATAAACCGGATGATCGAAGAAGAATATATTTCCCTGGAACAAGGGGAAGCGGCCAAGCAAGAAGGACTGAATGTTCTTCCCCAGTACCGGGGAGACTCAGAATTTGCAGCTTATTTTCGAGAAGAAGTAAGAAAATATCTGGAGCAGAACTATGGTGTAGATGCTTTATATAAAAATGGGCTAAAGGTCTATACTACCTTAGATACGGATTATCAAAGGTACGCTGAGAAAGCCTTAAAAATACAACTCCGTGTATTGGATAAACGTCAGGGCTGGCGTGATGATAAAATCAACCTTATTGAGAAAGGCATTGAAGACCTTGACGAATTGGAAAAGCCTTTAAAAGTGGAAGTGGAAGGGAAACCGGACAAGTATTTATTTTTAAGCTGGAGAAATCTTTCGTTTGAAATTGGGATGGTAGTAGAAGCAGTAGTTTTATCTGTAGAAAAGTCAAAGGCGGATATAAAAGTCAAAGATTTCACCGGGAAAATTGACAGTAATGATATATTCTCCTGGACATTTACGCGGGATCTTAGAAAGCTCATCAAACGGGGAGACCTTATTCATATTGAAATAAAAAAAGTTGATGAAGAGAAAAAAGAAATATTGGCGTCTCTTGACCAGAAGCCTGTATTGGAGGGAGCTTTTCTCGCAATTGAGCCACAAACCGGACAGATAAAGACCATGGTCGGCGGATATTCATTTAGACGGAGTAAATGGAACAATGTTACTCAAGCTATGAGACAGGCGGGGTCGGTAATCAAGCCCTTTTTATATACAGCCGGATTGGAAAGCGGCTTGACTCCGGCTTCGACCTTTATAGACGAGCCTACTGATTTTGAAGACAAATGGTCAGGTGAATTGTGGTCTCCTCCAAATTATGATGAGAAATATAAAGGACGGATCACGTTTCGTTTGGGGCTAGAGGAATCAAGAAATATTTTTACAGCCAAGCTTCTCGATCATATCTCCCCTCAGACTGGAGTGGAGTACTGTAAAAAATTCGGGCTTACTTCCCCGATCTACCCGTATATGTCATTGGCTTTAGGTTCATTTGAAGCCAAAATGGTAGAATTGGTTTCTGCTTTTACAGTCTTTCCAAATGGCGGTATTCGGATAAAGCCTTATTTTATTACCAGGATAGAGGACAAAGATGGGAATATTTTGGAGGAATGCAAGGTTGAATCAGAGGAAGTAATATCTCCCCAGATAGCCTATATTATGACTTCATTACTGCAAGGAGTAGTGCAAAGAGGAACTTCTCAGCTCGCTAAATTTTTGGAAAAACCATTAGCAGGAAAAACCGGCACTACGGATGACTGGGCTGATGCCAGGTTTATAGGGTTTTCTCCTTCTTTATGTGCCGGTGTCTGGGTGGGATATAAAGAAGGAAGAATTTCTATTGGGAAAAGACAATCAGGGGCTGTGGCGGCGCTTCCGGTTTTTGTTGGGTTTTTTAAAAGCATAATTGATGAGGAGAAAAGAGTTGCAGAGGAAAATGGGGAAGAAATAGTTGAAGAGGAATTTACTGTACCACAGAACCTGAGCTTTATAACAGTTGATCGGAAAACAGGTCTATTGCCTTCTCCCATCTGCCCGCCTCAATTTCTTCTCAAAGAAGTTTTTATTCCCGGAACAGAGCCTAATCGGTTTTGCTCCTATGAAGACCACATGATGACTTATGATTATTATGAGACACTAAAAAGAAAATAGATTATTCATAAGAAATGTCGATATGTGTGTTAAACGTTACTGAGCTAATATTCTAAACTGATTGATTCGTATATCCAATTTATCCTTTCGTTTACAATGTAATTTGTATTTATAATCGACATTTCTTACCTTAGAGGCGAGCCGATCTCACCGCATCTACTTTGTTGCAGCGGATTCGCAGTGAAGGATATGAAATTCAGGTGTGGCTTGAGCTCGCTTCAGATTTTTAACGCCATTCCTCTTCGTTTTTCTCGGCGTCTGCGCAACTCCCCCCGTCCGTGGGTCAGACATGCTCGACTTCCGACTACGTCGGATTCCCTCGGAAAGCCTCATCAGAAGGCTAAATCTTCAATGTTGCTTCAGCCACATCAGAATTTCATTAGATAGAAGACTTTTAACTAACATTTCACTTCTTCTTTTTGACTTTAGAGGTACTGGTTGAGGAGCGTTTAGGACGCCGCATCACCGGAGGGCTGGATAACCTGCTTCTGCTTTTTAACAACGAGCTTATACGGCTTGATGAGCTGCGTAAGGAGCGGCTCGTCCTATTACTTCTGCCGGCGATGGAGCTGTAGAAACGGCTTATGGCTGTAGCTGACCTATTTCTGGTATATAAATGAGAGGAGGAGGAATAGCCTGTTTTCTTTTTGATTTTTCTAATATTTAAATTACTTATCTGTTTATCCGGTTTGTAAGATTTGACCCCATCATCCGATTCTTCCGAAAAATAATTATTCGCCATCCGCTTTCTGACTTGTGAATCACGATAATCGATCCACCTGTCAAAGCTATCATCAGTAGCAGGAGTAAAACTTTTCGGCCTGGAGGTGAACTGGCCTTGAACAATTTCCATTTTTTGTGATTCTTTAATAAGAACTGAGCCTGATTCACTTGCTGCCTCGACCATTCCCTGAAAAACTGATATTATAGTTTCAGATTTTTCTCTGATATCTATCCGGTAAAGTCCTCTGTCTAAAATATAAAAAGAAACATCGGATGTGTGGATCTCAACATTTTTTTCTTTTTCCAGTTTCCCTATACTAAAATAGATATTTCCTGACCAGAGTCTAACCTGGGTCAGATCGTTTCCCTGTTTAGGTATATTCAGAAAGTCGATTTTAGTGTTGTTGTCAAGCCGTAAGTAGGTGCCGTTTCTCATGTATATCTCTGCTCTTCCATCAGTAGTTCCTACTCTGTCGCCTTCCATGACAGGCATGTTTACGATTCCTTCTTTATAAGCCAGGTCAGAAACATTCTGGATGAAAGTATTCCCTGTGATATAGCTAAGTCGAGCAAAGGAGTTGTTTGTATAATCATATTCTTGGGCAGCGGCATAAGAAAGTGTTAGGAGGAATATGAACAGAATTGCTCTTGTTTTTTTCATTTTTCTTATCATCTAAGGGACGGCCCCTCTTTTATATAGGAACTCTCCTTTTATTGTACTGCAAAAGATGTGCCATGCTTCCTCTCTTAAGAAGTGTAAATCAATGTAAATTTTTGTCCCAATTTGATGACGCCTGGAACATTGAGATTACATTTGAAGAAAACAACAGAAAATGGAAAATGGAAAGTGGAGAATGGGAAAAGCGAAGAAAAGGCGGAAAATAGCTATTTGATTTCTATATTTCCCAATATTTCTTTAAATGGTTTAATATCGGTTCAAGCTCGTGTTTACTATCCTGGGAAGCTTCAGGTTTGATACCTGGTTCACTACCCTTACCGCTCAGTTGGAGCAGGATTTCTCTGGTCCCCTGTTGAATAGTATTAAGGTTGTATCCACCTTCCAGTACATGGAGGATTTTCTTATTTGAGTGTATTTGGGCAATATGCATAATTTCACGGGTTATTGCGGCAAAGCCTGAATTGGTAATTTCCATCCCTCCAAGTATGTCGGCTGCGCCAATATCAAACCCGGCAGAAACCAGAATGAATTCTGGTTTATAGGCGTCGGCTATGGGAGTGAGGATGTTTTTAATGATGTATAGGTAGTCAGTATTTTTTTTTCCTGCAGACAGAGGGATGTTTATATTATAACCCTCACCAGTACCTTCTCCGGTTTCTCTCCAGTGTCCTGTCCCGGGATAATGGGGAGACATATGAATGGAAAAATAGAGGACATCGTCTCTTCTGTAAAAAGCGTTTTGGGTGCCGTTTCCGTGATGGATATCCCAGTCTATTACTAAGATTTTTTTAAGCCCGTGCTTCCTCAACAGGTATTCGGCTCCGATTGCGACATTATTAAACAGACAGAATCCCATTGCCCGGGATGCTTCTGCATGATGCCCGGGAGGACGAACAAGAGCAAATCCGTTTTTAATTTTTCCAGCTTGAATGAGATATAAGCTTTTAAGAGTCCCTCCTGCGGCTAATAAAGCTGTTTCATAAGAAAGAGCGGATGTAGAAGTGTCTGGGTCAAGAATTGTTTTTTCTTTCCCTGCGGTGTTTTTTATGGAGGCTGTATATTCTTTTGTATGGACCCATTGGATTTCTTCTTCATGTGCTGCTCTGGGAGTTATCTTTAGGAATGGAAATGATACATTTTCGAGCATTTCGAGGACAGCTTCTATTCTTTTTGGGCTTTCCGGATGAAATTGAGTCATTTTATGGTCCATATAACGGCGGTCAATAACTACTCCTGTTTTCAATTATGACTCCTGCTTGAAAAATGGTTTCCATTTTGCCGGATCCGGTTTTGGAGTTAACAGACTGACCGCTATCAAGAGGAAAAGAGAACAGAGGAGGGCGGGATAGACAGCAGGGATGTTAAAGGGAAGCTGTCCCTGTATTTTGTTTATGACTTCCCATATTATTGTTACTGTCATTCCTCCCAGCATTGAGGAAACCCCGCCTTTGACTGTCGCCCGTTTCCAGAAAAAGACCGCAAGCAGAGCAGGTGTTATCCCTGCACCATAAATAGTATAGGCTGCATAGGCTGCATCCAATATTCTGGGAAAAAAAGAGATAAGCGAGTAGGAAATAATGCCCAGAAGAATTACCACTATCCGGGAAAATAGAATCATTTTTTTATCAGGAAGGTCAGGGTTGATAAAACGCTGGTAAATATCTCTTACTACATTTGTAGCCGGGACCAAGAGGAAACTGTTAGCAGTCGAGATAATGATCGCAACTATGGCTGCCAGGAGAAGGCATCCGATTACTACGGGTACTCCCTTGTGGGCGACAAGTATTAAGATTTGACTTGCTTCTGCAGCTTCCAGCCCTTTGAAATAACTGCTGCCGATAACAGCCAGGCTTTGCAGACCGATTCCCAGCAATACTACTCCGATAATCCAGCCGATCACTGATTTTTTTGCTTCATTTTCATTTTTTGCAGAAAAGAAACGCTGGTACATATTGCCATTGCCGAGCGCTAAAAGCAGGGTGGGTACAAAATATCCCATCGCTTGGACCCAGGTCATGTTTCCCAGCAAGACGTTTTCTCTTGGGGTCACATTAGCGATGATGTACTCTATACCGCCGACATGATGGATAAGAAAGGGTATGGCTGTAAATATTGCAATGATCATGAGGATGCCGTTAAAAACATCCAGGTAGGCGACTGAGAGCATGCCGGCAAGCAGAGTATAAGTTATTACAAAAATTGCTACAATTATTATTCCTTGGCCGACTTTGATCTGACCGCCGGTTATGATATTAAGCACAAAACCTCCGCCCCGGAACTGATAGCTGACTATGGTAACGTAGGCGATTATAGTAGTAATTGTAGCAAGGACGCGGGCCCATTTATTGTATCTGGTTTCGAGAATATCCGGAACTGTGAATTGGCCGAAACGCCGGACCCTGCCTGCGATAAAGTAGGCAACGATTATACCAAGCCAGCCTCCGGCGCTTCCTATCAGGGAGGAATATCCATGGTTATAGCTTAGATCCGAAACACTAAAAATATCTCCTGAGCCTATCCAGGTGGCCAACAGAGTTCCAACCAGAACAGGTGCAGTAAGAGTCCTGCCGGCAACCAGAAAGTCCTCTTTTTTCTTCAGTTTTTTTGCGAATCTCAAGCCGAAGACGAATAAAAACACCAGGTAAGAGAGTATTGCGATCACATAAACCAAAGAGCTTCTCCTTAATAACTGAACTATTCATAAAAAATGTTGATATGTATGATACCTCTTTTTAAATTAACATTTTACAGTGATTTTTATAGAGATTCAATTGATCATTTTGTTTTTGATTTAATCTATATTTTTAATCGACATTTTTAACTCTATGAGCGAGCCGATCTTACCGCATCTACTTTGTTGCAGCGGATTTGCGGTGAAGGACCACAGCTTCACCCACTGCGCCTCGCATCTACAGCAACCTCGACTCGTGAATAATTCAGGCTAAAAGAAATAAGACAAGTACTTTTTATCAAAATAACATGATAATTTCAATGTTTCTGCCATTTTCTTTGCTTTACCTGCATTTCCTCAACTGGTAAAATGAATAAAGCTAGAGCAGAAATATTATGAAAGTACAATTATTCGTCCCGCCTTTGGGATATGTGGCCCAGCGTTGGGGAAAGGGGACCTCTATGCCTCCCTTAGGGATTCTTTCTCTTGCGGCTGTTTTGGAACAGGAAGGGATAGAAGTGGATGTGGTTCCGGCTGATGTTCTGGATTATAATTGGAGAGATGTAGCTGGGAGGATAAGGGATTTTGCCCCTGATATCGTAGGATGTACTACAACGACTGAGAATCGTTTTGATTCTTTTAAGCTTGCCAAAACAGCCAAGCAGGTTGATGAAAGGATACTAACTGTCCTGGGCGGACCTCATATGACTATGGCTGGAGCTGATACTTTGTATAACATCAGAGATGTTGATATTGCTGTTATCGGTGAAGGAGAAATAACAATTATAGAACTGGTTAAGGCAGCCTCTTCCGGGACTGATTTTGCTGTAGTCAAGGGTATATGCTGCAGGAAGGATGATGATGTATTTTTTTCGGGAAATAGAGAGAAAATATCAAACTTAGACGACCTGCCCTATCCTGCCAGACACCTAATACCTTTGGAAAAATATAATTTTTATGTGGATGCTCCTGGAGGAAAACGGCTTAAAGCTCAGAATATTATGACTTCCCGGGGTTGTCCCTTTAACTGTTATTTTTGTGCTACCCCTATTAATTGGGGGAGGAAGATGAGAGGGTGCTCGCCGGAAAGAGTAGCGGATGAGATCGAGCATCTGATCCGGGATTTTGGAGCTGAATATATCTGGTTCTATGATGACACTATGAATTATAATCCCGGCCGGCTGCACAAAATAATGGACCTGATCATTGAGAGAAAGTTTAATATTAAATTCTGTAATGAATTCCGGATAGATGCTATAGATAAACCTTTACTGGAGAAGATGGTCAAGGCCGGACTTGTCTGGGGTCATTTCGGAATCGAAGCGGGAAGTGCACGAGTACGGAAGGACATAGTCAAGAAAAATTTTGATATAGAGAAAGCCTTTCAGTTTGTACGCTGGGCAGGAGAACTTGGATTTGTTCCGGATGCTTTTTTTATTTTTTCTCATTATTCCGAGACCTGGCAGGAAGCTCAGGAAACGATTAGAGTAATGGAAGAATTAAGAGAGGTCAATCCTGATACGGAATTTGCCACCGCCCTTCTGCATGTCTATCCCGGGACTCCGCTTGAGAAGATTGCCAAGCAGAAAGGCTTTCTTCCCAAAGAATTTTCCTGGTCAAAAAAAAAGGATCTGAAAAAAGTATTCCTGCTGCCGGCAGCTCAAGGTTATGTGCCGCTCTTTAAAGATAAATTGAGCTGGTTTCAGATCGCAGATCTGGTTATGCGCTGGTCAGCTGGAGAAAAAAAAATGTTTTCCGGCTCAAAAATAAAATCTGCTCTTCGTACCCTTTCCTCATTTAAGGGGTTTCTGATTTATTGCATCTTTTTTTTGACTATGCTGAAATATAAGGGGAAGCAGATTTTTAAGAAGATAAAAGGCGGAAAATGGTAAATGGTAAATTTCAATTTTCTATTCACCATTTACTATTCTCTGTCTTTGATTTTTACAGAATAAATACTTGTAATATTCGGCTCAGCCATTGTGGTCCCATAGATATAATCGGCTACTTCCATGGTTTTATAATTATGGGTAATAATGATGAACTGTGTCTGGTCTTTTATTTTTCTCATCAGATTTAGAAATCTGAGTAAGTTTGCTTCATCCAGGGCAGCGTCGACTTCATCTAATACGCAAAATGGAGCCGGTTTATAGCGGAACAGGGCGAAAAAGAAAGCCAGGCTTGTCAGGCTTTTTTCGCCCCCTGAAAGCAGAGTAAGGCTCTGGAATTTTTTCCCGGGGGGCTGAGCAATGATCTCAACTCCACTGTCAAGAGGGTTGTCTTCATCAGATAATTTAACCTTGGCTATTCCCCCTTTGAACAGGATAGAAAAAATATCTTGAAAATTTTTATTTACGGCGATCAAAGCTTTTATGAATTGAGTTTTGCTTTCCTGGTCTATCTTTTTTATGGCTGTCCTGGTAGTTTCGATCGAATCTTTCAGGTCTTCTTTTTCTTTGATCAGGAAATCATAGCGCTTTTTTTTGGCTAAATATTCATCTTCAGCCATGAGATTAACAGCTGAATACTTTTGCAGCTTTTCTCTTGATTCAGACAGGTCTTCTACAATATTTGAGCCCGGGTCAGAATCGAGATGAACTTCCTTTTTGACCTCATCCAGAGTTTTATTTATTTCCTGCCAGCAGGATTCTTCCAGGTTGACCAAGTCTCTTTCTTTTTCTGCTTTGCGTACTTCCCATTTTACCCGCTCTTCTTCAGCAATTCTTTGTTTTTCCCTCAGCTGCTGCACATTTTCTTCTATTTTTTGCTGTTCTTTCTGAAGGCTGCCGAGATGTGATTCCTTGTGCATGAGTTCTGTTTCTTTTTCTTTGGTCTCTTTTTCAAAATTTACGGCTTTTGATGAGTGTTGAGCTATCTTTTTCTGTAGGCTGATGTTTTCTTCTTCAGATTTATTGATATCTGTTTTTATGGATTCTATTCTGTTATTAAGATTTTTCTCCCGCTCAGAAAGATTAATATTAATATGCTCAAGGCTGTTAATCTTCTCTTTGGTGATGTCTATACTGGATTTTATCTCAAAAAACAACTTTCTACTCTGTTCGCTTTCTTTTTGAAGCTGGGATAATTCATTTTCTTCCGCTTCTGAATTCTGCTTAAGAATAGTTTTATCTCTATCAAGCTGTTTGATATTGTCGGACTGGGCTTTTAATGCTTCAGATAGATTTTGCTTTTCTTTATTCAAATTTTGCTTTTCTTTATTAAGAATCGTTAACTTGGTTTTGGTTTTATCTTGTTCGACTCTGTCATATTTTTGCTCTTTTATAAGGTCCTCTACTTTTCTTTCCAATCCTGATTTAGAGGAAGAGTATTCCCGAATAAGGTTTTCCAGGTTAGTTTTTTCTGTAATCTTTTCTGCGATTTGAAGGGAAAGAGGAGAAATATTTTTATCTATTTGAGTGATATTTTCCTTAAGATTTTTAATTTCCCGGCTGATTGCAAAAAGGCCTTCCTTTTTTTCCCCGGATTTTAAAATGCCTGACGAGAGCAGGGTATCTCCCTGAAGGGTTATAAAGTTGAAAGAGGGATTTTTAAGCCATAATTCCACAGCAGTTTTAATGTCTCTTACAATGGCGGCCTCAGGAAGAGGGAAGAGGCGATTCTTGATTTCCGAGTCAGCCTGAATATGGGATTTCAGGAGGCCCAGTACTTTTGGATCCTCATAGAAGCTGGAGGCAAGTTCTTTTTTGTTTTCAGGTCCAAGCAGGAGGAAATACCCCTTTATTTTCTTATCTGAAGAAAGTTTGATAAAATCTCCAGCCCGGATAAGGGTCGCTTTAGCTTCCTCTTTAAAAAAGACATCTATCAGCAGGGCATGTTCGGTACTGCTGTCGATTTTATCTGCAAAAAGGCCCATTGAGTTTGGAATTTTTGGTGTGATACAAGAGCTTTGCTCCTGCGCTTTCAATTTTTCCAGGGAGTAGAGGTGATGTACATTCTTTTCCCGCTCGTTTTGATGTTCTGCTCTTTTTTTCTCAAAATCAGCCAAGAGTGAGATAGTATCACTTAGTTTTTCTTGAGTGTCTTTAAATTCCTTGTTTTTGTTATTTATAAGAGTCTGTATCTTTGATATTTCCAGTTTTTTCTTTTCCAGCTGGGTTTTAATTTTAGCACTTAGGGAATTTTCCGAGGTGATTTCAGAGCTGAGTTTTTCTTCTTGCCGTTGTATCAATTCGATTTCTTTCTCTCTTTTTACGGCTTCATTTTTAAGTTCAGTCTGGGAAGAGATTATTTTAAGGAATTTCTCCCGGTTTATTTCAATTTTTTCTTTCCTTGCCTTAAGGTCTTTTCTTGATTCCAGTCCGTCCTGTCCTGCTATGTCCAGTTTTTTTTGTTTTCTTAAGAGCAATTTTTCAAGATCAGAAAGTTTTTCAGTTCCTTCAGATTGTTCTTCTTTAATCCCAGTCAGTTCAATTGTGAGTTCTTCTGAGCTGCTTTTTGCAGTGTTTTTTTTCTCCTTTAGAAATTCAATACGCTTTTTATTCCTATCCTGTTCAGCTTCCAGATGGGAGTGCTGCGATTTTAAAGAGTACAGTTTTTCCTGTTTTTCTTTGATGATTTTTTCAAGGTTCCAGATATCTTTTCGTTTTGTTGCAAGATTTTTTTTATCATGTTTAATGAGGGAGATTATCTCGTTTTCCCGGTCCAGATTCTTATTATAGATGCCGGCGGTATCTTTTTGGTCTTTTTCTGCTTGTTCGATCTTTTTTCTATAGAGCAAAAGAGAAAGCTCTCTGATGTGTTCTCTTAACTTACGGTAACGGATAGCGGCTCCTGCCTGTCTTTTTAAAGCATTTTTTGCTTTCTCAACTTCTATAATGATGTCTTCCAGGCGGATGAGGTTCTGTTCGCTGTTATTTAATTTATTCTGGGTCTGTCGTTTTATATCTTTGTAATGAGCTGTGCCGGCTGCTTCTTCAAGGAGCAGTCTCTTTTCTAAAGGTTTGGAAGCAAGAAAATCACCGATGCTTCCCTGTTCGATCACAAAGTAATCTGTTTCGCCGATCGCATTTTTCCAAAGCGTTTCCTGGATATCTTTAAGCCTGACTGCCTTTCCGTTTAATCTGTATTCGCTTTCACCTGAACGGAAAACACGGTGGTTTATCTTGATATCTTCTTTCTCCTTATCCTTTGTATCTCCCAGAAAAAGGCTGACTTCACACATACTAAACGGGGCTTTTTTTGAATTTCCATTAAAAATCACATCTCCGCTCCTGGCGCCTCTAAGGGATTTTAAGCGGCTTCCCCGGAAGACCCAGAGCAGAGAGTCGACAATGTTGCTTTTTCCTGTTCCATTGGGGCCGATGATAGCGGTAATGCCGGGATGAAAAAGGATACGCGTGCGGTCGGAAAAGGATTTAAAACCATGCAGTTCAAGTTTCTTTATTATTTTCATTTGAGTTTCAGAGCGTCTTGACAGCTCAAGAGCTTTCAATTAAAGTCATAAAGATGTCATTTTAATACTTTTTAAAATAAAGTCAAAGGCCAGTGTAGCTCAGTGGTAGAGCAACTGATTCGTAATCAGTAGGTCGGGGGTTCGACTCCCCCTGCTGGCTCTCTTTTTTTAGGGGCCACTGCGAGAATGGTTTGCATGAGTTTTTTATCTTTAGGAAACTGTCCGACCTGGGGAAGGCGCTGGAGCATAATCGCCCAATTTGTATCCATGGCGAAGACTTTTTTAAATAATGGCAAGCTTTCCTCGATACAGCCGGTGGAGGCCAGGGTTACAGCCGGCCAAGGCAATCAGCCTTTGGTTTAGCCAGGGTTGACTCTTGGCAAGGAATAGGTGTGTAAGGTTTTCTGCGAACTGCAGTCCGTTTCTCATCCCTCCGGGCGTGCCATCCTTGCATATTAGAACTTGAGTCAAGGTCATAGAATGCATTCCAAGGTAACTCCCATATTATCAATGGTTTATTCTTTCCATCTTTGCCAAAGACTATTTCTTTTGCTAATATCCCTAAAATTGATGCCTTTTTAGCAAAGTAAAGAGTAACCCATTGATTCTGCATGGTTTCCATGAGTTCTAATATTAAATCTATCTGCTCTTCAATGTTGTCCTCATTTTGGCTCAATTGAACAAGTTCAGCATCAATTTCTTTTATCCTTCCTTCATGCTTTGCCTTTCTGACATCAAACTCTTCATCAGTGTATCTTTCAGTTTCCCATGCATCATAGATTTTCTTCAACCTTCTTTTCAGAGAATCCTTATCTGCATGAAGCGCCTTGATTCTTTTTTCTTTAATATTCACATCTTTGGATTTTATTTGTTTTAGTTCCGCTTCCAACCATACCATTATGGATTCATCAAGGAACAATTTGGACACCTGCTCATCAATAGCTTCCATGACTTTTTGTTCTGAATTGTACGGTTGAGGACAGTATTTCTGACCAAATTTTTTCTTGTAGTAGTCAGCATCAGTAAACATTTTACCATTTGAACATCTTAGATAAACATAAGCTCCCTTTTTAGCTGAATCAGTTACAATCTGACATCCACAGTAATGACACCTTCCCAGCTTGGTAAGCGGGGACTTATATGACTTAATTTTTCCTCGGGTATTACTCTGGAAATCTCTGTTATGCAAGATTGATTGTGCCTTGTCCCAGTCTGCTTTGGGAATCTGTGATTTAAATTGAGTAGCAGGTTTGCTTTTCTTTCCTAATGTGATTAATCCAATATAAATTTTCTTGGTTAGATTCTTGTAGAGGGTTTGTCTTGTGAATGGTTTATCAGTCCTTCTGTTCCGAATGCCGAGTTCCTTAAGTCTTTCTACAAACTGAGAAAGGGAATAGTCCCCTTTGGCAAACTCTTTGAACATTATCCTCACATCATCAAGTTCTTCTTTTATAGAGTCAACCTGATTAGTTTTCACGTTGCCTCTTCTTATTGTGTATGTCTTGAATCCATATCCTGGATTATAAAATAATTGACCTTTGGCAAACTTGGTCTTCACACCCTCTGAAGCATAAATGCTTTTTTCATAGGACTCCCTCTCAGCTTTCTTTAAAAGATCCGTGAGTTTATCCTTCTGCTCAAAATCGTGTTTAGTAAAAGGATTGAATGCCAATTTTTCAACAAGTATGTGAATGTATATGTCAGTGAGTCCTGCATTCAGGAGTTGAGTCTTGGTGTTACCCCAATCCATGTCATTCCGACTGAACCTGTCTGCTTTATAGAATATCAGGTGTCTGATTTTGTGCTTCTTAACATATTTGATCATCTTGTTAAATTGAGCTCTATCATGAATTATGTCATAAGCTGAGCCTTTCTCAGCAAAACAACCATCTGCTTGGAAGACACCTCCACCTTCTTTTTCCAATTTACAGGTCACTCTAGTATCAAGCTCTATCTCCACACCATTTAGCCTTTCATTCCTTAAGCTCCACTTTTTGACTTCCAGATACTGGGTTATATTTCTGAACTGAGTGTCAAAAGAATGTTCATCTTGACGATCGGAAGATACTCTGAGATATGCTATTGCTTTATCACTCATTTTTCTGTCTCCTCTCAATTTCTGCATCGACCTCTTCAGTCTGCTCTAGGTGAATTTCATACAGCTTGTTAGATAGCCTGAGCATGTTGGTTCTGACAGTTTCTGCATCCTTCCGAGTGAAAGGCAGTTCTGTCATATCAAAGAAAGTCTTAAAGGCCATATAGGTTGCATCCATAGGATCACGCTTGAAGAAGGGCTTGAAGGTAATAGAAAAGTATTTTTTCCAACCCTTAATCGGATTTTTTCTTAGCTCAACAATTGCATCTGACATCTTCTTAATATCTTTTTGACTTATATCATTAATAGGAGCATTTTTTGGTATCCTTATTTTCATGATTTACCCCCTTTTCTTCTCTGTATGTACTGCTTAATTGCCACACGGAAGAGACTATTCAGGCTACGTTCTTCCTCTTCAGCAATTTTTGCCAAGTAGTCATGCCACTCCACCGGAATCCGAATTCCGATGGCTCTGGTCTCCTTTTCCAGTTTTGGTCTTGCTGTCATGTGCTCTCCTTTGCTTAAAGGGATAATAATATAATATAATATACTTGTGCACTTGTCAAGTTTTTTGGGGGTGAAATTGGGGGTGAAATTTTTTGATACTACAACAATATCCTGCTTCCACTCACATTAATCTTCTTTATTACTGAAATATTTATTCTAATTCTGAAATGAAATCTAATAGAAAAAATGCTCTTAAAACATTATATATACTCCCATAAGATACGTATTCGCCATGCATTATTTTATGCCTGTAAAAGCGAGTATGAGTATATCCAGTTTTGGGTTTTTTTCTAGGAAAGGCTGTTCCCCATAAAGTATCTAAAATCATATCTATGAATAAATCATCCCACTTAACAAAACTGTCATATTTAGCAGTTTTATTCTTTCTGATAATCTTTTCTTTATATTCCTCAAGTTTTATAAAGACTCTATGCTCAGGATATTTTCTGATGTCAAATCCTTTGGATATCGCATAATCTGTCAATACTCCATCAATTTGAGCAATTAATGTTGGGATAATAACGTTTGCAGAATTGAAAGTGTCGATCTTTTTTGATATTTTAAGTGTTTTTAGACAATCTCTTAATATTCTAATCCGTTTCTTGAATAGCTTATTAGATTCCCAATTTTTAATCATTAATTCTATTTCTTTAAAATTATCTCTTTGGTAATAATCCAAAAATAGCTTATTTATACTTTCTCGATGATTTCCTTGCTTATTACCTAAGTTGGATATTAAAGATACAACTCTTAAGTCCATTGAGGGAGGGATAAGCCATCCATATTTTTCTAGAATTCTCCCAGCATTGTCAGCTGCTATTACTATTTTTTGCAAAATTTCACTCATTTCTTTGCTAATTTTTTGCATAAATTCTATTTTAGGCGTGATATTAAGTTGTGCCATTTTAGAAAAAGACTCTGTTAAAGACGCTGATAATCGTTTTATCATTTGTTCAGCTAAGTTTCCAATAGGAACAAAAATCTTTGAGATTTCTTTTTGGTAGCTCTTATAGTAGCTCTTATATGAGTTATAAAAATTAATATAGAATGATTCATCTTCATTTTTCTTGAAGTGTTTTGTAAAAATGACAGTCTCTTTAATAAAATATTTCGTTATAATTATAATTTCCCTGTTCTCTAAATCAGAAAAATCTGAGATACTGATTTTAGGACTCACAATCTGATTATGTAAAATAAAAATAGTAAAACCTTTATATCGTTTCCCGATGAGTTTGTAATTCTCTATTTTTATTAAATCAGTTAAATTAATTTGCCTAAATTTAAGACGACCGAGTTTTTGATGTTTATAATAAAAATTTTTTTTTGTACTAATTTTAAGCATCTTAGTTCTTTTGTTCTTAATGAGAAATTTTATTTATTCCCTTTTTTCAATACTATGCAAAAAAGGATATAAGAGAAGCCTGCAATAAGTAATATTACGGCTGTTTCTACTGCTAAAGTATTCCAATTGATAAAAAAATGTCTTTTACTTATAAGCATATAAGGCGAAAAAACCCATCCGCTTTTCCTGTGTATTATTACTACTTTTTCATAGTTTGTAGGCTTAAAATAATCAGAAAAAGGACGGAGACCAGACTCTAACTCTTTCTTCTCTTCTTCCTTTGCAAATAGATCAGGAAACGGGGGAAGGACAAATTTCTTTTCTTCCTTTTTTTCTTCCTTTGGGAAGAGTTCAGGGCAAGGGGGGAACCCAGGTTTTAACCCCTTCTTTTCTTGTTCTTTTTCCCACTGAGAAAAGTCAGGAAGACGCTTCTTCTCGATAGAGAAAGAGGAATATGGAACAATCAAAAATGCAACAAATAATAAATACCCAAAAATTAACAAAATATTCTTTTTACATTTATTCATTTTATCCCCTAATATGAGAATTTTTAATCCTTTTATCTGTCTTCTATAATAGGATAATTATTCACATTAAAGTAATTTGTCAATTATTTAGTTGCTTTATCGCTTCCCAAAAAAATATATATGCTGCTTTTATAAGCTCTTCTCTTTTTGGCAAGTAATCTTTCAGACTGGGCTTGATTTTGGTATCGTAAGCCTTTATTACTTGCGAGGTAACATCTTCACACCCTTCTCTCAGGGCTGCTTCCAGTCGGGTATGGTACTGTTGTCCATAAATCTTTTGTAAAGTTATATCGCCATGTTGGAGTCTGCGATGCAGGAGGGCAAGCAAATGCGAAAAATATTTCTTTTGTCTAAGAATCTTTAATCTACGGATTTTTTCGCGAGTTATTTGGAAGCCATCAATAAAAAAAGGCTTATCATTTTCGTGAGGGAACACAACTTCATCAATTAGATGGGCAAAGGTTAGGTTTGTTAGAATAAGCGGCTTATCATACTCCTTTGCCTCAGCGAAAACTGCAAATAACTCCTCTCTTTCTTTGCTCATAGTTTCCCTCCTTATGAGAATTTCTCTCATACTCAACCGTCTCTCTCTAATGAGGCGTTTTTCCAGCTAAGCTGTCATATTATCCCCGAGAGGCTAGGGCTGCCTGGTCTCCATGCACCTCAATTCTATTTGCTGTTTATGTCAAAAATTTGTTTTTATAATTCTATAAAAATTTTAAATTCACGGTGATTGACAAAAATCAATAAATATTCTACCTAACTCTCCAGCTCTATCTCCTACTAGACGCAATCCACTTGCAGATGTCATTGTTTGAAAAACGCTTTTGTCAGTGTTAATTAATCCTAACTGAAACAAATCACCAAACGCTGATTCTATAATGGAAATATTTAATTCAGGCATTAATGTTTTAAAAATATCTGTGAAACCTCCTCGGATTGAACTAGGCTCAATCCCTTGTTCTTGAATATAACCTTCTGGATTAGCAAGAAACTTTAAAATCCTTATATGCAGAACTGATAACGTATTAACTAAACTAAGAAAGAACTCTTTTTCCTCTTGTATTACATCCTGTCTTATTGCTGAATTTAATAATATTGCTCTGAATGCTTCAATTTTCTCTTTTTGATAATTTTGAGCAGCACCTCGAAATGATTGTTCAAACATATAAGCAAATTCATCTTTCATAATGTACTCACTATCTATTTTGTCATTTAATCTTTTAAGGTCATCAGCAACCTGCCGTGCAAATTTATCTATCCTCTTGAATTTTGAGTCCGGAATATAGTCTGTAAGTAAAGAAGCAATAGAGGCACCAACAGGAAGAGATGTTAAAGTAGCTTTGAATATATTATAAACGTGCTCTCCTGCGGAAATAGATTGAATTTGACCCTTAATATCCTTAATTAATTTGGTTTTGTCCTTAATTTCTTTTGTCATGAATCCCCCCTTTTTAGTAAATCAATATTTTTATGAAAATAATCAATAATAGTAAAACCAAAATTTTACTTTTCATCTATCCCTACTGCTGTTTTTTATGGTTTTATTTTATGCCCCATAAACGCATCTGTCAAATAAACTACCATCAAACGCCCTTTCCCCTCAGAGAATCGTCCTTCCGTACCCTGTTGTCCTGCTGCCTGCTGCCAGGGCAGTTGCTAGAGCCAGAGGTGAAGAGGTCTGACCCCAGCACTGAGACTACCTATATAAAAAATTTACTTAGCCAGGAAAATCCTGGCAAGAAAATAAGGTTCTGAGGGAAGCCAGGTAAATAAAGAAAAACCCTGACTTCCTTTAAAGCTGAGGTTAAAAAATGCCAAAACCAACCTATATATGGAAACTGATAACCATTTTTATCCTGTTTTTTAATTTCCCCTGTAAAATAGCTAACTTTCAAAAAGCATTGACCCGCCAAAATAGGCCAATTCCCCCCGAGAGAAAATGCCAAAAAACGCAAAATGCATGGTTTAGTATGAGTCTAAAATTAGTGTCGCTTAAATCGGCTTACAGGGCGTTTTTTCTTAGTAACGTTTTCCCGAATCCCATTACTTTTTTCCTTAATTT
>JAUVXM010000026.1 GCA_030603565.1 Candidatus Aminicenantota bacterium
TGGCGGTGTTTTTATTATTAATTTTTTTTCAGTGATATGCAAGATTCTTTTGAGAATGATTACTTTAACTATTTTCTCGTTTTTGTTTTTAATTTTAATCGCCATTTTTTTACCATTCAGGCGAGCCGATCTTACCGCATCTGCTTCGTTACAGGGCACTTGCGGTGAAGGACCACAGCTACACACCCTGTGCCTTGCATCTGCAGCAACCTCGACTCGTGAATAATCCAGGTCCTCCTGAATCATTCATAAAAATTGCCGCTGCTGTCTTCATAAAAACAAAAACTAATTTTATCAGCGGTACTTTTTACCTTTCAGGCGAGCCGATCTTACCGCATCTGCTTCGTTACAGGGCACTTGCGGTGAAGGACCACAGCTACACACCCTGTGCCTCGTATCTGCGGCAACCTCGACTCGTGAATAATCCAGGCTAGTAAATTGAAAATGGAAAATAGAAAATAGTTTTGTCTATATTTATGACAACTGACATATAAAGAGGACAAAAAATTCCTATTTTAATAATAAATTTATCTGTTAAGATTTGGTACGAAGTTTGCTATAATAATTATTAGAGGAGCAGGAAAATGAAAAAACTATTAATTATACTTCCTTTAATCGTATTAATTGCCGGATGTGCGGTTATTGATAAGCGGTATGCGGGGCCGAGAGTCAGAGTTGAACCGGATAACTATTATTATGATTATTCTCCCGGTTATTATAACGATTATTATCCATATTATAGTAATTACGGTCCTTATTCCTTTTCTCCCTACTCGTGGTTCGGGCTTAGCATGTGGAATCCCTTTTATTACTATGGTCTCTATAATTCTTACTGGGGTTACTATGGTGGCTACTATGGCGGTTATTATGGTGGTTACTATGGCGGTTATTATGGTGGTTATTACCCGAGTCGTTATGGGCGGAGTGTGGTCACCAGGCGTCAGCTGAAAGATTGGCGAAAATATGGGGGTACTTCCGGGCGTAAGATCAGAGCTTCATCCGGAACGAGTGGAAGATCAAGCGGACGCAGCACTTCAGTTTCTCGTGTTTCTCGTGGAACTGTTTCAAGGTCAAGCGGAACTAGGGTCAGAAGCACTTCTTCCAGCCGGGGTTCAAGCGGCACCAAGATAAGGAAAAAATAAGTTCACTGGCTTGCCAATTCCGATTGGTTTGGAGAGAGAGCATATCCGCTGAAATATTTAAATACAAGATAGGGGGCATCCAGAGCCAGCTTTAGATAATCGGCTTTTTGTTGGAAATCTGATAAAAAATCCTCTCTTAAAGGAGCTACCGGTTTAAATTTATGGGCTAGGGGATTTACGTATTTTCCGTGGTATTTGATTCTATAATCCAGGTGAGGACCGGTTGATAAGCCGGAAGAGCCCACGTAGCCGACAGTCTGGCTGCTGATTACTTTGGCTCCTTTACGGATTCCTTTTCCATAGCGGCTTAAATGAAGATACATGGTTTCATAAGCATTCTTGTGCCGTATCCGGACCATGCGGCCTGAACCTCCGCTGCGGCCGGCAAAGATGACAGTCCCGTCTGCAGTGGCCTGGGCCGGGGTGCCAATGGGAGCGCCGTAATCGACTCCATAGTGAGGGCGGTAGACTTTCCGGATAGGATGAAGGCGGCTGTAGCTAAAACGGGAGGTTATCCGGGCTCCGTTTATGGGGGATTTAAGAAATTCTTTTCTTAATGATTTGCCGTTATAAGTAAAATAGTCCCATTTTTTTGTGTCCGGGTAAGTATAAAAAAAAGCTTTAAAGGTCTTGCCCTGATTAGTAAATTCGGCTGTAAGGATTTTTCCATAACCTGTGAATTTACCGTCAAGATATTTTTTCTCGACTAAGACTTTGAAGTTATCACCGGAACGTATGTCAGCGTAAAAATCAATATCCCAGGCGAAGATATCGGCTATATTAATGGCTAACTGGTCTGTCTCGCCAGCCTGGTCAATGGCGGTAATAAGCATATCTTCGATCACTCCCCAGATAAGAGCGGTCTTTATCCTATAGGGATATTTTTTTATCTTAGCATAATAAAAGTTGTCATTTTTTTCGATCCGGAGGTAGGATTCGGAGTCAATTCCATATTCTAGAGTAACAACTGTTCTATCCTCAAAGGAAAATAGTTTTAATTTCTGTCCTGCTTTGATTTTGGCCAGATCATAAACAGGCTTGACTTCTTCTCTTAGCTTATAGATCTCTGCCGGAGAAAAATTATATGTCTCTAGAATATCCGACAGGGTCTTGCCTTTTTTTATTGTTTCAATATTTTCTTGAAGGGGAGGAAGGATTATGTCTTGTGACGGAAAAGATTTCTGGATTGTAGCTTTATTTGTGGTACTGGATCCGGCTTTGGGAATAAAACCGAGAATAAAATAAATTATTAATGTAAGGGCAAAGAACAGGAGAAATGAGACCCGGTTTAAATACCTGTTCTTTTTCGTTACCCTAATATTGATTCTCATCACCTTATTAAACGACCAAGAATAAAAAAAGTCAATAAGAATGGGGTCAGGTCTTGTTTTTTGCTTTTTTCAAGCTTTAGCGCTATTTTACGGCATGCTGATAAAAACATAATGTCCTTCTTGTCGAGAATTATTTAATAGTATTTCCAAATATTGAGAAAATATTTCTTTTTAAAACGTTATTAAATTAGATCAAAAATATTTGATATTATTTTCTGATGGTAAGACCTTTAAGAATTCAATATAGAGGAGCATTTTATCACGTTACTTCAAGAGGAAATGAAAAGAAAGACTTATATAGGGATGATTGTGACAGAAGAAGATTCCTGAAAATATTGAAATCTGTTGTTGATAAATATAAATGGAATATCTATGCATATTGTTTAATGAACAATCATTATCATTTATTAATTGAAACACCTTTGAAAAACTTGTCGTTTGGAATGAGGCAGCTGAATGGGGTTTATGGACAATATTTTAATCGCAGACATACAAGAGTAGGCCATCTTTTCCAAGGAAGGTTTAAATCATTATTAATTGAAAAAGAATCTTATCTTTTAGAAGTAAGTAGATATATTATTCTTAATCCTGTTAGGGCTGGTTTAATTGATGAACCGGTAGATTGGAAATGGTCGTCTTACAGAGGGATGGTTGCTTTCAGGAAGAAGAGCTTCTTACAGTCAAATATAATTTTGGGCTTTTTTTCTAATTATTTACCAGAAGCACAAAAGAAATATATTGAGTATATTAATGAAGGTATTGGCAGAGAAAGTCCATTAAAAAAGGCAAAAGGTGGATTTATTTTGGGGGGAAATATATTTGTAGCTCAATCAATGAAAAAAGTTGAAAGAATAAGGAGTGAGGAGATAAGAAAACAAGAAAAATATGTTTCCAGGCCTAAGTTAAATGAAATTTTTTATGAAGTTAATAGGGATGAGGGGATAAATATAGCTATTAATAAATGGGGATATAGCTTAAAGGCTGTTGGGGACTTCCTTGACCTTCATTATTCTTGGATTAGTAGAATTGCTAATGGGAAAGCAAAAAACAAGACCTGACCCCAAAGGTTAACATTTTTGTGAGAAAGAAGGTATATTAACCTGAACTATTCATAAAAAATGTCGATTATAAATATAGATTACATCAAAAACAAAATGGTCAATTGTTATGCCTTATGAATCATTGTAAAATGTTGATTTGAAAAGAGGTATCATACATATCGACATTTTTTATGAATAGTTCAGGTTAATAAGGATGAAGGATGAAGGATGCACTTGTGGATAAGGCTCTGGGTGGTGATGAGTCTGCCTTCGAACAACTGCTGCATCCTTATCGGCAGGGAATGTTAAATCTAGCGTATCAAATGACAGGAAATACAGAAGAGGCCAGAGATATCTGTCAGACAGCCATGATCAAAATTTTTAAACACTTGAAAAGATTCCGGCCGGGCAAAAATTTAAAAAACTGGCTCTATAAAATAGTTAAGAATGCGGCCAATGATTTTTATCGAAAGAAAAAGAGGGATGAGGGGCTGAAGGAAGAACATAAAAAGATGAGGGTATCTACCGGATATTCTCCTGAAAAAGATTTTTTAAATCGCGAAATAAGAGAAAAGATTGAGGCATGTTTGAAGTATTTGAGCCCCAGGGAGAAGATGGTTTTTCTGCTGCGGGATGCAGAAGGGTTTTCCATTAAGGAAACAGCCAGGGTTATGGGAAGCTCTTCCCAGAGTGTGCGGACCCATCTTTGCCGGGCCCGGCATAAGCTTAGGCTGGAGTTTGAAAAAATCTATCCCAAAGGGAGGGGGAGTAATGAAGTGTAAGAAGGTTAAGCGCTTGCTGCCCCTCTATGCAGGGAATGATTTGAGTTTGAGAATGGCTTCAGTAGTGAAATCTCATCTCAGCGGTTGTCCGGAATGCCGACGGGAATACAAGGTTTACATCCAATCGCTGCAGGAAATTAAAGGATGGCTGAAATCTGAGAGAATAGATTGGGATGAGGCAGAATGGCAGCAGTCAGTGAAGAGAGCAGCTGCCGGAAAAATTACTCAAAAGAAGACACTTGCTCCCTGGCCGTTCAAACCGGCTTGGGCACTTGGCTTTATGATGGTAATATCAATTATAATTTCTTTTTTCTGGCTCCGGCCTTCTTTGCTTAGAGAAAGGCCGGGCCTGCAGCCTGATGCGGTTGCAATAAAACAAACATCACCCCAGGAGGTTGTAGAAATGACTCTGGTATCAAGAGAAACCGGCCTTAAGGTCAAATGGTTTTTAAATAAAAATTTTAATTTAGAGGAGGAACCCGAATGAAAAAATCGATCATAGGTCTTTTAATTATTTTTTTATTTTTAGGATTTAGCACAAACCTTTATGCTTCCCAGCAGAAAAAAGAGCGGCCCGAACTAAAAAAGGAAATAGTGAAGGTCAAGTATATTGAGGCTAATTGGGCTATGAGTGTATTAAGAAAGTTTATGAGTCCTCAAGGAGTGATAACTCAGCTTCCCGGTGACAATCGTCTTATTATCCAGGATACTCCCGAAATGGTAGATAAGCTAGTTTCCATACTCAAGGAGTTGGATGTAAAAAAGCAAGACCTCCAATTTGAGATTGAGCTGGTTTTAGGGACTATGAAAGAGAGCAACACATCAAAGGAATTAATGTCTGATTCTTTGATAAAAGAACTTCGAAGCCTCTTGAAATACAAATATTTTAAAAGATTAGATTTATCCTTGATCAAAGTTCAGGATAACAGCGTTTCACATCAAAGGTTAGGTGGAGAAGGGATGAGCTTTTCTTTAAGCCTGAATCCCACTTATATCCAGGAGGGAAACAAGGATAATTTTAAAGTTGAGCTGCAATTATCTCAGTCGAGAGGTTATAATTCTGAAGGAGAAGAAAAATTTATTCGGTTAATAAGCACTGTTTTGACTATAAAGAGCGGAGATAAATCTGTAGTGGGCGTATCCAAGCTCAACGGAGGCGATAAAGCTCTGATCCTGATCATACAGGGCAAGGTAATAAAGTAATATAATTAATTACAGGAATCCCCCCATTTTTTCTAAGCTTCTGAGCCTTAAGCAAGAATCAGGTCAGTTGATACGAAAACACGCGTATTTTCCCCAGCTTGGAAAATCCCTGTCTTTCGAAGGGACTTACCCGTATCCATGCCAAATCTTAGCCTGCTCAGCTCTCAATTAGCAATAAGTACAAGCCACACTAGAATTTTATCTATTCGCCAGAGTGTGTCCGGTTAAAAATGCCAGCCTGGCGATATCTGCCATGATGTCAGGATTTATGCGGTAGATGGTATCTCCACTTCTGTGGTATTCAAGATGCGGTCCGTTGGAAGAAAAGGAATAACAAGGAATACTCTTTTGTAAAAACGGGGCATAGTCAGAGCCGCCGGATGTGCCTTTAAAAAAGCTCATATGCTTTAGAGTATTGATTGTCTCATCAGATTTTTTCAGGACGTCTTCTAATATTTTTAGTTCCGGACTGACACTGCATCTGGCTCCGTCACCTTCCCCTACCATGTCAAAGTTGAACATAGTAGCGACCTTTTTAAACTGAGAAGGAATGTGATCGACAAAATAAGAGGAGCCCAGAAGCCCCATTTCTTCTCCTGCGAAAAGCACAAATACTACAGACCTTTTCGGACGCTGCTTTAATTTGGAAAATGCTTCTGCGATTTCCATAACCACTGCACTCCCACTGGCATTGTCATTTGCCCCGGGAAAAAGAATGCCGACATGTTCTCCACAGTGGTCAAAATGCCCCCCAAAGACCAGGCATTCCTGCTTGAGTACAGGGTCTGAGCCTTCAACATAGCCTATAATATTGTATCCTGTTCCCTGCGGAAAATACTTTGCCTCTACCTGGTAATGCATTTTTGAAACAAGGGAGAAGGAAAGCGGTTTTTCATATATCAGCAGGTCTTTTTTAAGCTCTGTTGCCTTAAAACCTTTTTCTTCGAATATCTTATCTGCAACTTTTTCACTGATAATGGCATTGGTGAACCCTTTGATAAAATCCATGTTGGGATTGGCGATGGGCCTGGAATAGATATAAAAAAGGCCTTTGGCGCCTTTATCTTTGGCCGTCTGCATGCGAAAGCGGTGTTCATCGTGTTTCTGGAAGCCGGGATCGCTTCTATCGGGAACACCCCGGAAGCAGAGAACGAATTTTCCCTTAACATCCAGGCCGGCGTAATCATCATATCCCAGCTCCGGCGCACTGACTCCCCATCCGGCAAAAACAAGTTCAGCCGTATTATCACCCCTGTCGGTTGCCAGTAAAGGGAGAAACTCATCTTCAGCTTTAAGCTCCACTTTTTCCTGTTTTTTCCCCTTAAGCAGGGTCATCTTAGCCTGAGGAATTATGGCATAGGGCCTGGGAAAGGCCTGAAGGTAGCCTTCGTTATTACTGATGGGTTTAAGCCCCCAATTTTTAAATTTAGCTGCTGCCCATTTAGCGGCAGCGGTATAGCCTTCGTGCCCTGTGTACCGGCCGGCGAATTTAGGCAGGGCCATCGTTTTAACATAATTGTAAGCATCCATAGGCCTTATTGAGTCGAAGCCCCGGGCCAGGTCCTTATCCAGTTTTCCGGCGGAAAGCGATAAAGAAAAGCTTAATACTAAAGATAAAATAAAAAGCCGTTTGATATTTCTCATATTATCCTCCTGATAGGTAATTTGATTTTTCTGACAAGTCCAAATTTTTTAAATAAGTCTTTACTGCAGCCACGGCAATCCCTGAGAGTCCAAGTACTCCGATCAGGTTAGTAACAGCCATTAAGCCGTTGACCATATCGCCTATAGACCAGGCCACTTCCACTTCCAGAGTCGCTCCAATATAAATAAAAAGACAGAATATCCAGTTATAAGGGCGTTTTATCCAGGGACCGAAAAGATAGTTCAAAGCGATCTTGCCGTAATATGATACTGAGATTAGACTTGAATACCCGAAAAGAAATGAACTTGCGACAACGATAAGACCTCCGATCTGTGGCATAGCGGAATTGAAAGCATTGGCGGTCATCTCAGTGCTGGTTCCCTGGGTCCAGGCTCCGGATGTAAGGACTGCCAGAGCGGTTAGAGTACAGATCACCAGTGTATCAATAAATACATCCAAAGACCCCAGAAATCCCTGCCGGGTCGGTTCGCTTGTTCGGGCTGCAGCATGAAGTACGGCTGCTGTCCCGGTGCCGGCTTCATTGGAGTAGGTCCCCCGCGCCATGCCATAGCGGATAGCCCTTGCTATAGTAACGCCTGCTATTCCCCCTCCTACGGCAGAGGGATTAAAAGCTCCTGTAAAGATCATGGCTAAAGCCTCCGGCAGCTGGGAGGCAAAAGTAATTATGGTAAAGAAGGCTCCAAATACATATAGAGCGACCATGAAAGGGCTTAAAAATTCTGTTACTTTTCCTATAGTTTTTATGCCCCCGACAATGACCAACCAGGTACAAAAAGCCAGTCCCAGCCCGGACATCCAGGGTTTTATCCCTAATTCAGAAGTCATAGCTACTGCAATTGAATTGGATTGAACAATAGGGATGGAAAAAAGCGCCTTACACCCCATAAAGAGGGCATATGCTCCTGCCAGCCAGGTTAGTTTTAAACCTTCCCGGATGTAATACATGGGCCCCCCGGCAATCGATCCGTCGGGCATGATTTTCCTAAACTTCTGGCCCAGCACTGTTTCCACCAGTTTGGTGCCCATCCCCAGTGTGGCTGAAAGCCACATCCAGAAAACAGAACCCGGGCCTCCCATGGCAATAGCTGTACATACCCCGGCTATATTTCCGTTGCCGATTATGGCTGCTAGAGATGTTGTCAATGTCTGGAAAGGAGATATGTCTCCTTTGATTTTTTTATCACTTTCGCCGTATTCTTTTTTGGTTAGGAGGCGGAAAGAAAATCCCAGCCGCCTTAGTTGAACGAAGCGGATACGGATAGAAAGATACAGCCCTGCCCCTAAAAGCAGGATTAGAGTTTGTGGCCCCCAGACAATGTCTGCAATAAAACGTATCAGCCGGTTTATTGCCTCTATTTTTTTTCTCCCTGGCTTTTCATTTTACGCCGGCGTTCGATTTCTTTGCGTACCGGTTTATGCAGCACGAAAAAGTAATAAACTATTAGAAGGATAGAAATTATCCAAAACCGGTGAGTATTGCCTTGAAAAAGAGAAACAACTGCATAGCCAGCTACTCCAATTAGCAGAAACAGGTGAAAAAAAGCGAATATCCAGTCACCCATAATTATCCTGAACTATTCATAAAAAATGTCAATATGAATGAAATTCAGGTGCGGCTTGCGCTCGCTTCAGCCACATCAGAATTTCATTAGATAAGTCTTTTACCATAACATTTCACATTTTACAATTCACGTTTTACGGTTTTTCCCATTTTCCATTTACTATTTTCCGCTTTTCCTCATCTACGGCAACCTCGACTCGTGAATAATTCAGGATAGGTGTGCTTTATTTTCTCTGCACAGATATGATCTCTACTGTTTCCCGGGGGACATCTTGCATTCCCTGTCTGGTCATAGTCCGCATGTTTCCGATGGTGTCAACAACTTCTTGGCCGGATATCACCCTGCCGAATACACAATATCCGTAACCCTCGTCAGTTGTATTCTGATGGTCTAAATGGGAATTATGTTTCAGGTTAATATAAAATTGAGCGGCAGCACTGTGAGGTTCCATGGTTCTGCCCAGAGCAAGGGTGTATTTTTTATTACTCAAACCATTGGCAGCTTCGTTTGTAATGGGGTCGTGTGTCGGTTTTTTTGCGAAATCAGCAGTCCATCCTCCTCCCTGGATCATAAAATTGCTGATCACCCGGTGGAAGATAGTGCCATCGTAGAACTTTTCGTCTACATAAGAGAGAAAATTTTCCACTGTAATCGGAGCCTTGTCAGGGAAAAGTTCTATAGTCATGTCTCCATGCGTGGTTTTCATAATGACTTCGATAGTATTCTCTTCAGCCTGAGTATTAGGTGAAAAAGCAAAGAGAATTCCGGCAACAGCCAGTCCGCATATAACTGTTTTAAGCATGTAAACCTCCTGAATGATTTGAATTTATATTCAGAATTATCAAGATATCAGAATAGAGCTTTAATGGCAATTTAAATCCCAGCAGAGGTTTACTATTGAAAATAGATTTATTATAATCTTAATAAGCATGAATAATAGCATGAGAGAATCAGGAGGGAAAAATGAAGTACTGTAAGACAATAAGACTTGTGATTGTTTTAAGTATGCTTCTTTTCTTTTTTGCCCCTAGGCTTCAAGGGCAGGGAAAGTTCGAATTTGGATTCCATTATTCCAGGTGGAGTCTAAATATTATTAAAGGATTTGTCGAAGATGCTTTAGGCGATAGCATGGAATCAACTTTTCGTGATGATTTTTTAGCAGACATTCAGCAGGATTATCCTGGCCTTAGCGAAGAAAGTTATGAACAGGATGTCAGTTTTGACTCATCCGGGAGTAATTTTGGGTTTGAAGCCAGGTGGTACCCGGCTGGCCGGCATGGTTCTTTCAGCCTGGGACTTTCGGTTGAAAAAACATCCATGGAGATTTCTATACCTGAACTTTCAGCTCGAATGGATATGGATGATGGTTCTTACTATGAGGCAGACGCCAATGCTTCCTTTATTATTAATCCGCTCTCTTTTCATTTAAGCTTCCGTTGGGATATTATTCCTTCATCACCGGTACATCCCTATTTGACCTTTGGTCTGGGGGCGGCCACAGGAACCGCGCTGGATGAGGCTGAGTTTTCCTATGCATACTCAGGCACCTACTATATAGGAGGGGATAGCGAATCTTATGCGGATAGCGAGACTAAGACGTTAGCAGAACTTAAAGAAGAGATGGAGGATGATGGAGAGGATTTTTTCCTTCCCGGATTTATCCCGTTTATCCAGATAAATCTCGGGCTAAAAGCGGAGATTACCGACAACCTGCACCTGCTGGTCGATGCCGGTATATGGGATGGCTTACTACTGCGGGGAGGAATAGCCTTCAGGTTTTAAAAGATGAAAGAAGGAGGAATTTATGCGAAATAAACGGCTTATACTTATTTTATTTTTTTTCACTTATTTATTTACTTCGACTTTTGGATTATCACAGCGCCGATCCCAGGAGCTTTCAGATGAACAAAAGCTTCTCCAGATTGTGCATTCCATCCATAGTCAGACCCTATATGAATATGTAGATGAACTGGCTTCGGATAAATACTGGGGACGTTTGACAGGTACAGAAGGTTTCAACAAAGCAGCCGCATGGGTAATAAGTCATTTTAAAAAATGGGGAGTTGCTCCTGCAGACGAGAATAATACCTATCTTCAGTCCTTTTCCAATCCATACACTCTTGTCTTTAAAGACTGCTATGCCTATCTTCATGTTCCCTATAAGAATGGTACAATAAAAAAAAATTATCGCTACGTAGATGAATTTATTCCCGGTTCGACATCAGGTTCAGGTGAGATTACGGCCGAGGTTATTTATATCGGTTATGGTATTACAGCCCCGGAACTCGGCTTTGATGAATACAGCGGGCTGGATGTAGCCGGGAAAATAGTTTTAATGGAAAGAGAAGCGCCGGTTCCTTCCGGGAAAGCAGAGCTTTTTAAAAAGTGGCGCCCCTATTCTTTCCACCAGTACAAACTGGAAAATGCAGTCAAGCATGGAGCAAAAGGCATGCTTTATAATTATCCCATTACTAATCCGAATAATTCCTATAGCAAAGGCTTCATATATTCTCATGTTGGACAGAGTGTGGTAGATGATCTTTTTACCGGAACCGGGAAAACCCATAAAGATGTGGTGGCAGATATCAGGAAAAATCTTAAACCCCGGTCTTTTTCAACCGGCAAGGTTTTTACTATCAAAAATACAACCGAACACTATCCAGACGGTACTGCTTATAATGTGGTTGGTAAAATAGAAGGCTCGGACCCGCAGCTTAAGGATGAGGTTATAATAATCGGCGGCCATCTCGACCACCTCGGCCGCTGTTATGAGATCATGCCCGGGGCTAATGATAATGCCTCAGCAGTTGCGGTCATTATGGGCGTGGCTGAAGCACTTTCCAAAAGTCCGGTAAAGCCCCGCCGCACTATCCTGTTTATTTGTTTTGGGGCAGAAGAACAGGGAGTTGTGGGCTCAAAAATATATGTAGAAGATCCGCTTTTTCCCCTGGACAAGACAGTTTGCCTGATAAACATGGATGGAGTAGGTGCTGGGGATAAATTATCCGCTCTTGCTGCAGAAAACCATCCTGAGTTCTGGGAATTTTTCCGCAAGGCAAATGAAAAATATATTCATAGGATCATACGTACATCTAAGTTTGTTAATAATGCCCGGCCTCGTCTGGATGCTGCCCGGTTTATGTGGGCTGGAGTCCCTTCCATCTCCTGGAGTGCCTTTGGTTCGACTTCATATTATCATGTCCCCCAGGACAATATTGAGATTATTACTCCTGAGATTATGGAGGACCTGGCCCAGCTTATGTTTTTAGCTGTTCTGGATATGGCAAATCAGGAATCTCTTGATTTTAGAAATTAACCTGGATTATTCACGAGTCGAGGTTGCCGTAGATGCTTTGTTGCAGCGGATTTGCGGTGAATTATCAAAGCTTCATCCCCTGCGCCTTGCATCGACGGCAACCTCGACTCGTGAATAGCTCAGGTTGAATTTATAGGGTTAGTGATTTTCAATAAGCAGCTGCAGGATCTCCAGTTCATCTGTATCGAACCAGGTCTTGTGGCATGAAAAACATTTATCTACTGGTATAATATACTGATATGTGAAAGGGCGGGGCTGCATTTTTGAGCCGCATATAGGACAGAATATATCCTGAGATTTTTCCATATTGATCTTCCGGGTGCTGACCGGATTCTGTAAAAAATTTTCTCTAAATTTGGCTGCTTTTTTGACTAGATAGTCAGAGAAGGCTACTTCCCTGCGGGCAATGATCCGATCAATTACAGATGAGTCAACAAGCTTACCTTTGCAGGAAGGGCAGGTCTTTAAAGCTACTCCTTCATAGAAGGTGTCTTTAAGGCTAATCCGGCAGCGCGGGCACTTATTGTATTTGTCAGGATTTACTGGGCTAAAAGGCCCCAGCCATTTACCTTTAGGGCTGCGGACAGACCAAATGCCCTCCTCTCCGGGCTGAATGTTATCTAATAAGGCTGTGGATTTCGGCCCTCCTGTGGATATCTCTTCTCTGGAATGAAGAATTGACCGGGCTTGCGCCCTCCTTTTTCTAATTTCCAAGACCTCATCGATAATTCTTGCCGGAGATGTAGGGACCATTTCCGCCAACTGCCGGATTCTTTTCATAAGCGGTGGGTGTGAATTGAAGATCCGGCTGAACAACCGATCCGAGATGCCTTTTGATTCGGGAGGCACAATAAAAAGCGGGCTGTAGGAAAGATTAAAGTCTCCTATAAAAGAGTTTTTAACATGGGCTTTATATATAGCCCGGGCTAGAGCAGCAGGGTTGCGGTTGAGTTCAACTGCTGTGGCATCTGCCAGAAGTTCTCTCTGCCGGCTGATAAGAGTGCTTAAAAGATGCATTAAAAGAGATGATATTGAAGCCGCCAGATATACTAGAGGATTGCCTCCTCCAGTATCCTGAGCCACTCCGATTTGGCCCTGGGGCATATCATGCGGTTCGGCCATTTCACGCAGCCGCTCAAAAAAATTAGCAAGCGAGCACACCAGAGTTATATAAAAGGTGTCACCCCGGATGATATGGGCCAGTTCGTGGGCGATTACAGCTTGAAGTTCGTCCCGGGTAAATTCAGCCAATAGCCCCTCAGTGATGATAATAATCGGACTTTTATCAGCTTCTATAAGGGCCATAGAATTGATTGCGAAAGCAGGAATAATGTAGGGAGTAACCCTGGGAAGGCCGGCCGCGATACGCATCTCATCTATGGTATTGATGAATTTTTTGTGATACCGGTCATTTGTATCCGGGGCCGCAGCCTGCAGCCGTTTTCGGATAAACTTAGCGCCATTGAAACGAGCATCGTAAAATTGGAAAGCAGCCACAACTATGGATAGAATAAGGTTTATAAGAAAAAAATATTGTAAGCTGTTTCCGGCAAAGAGAGAGATTCCCGGCATAAATAGCCCTAAACTTATAATAAAAATAAATGACACGAATCCTACCAGGAAAAAATAGAATATAAAAAGGATTAGGAATAATAAGAGGCTTTTTTGCCATTGCTTGCGCTGGATCTCATAAAAATCTCTGGCAAATTTCTTTTTAGAGTTCATTTTGATTAATCCAAAATTAATAATATTATAAAAAATGTAAAACGTGAAGAAAAAGAATTGGACACGGATTTCATTTTTTCATTTACTATTTATCATTTTCTAAGTATCATTTGTATTAATATTTTTTATGAATAGTCCAGGTGAGGGAGGGATCAATATGTATAGAAAAAAAGTTTCAAGGATTCTTATAGCCTGCTTCCTGATTTTGGCCGCGGGTTTGGTTTATACTGTGGCAGATCAGAAAAAGGCTCTTACTTATCAGGATATTATGCGTTTTAAAGAGGTCCGTAATCCAGTGATCTCTGAAAACGGGCTCTGGGTCGCCTATGCTGCCCAGCCTGACCGGGGTGATGGCAGAGTAATTGTCCGCGCAGTAAAAAACGGTAAGGAATATCTGGTTGAAAGAGGAAGCCGGCCTGTGATTTCTAAAAATGAAAACTGGGTGGCGATGATAATAAAACCCCTGGCAGCCGAACTTGCAGCTGCAGAAAAGGACAAGCCAAAACAGGGGATGGCGCTCTTAGATACTCGTTCTGGTAGAGTAAAGGAGTTAGAAAAAGTTAAAGATTTTGCATTTTCAGATGATTCCCGTTGGCTGGCATATCATCTTTACAAGGAAAATGATGAAGTAAAAAAACAAGAGGAGGAGCCTAAAGAAAAGAAAGAAGATAAAAAGAAACTTGAGATAGGCAGTACTCTGGTGCTTTATAACCTGAATTCAGGAGAAGAGGTGCGCATCCCTTTTGCCCTCAGTTATGCTTTTGATGCAACTTCCCGTTTCTTGGTTTATGCAATCGGCGATGATCCAGGTGAAGAAAACGGATTGTTTTATCTTAAATTAAGCAAGCAAGGCTGGTTAGGCAAGGCCTTGCTTCAGAAGCCTAAGGCCAAATGCTCTCAACTTGTCTGGTCAAAAACAGGCAGCAGTTTAGCATTCCTGGCTATAGAGATGTCGGGGGAAAAAGATACTGACTTGGATGCTTCAGTCTGGGTGTGGGAAGCAGAAGGTCATAAATTGACTCAGGTGGTTACTCCGGAGGATGCCCCTGAAGGTTGGTTTCTGCCGGCAAAAAACCAGCTCAAGTGGAGCAGGGATGGCAGGAGGCTCTTTTTCGGCTTCAAGCCGGAAGAATTTCGTCAGGTTGAGGAGGAGAAAAAAGAAAAGGAAAAAGATATTGATCTTTTCGACCTTGAGGGTATCCTGAAAAAAAGTGAGGTCGATGTCTGGCACTGGAATGACCCGCTTATTAATAGCAATCAAAAAAATATATGGCCGCGTATTAAAGACCAGACCTATACAGCAGTCTTTTTTATTGATTCCGGGCGCTTGGTCCAGCTGGCAGATAGAGATGTCCCAGAAGTCAGGATCACAGAAAATCCTGAGTATGTTTTAGCTGTTTCCAGTATTCCCTATCAAAAGGAAATCACCTGGTATGGAAGGCTCAGTGATATCTATATAGTGAATTTAAGCAATGGTTCCCGCAAAAAAGTCGCCTCCCGCCTTGAAGACCGGTTTTCTCTGTCTCCTGGAGGAGGCTATGTGGTTTATTATCAGGATAAAAATTGGCATCTTTTTGCGAGGAAGTCAGGCCGTGTTCGCAACCTGACCAAAGATATCGGGGTTCCCTTTTATAATGAAGACCATGATTACCCCAGCAAGGTTCCAGGTTATGGTATTGCCGGCTGGGTAAAAGAAGACCAGGCTGTCCTTCTCTATGATAAATATGATGTCTGGAAGTTTCCTCTCGAATCAGGCAAGCCGGTTAATATTACCGGCGGAAAAGGGCGCAAAGAGCTTTACACTTTCCGCGCCTTACCTTTGGATCCGGACAAAGAGTTTTATGATTTTAGCGAAAAAATATTGCTTTCAGCCTTTTATCACCGCGAAAAAAACTGGGGTTTTTATTCCTGTGATCTGAATGGAGCAGGCGTGAAAAAACTGCTGGAGGAGAGGAAAAAATTCAAATTCCTGGCTAAAGCAAAAAAAGCGGATAAAGTACTCTTTTCCAGGGAAGATTATGCTGAATTTCCTGACCTTTGGGTAAGCGGTATGGAATTTAAAAAGCCTGAAAAAATTTCTAATGTAAATCCTCAGATAAGTGAATTTGCTTGGGGTAGTGCTGAACTGGTTGAGTGGAACAGTATGGATGGAATCCCACTTCAGGGTGTTCTTATTAAGCCCGGAAATTATGAGCCCGGTAAAAAATACCCTGTAATTGTATATTATTATCGATTTTTCTCCCAGCGGCTCTATGAATTCAACCAGACAGTCATCAACCACCGCCCCTGTTTTCCCTTTTATGCCAGTAATGGTTATGTAGTTTTTCTGCCGGATATACGTTTTGATGTTGGCCTCCCCGGTCCTGCGGCAACAAAGTGCCTGGTGCCGGGAGTGCAAAAAATAATAGACATGGGCATAGCAGATCCTGATGCTATCGGCCTGCACGGCCACTCCTGGAGCGGGTATCAGACTGCATTTGTCATCACTCAGACCAATCTTTTCACCTGTGCAGTAGCTGGGGCTCCTGTATCCAATATGACCAGTGCCTACAGCGGTATCCGCTGGGGTTCCGGTTTGGCCCGGCAGTTCCAGTATGAGAAGTCTCAAAGCCGTATCGGCGGTAGTCTCTGGGAGAAACTCGAGCTTTATATAGAGAATTCTCCGGTATTTTTTGCCGACCGGATAGAAACGCCCTTATTGATATTATTTGGTGATAAAGATGGGGCTGTTCCCTGGTATCAGGGGATTGAGCTTTACCTGGCTATGCGCCGGTTAGAAAAAGACTGTATCTTCCTGCAGTATCGGGATGAGCCGCATCATCCCCAGAAATATCCCAACAAGCTGGACTGGTTTAAGAAGATGAAAGAATATTTTGACCATTATCTGAAAGGCAAACCAGGCCCGGCTTGGATAGTAGAAGGTATTCCATACCGGGGAAAATAGAGGAGTATCAATAGGTTAATAGGTTAGGGGGATTGATTGAAAAATAAACTCAGGCCCTTTCTGCTTAAGTTTACTCAGTGTTTTCTTGTTGTTTTATCTGTATTCAATCTTGCTCAGGCAGAGCGGAAAGTTACTGAAAAACCTGTAGGGCCGGGATGTACATTTATAGAGGTCTTTGATCCTGATCAGTGCCTGGGCATCTATATTCTAAAGGTCGACTTGAGTAATGAGTACATTATGATAGATTCAGTCCTGGCCCATGATTCCCTCACCGGCCGGGAAACTGTGCTTGATATGTCTCAACGAAAAACCGGGCTGGGCCACCAGGTTGTTGGAGCAGTCAATGCCGACTACTTCTATGTGACAGCTCCCAGCGGTTTGACTGTAAATCGCGGTCATTTATCCAGATCTGCACGTGGCTGGGCAGGGATTGCATTTAGTGAAAATAATAAGCCCCTTATTGCTGTTTTTAGAGATAAAGTGACGGCCTCAGCGCCGGATGGCAGAGAAATTAGTGATTTATCGATTAATAAACCACGGAATAATGGCAATATTGTTCTCTATACAGGCCTTTACGGAGACACAACAGGGTCTATGACGGACGGAAAAGCAGTTTTGATCGACCCTAATGGTAATTCTTTTGTACCTCTGAAGGGTTTTAATATAATAGTTGGGAGAGTATGTTCTTTGCCGAGGCAGAATATAATTCCGCGCGGCAAATGGGTGCTGTCGTTCGGATGGGATTTTCTTAATATTATGAATAAGTTAAGCCCTGGATATAAATTAACTTTAGATATTTCGATTAAACCGGATTCTATGAACATCTATAATGCTGTAAGTGGGGGGCCGCGGATCTTACGCTCGGGGAAAGTATCTGTCGAATCTAACAAAGAAGGTCAGCGGGAGGGATTTGATAGAGAAAAGCATCCCCGTACTGCGGTTGGATATTCACAAGATAAACGTTTTTTGGTCATAGCTGTGATCGACGGTCGCCAGCCTGGATACAGCCGGGGAGTCGATCTTTATGAATTGGCTGGGCTTATGCTGGAGTTTGGCTGTTATGAAGCCCTCAATCTTGATGGCGGTGGTTCCTCTACTCTAGTTATATGTAACAAGATTGTTAACAATCCTTCCGACCATACCGGGCCGCGGCCTGTCGCTAACGCACTGCTGGTGATCAGTACCGCTCCTGATTGTATTTGAAAAAGAAAAAAATCTCCTGTAAGATAATTTTCATACGATATATAAAGGAGAAGTTATGAGAAAAATAGGTGTTTTTAGTTTAATACTTGTATTGATGGCCTTTTTTGCTTGCACAAAGCAGGAAAAATCTGCTGGAGAAGTAGAGGCTGTTACCCTGCCGGAGATCGATATATCAGGCTCTCCCAATGGGATAGTAACGCTTCCGGACAATGTTCCTTCTGCAATTTCTGATATTTTTGTTAAATATACTAAGATCCTAGCCCCAAATGGAAAGCCTATCCATTTTCTGGCCCAGGAAGCCTGGACTGATGTTCAGATAGCCCATGCCCGCAATGTCCTGAGGTATTTGCTTGAAGATTTCCCAGGTTCTGAATACGGCAGCGATAAATCTATTATAGCGAATAATATGGCAGACAGAAAAGCTACTATGGTATTGTTTAACACTCCCGAAGAGTTGGAAAAAGCTTTTGACACGCCGTTGCGGGAGGTAGATCTCAGCATGCAGGACCTGCGAGCCAATGAATGCCCGGCAGAAGGTAATGAAGATTATATGAACCATATAACCCGGGATGCTGCTTATGAAGAGATCTGGCATCTGGTCCATGATAATGGTGTTAAGCTCTTGCTTCCTGATATGGTAGCTGAGATGCGGCAAGCCAATGATACGGCTGCTGAGAAAGGGTGGAAGGCCTGGCCGGAAGATGAGCCCCAGGAGCATCCCAATGAATATGTCGGAGTGCTTATAGACAATTATCTTGACCTGTGGACTGTAAGGCCGAAAAAATATGAAGGCAGAGATATCGGCCCTGAAGACGTTCCTGATAATACATCTCATTTCGGCCGTTATTTTGCCAACAGCCGTGAAAAACTTAAAAACCAGGATCCTTTAGGATATGCTTTGTTTAACAAATTCTTTCACCCTTACCTGACCTATACGCCCATTCTTCCTGAGGATTTTGAAGGTACTTTTTCCCTTGCCTTTGATGAGTCATTGGTTTATACCTACAAATCCCAGCATCTTATTAATGTAACTTTGGCTGGAAACAATAATGCTGAGCTTATCGGTAATGCCTATGGCAATAGACTGACGGGGAACAAAGGCAATAATGTTCTGACAGGCGGAGTTGGAAATGATACTCTTGACGGAGGAGAGGGGAAAGATACAGCTGTTTTCTTCGGAGCTTACTCTGAATATGCGATTACAAAAAAAGAAGGATATTACACTATTACAGATAACAAAGAAGACCGGGACGGAGCTGATGTCCTTAAAAATATTGAAGAGCTTAAGTTCAGCGACCGGGCTTTAAACCTCGACTTGTGAATAACCCAAGTCCACCTGAGTCATTCCTAGCTTGACTATACGCTGGAAGCAGGAACAAACAGATACAGCACGTTAAGAGGTTTTCATGGAAAAGATTTAAATTTTTTCTTGCATGTTATGAAAGTATAGTTTACAATTAGTCGACTGAATGAAAAGTAAGGTTATTTTATGAAAAGGCGACCGTTTTGGATAGGGCAGATTAATCGAGCCTGGAAGAAACGCCCTATTGTTTGGCTTTCAGGTGTAAGAAGAGTTGGAAAAACAACTCTTGCAAATATGTTCAGGGATGCAATTTATCTAAATTGTGATTTACCATCAACTGTCCGTTTGCTAAATGATCCTGAAGCGTTATATGATACTCTGGATAAAAATGCTATTGTGATTTTTGATGAGATACATCGTGCTACGGATCCAAGTCGTCTCTTAAAAATTGCTGCAGATGTATATCCTCATCTAAGGATTTTAGCTACAGGTTCATCTACTTTAGCAGCAACGCAAAAATTTAAAGACAGCCTAACTGGTCGTAAATGCTTAATATATTTACCTCCTGTTATCTGGGATGAATGTTTAGGAATATTCGGTATTAAAAATCTTGACCACCGCTTGTTACGGGGGGGGTTACCAGAACCTCTGCTTGCAAAAGAAAAAGATGCATCTTTTTTTTCAGAATGGGTGGACAGTTTTTATGCCCGTGATATCCAAGAGCTTTTTAACATTCGAAATCGAATCGGATTTATAAAATTGCTTCACTTATTATTGAGGCAGAGTGGTGGTCTTGTTGATTATTCAAATTTGGCTAAATTAAGCGACCTTAGCCGGCCTACTGTAAAGGCTCATATTGAAGCAATGTGTATAGCGCATGCGGTATTCCTTGTTCCTCCATTTCATGGCGGAGGGCGACGTGAGTTGACTCGCAGACCGAAATGTTATGGCTTTGATACTGGGTTTGTCACTTTTATTAAGGGGTGGAATAGTATTCGAGAGGATGATCGCGGAATTTTGTGGGAACACCTTGTACTTGATACATTGCGAACCTATAAGGACGAATCAAGCCTCTATTATTGGCGGGACAAATCCAGGAGAGAAATTGATTTTGTTATTAAAGAACAAGGAGAGCAAATACATGCTATTGAATGTAAAATCAATCCCGATCAATTCAGTCCGAATTCTCTTTTTGCTTTCCGTTCATTATATCCCAAAGGAGACAATTATATCATCAGCCCTAGAGTAAAGATGACTTACAAACGAAAATATAAAGACTTAACGCTTCAATATTCTTCCCTTATCAACTGTCCCCTTCTTCAACAGAATTAAGAACAAAAATTGTGCTTGATTTTTATCCTGTTTGATTAAAGTTTATGATTTAAAAAGAGATATCATCTGTATCGACATTTTTTGTAAATAGTTCAGGTGGACCTGGGTTATTCACGAGTCGAGGTTGCCGCAGATACGAGGCGCAGGGGGTGAAGCTGTGGTCCTTCACCGCGAATCCGCTGCAACAAAGTAGATCAGGCTGTGTCACAATTAATAAAATGGGAAATATTCAATAAAAATATCCCATTTTATGGCAATATTGGAGTGAAATTAACATGTTTTGCCCTAGATTCTTCTGTTTTTTTGCCTGTTTATCCCGTTTTGAAATCTGACCGTGAATTATGACACAGCCTGAGATGCGGTAAGATCGGCTCGCCTGAAAGGTAAAAAATGTCGATTACAAATAGAGATTACATTGTAAACGAAATGGTAAATTGTCTAGCGGCAGCAATCAATGTAGCATACTGATTTAAAAGGAAGCAACATAGATATCGACATTTTTTATGAATAATTCTGTGTAACATTTTAACAGTTACTGCGTATAAGAGAGTGAATAAAGAAAAACATGTTTTAAAAGGAGAAATCAGATGAAAAAAGCAGTTGTTTTATTTTTAACGGTCTTGCTGGTTTTTATCTTTTGTTCTGAACTAAAAGCTTCTTCTCTGCAAAAATCGATTGTTCCGGCTGAAGCATTGTGGGTAGTTCATGTTGATCTAATAAAGTTTAAAGCTTCTCGTTTGGGCGATATAGTTTTAAACGAGATCGATGCTCTGGGACTAAAGGATAAGATCGGCCGGTTTCAGAAACAATTCAAAATGGATCTCTTAAATGATATCGATGGAGTCACAGCAATCGGATTAGGGAAAGATGAAAATGATATAGTTGTATGTCTTAAGGGGAATTTCAACAAGGACTACCTGCTTGGCCTTTTAGGAAAGGAAGATTCTCACCAGGAAATTCCTTATGGTAAATACACCCTCCATAATTGGGATAGTGATGAATTTGGTGCTTTTGTGGATGATGATCTTGTCCTTATCGCCCAGAATAAAAATACTTTAATAAGAGTATTGGATGTCATTTCAGGAAAAAAAGCTGATATCTCTTCTTCTTCTCTTATGGAATACCTGAAAAAGGTTCCCTCTAATGCCTATGTTTCAGCTATGGTAAAAGATATTTCCGCTATATCAGAAGAAGAAACTGATGTATTTGTCTTTAAAAAAATGAAATCTGCCCTCCTTACCCTCGCAGAGGTGAAGGAAAATCTTGACTTAAAACTCGATTTTATGGTTGATACTATAGAGGATGCGAACAATATTGAGAATGCTATCAAAGGGCTGATCGCATTAGCAAACATGCATCTGTCAGATGAAGATTCAGAGTTGAGGATTCCAAAAGATATAGTAATATCAACCAAAAAAAACAAAGTCCAAATCGAATTGGTCTATCCAACTGATGATCTGGTTAATATCCTCTTAGGAAAGGTAAAAGGGAATTTATTTTTTTGAGTTCTTTTTAATCAAATGGATAAGGTCATAATACTTAAAGACTTATCAGATGAAGAGCTCGCAGCAGATACTGCTGCGGGCTCTCGTTCTTCATTCGAAGAACTTATCTCCAGATATAGCCCCAGGCTGTTTTATTTTCTCCGGTATAAAACCGCATCAGATCAAAATGTTGAAGACCTTATCCAGGAAACCTTTCTCAAAGCCTTCCGGAATATAGGCCGTTTCGATCCAAAACGAAAATTTTCTACCTGGCTGTATACGATCGCAGCCCGGCAGGCTGTAAGCCTTTACCGGGCAAATAAAACAAAAAAACCTTCTTTGGTTCCAATGGCATCCTCCCAGGATCCGCAGGAAATTGTCATCCAGAAGCAAGAATCCCAAAATCTGTGGATATTGGCAGGAAAACTCTCTCAGAAGGAATATAAGGCGCTCTGGCTGTATTATGCAGAAGACATGCCTGTCAAAAATATTGCTGAGATTATGAAGAAGAAAAAGGTGACGGTACGTGTTCTCCTTCACAGAGCCAGAATAAACCTTGCTAAAAAATTGGATAAATCTGTTTATTCTGAATCATTTGTAGGGGAAAATCCTGCAGAACATAAATTTTCATTTTCAGAGATAGGAGAAATATAATGTTTTGTTCTATTCATAAATGGTTGATATCCCGGGCAGTGGATTCAAAAAAACAGATACCTGCTTTTACCAAGCGCCACCTGGGGCGGTGTGACTCGTGTCGAGAATTTGCTCAGCTCTGCGGATCTCTTAAGCAAAGATTTACTCATGATACATCCGCCATTCTTGAAGGATATAATAAAGCAATCGATCAAAAGGTCATATCAGCCCTGCCTGAAATAAAAGAGTCCAGGTCAACCCTATCTCGCCCTGGACTGGTCCCTAATCTTTTCTCTAAAAGGACTTTCCTGGTTCCATCTCTTGTTGCTGCATCCCTAGTGCTGGTTATCTCTATAAGTATCCTGTTTCTGACTCTTCCCCGCTCAAAAGAGGTAAATTCTCTGGCCAATATATCTGATTTATTTAACAGGATTTATCCAGCACGTATACTGGAAAAGGCTGAATCTCCTCTTGAAAAGGAATACACAGAGCTGAAAGAGACTATAAAATCAACCGCAGAATTTCTCATCTCCCGTTTAGATGTACGTCTTGGCCAGTAAACTGCAACGGGGGGACATTTCAAAGCAAATTTAAGCAGGAAAATCGCCCCGCTTTCATTATCCCGGTATCCCCGGGATCGCGTCTTCCCAGGATTCCAAAACAAGTCGTGCTAGCCCTGGAGCCGAACCCGCTGTAGGATCTAGGCTTAAAGACCGGAGACGACGATGTCCTCGAAAACCATGCTGGGGAAGCGCAGGCTCGAGTAGGGATATGGGTCGTTGGCGACCTCGATTAGCTTGTTCCAGAGTTTCAGATGGTTATCCGAGATGTTCATCTCAGAGATGGCCTGCACCGGCTTTCCTCCTTCGAAAAGTTGCCCGATTATTCCGATGGATGTATCACCCGTGGTCGGGTTAGAATTTCCGCCGATAAATCCTGTGATGAAAATGCCTCTACCCAAATCCTTCATGATCTCTTTGAGAGAACGCTTCCCAGGAGGAACGATTAGATTGGTCGGTCCGCCCGTGGTCGGTTCCCTTTCCAACTTCCGGCTGTAATACCAATCCACGTAATAGTCCTTTAACACGCCCTTGTCGATCATTACCCTTTTTTTTGTGGCGAATCCATCGGCGTCGAACAATCGGCTTCCCAAACCTGCCTTTACGAACGGATTGTCGATGAGGGTGAAGTGTTCGCTTCCGACCTTTTCCCCCTTTTTGTTGGCCAGGAAGGATTGCTTCTGCTGGATACTCCGTCCTCTCATAGCTTGAAGAAAGCCCCCGAAAATCCTCCCAACTCCCTGGTTCTGGATAATGATTGGCAGGGTTTCGGTCTTGATTTTATTTGCGCCGAGTAAATTCATGGTTCGCCTGGCACACTCCGCCCCGATCTCCTCAGGGGAGGGCATATCTTTTTTATTCAATGTCACCACGTAGTGGTAGCCATTCGGCCTGCGATCGCCCTCATCCTGGACCGTCATTTGCGCTCCGGCTACATAAAAAGTGCCTTCTATATAACCCTCGAAGCCATTGCTGGTCATGGTGATTGATTCAGAATAACCGTCATTCTCATTTGCTGTCACCGAGATCACCTTGTCGCCGCCTTTTTTCAAGGCAGCGTTCTCAATAGCTTTGACCAGGTTGTGTCTGTCTTCAGGCGTGAATTTTGCATATTGAGGATCGACCGCTCCCAGGTCTATTTCTTTCCGGCCCTTGTAGTATTTGGGGTCAGGCAGACTCCTGAAGGGATCTTCAGCCAGAAGTTTTGTCGTAATTATTGCATTTCCGATGAAGTCTTTCAAAGCGTCTTTCCTCAGGTCTGACGTCGACTGACTGGAATAGCGCCCGTTTACGAAAACCTGGATGAAGAGTTGTTTTGTGGTCGCTTCTTTGATGGTTTCTGGCTTGTGCTGCCGATAGCTGATCTCCACATTCCGCTGGCTTCCGATGCTGACTTTACAGTCATTAGCTCCAGCAGATTTTGCGGTTTTTATCGCCCATACTGTCAAATCTTGCATTTCTTTGTTCATCGCTGTCCTCCTCCCTTATCGCCTTCCACCGACTGTTAGTGATTTCACAAGGCATGTTGGTTGTCCGAAACCGACGGGCACTGATTGTCCGGCTTTGCCGCAAGCGCCGCCGCCGCCTGTATAGAATTTGAGGTCATTGCCCATCATGGAGATATTTGCGAGCATTTTCGGCCCGTTTCCCATGATATTGATATCCTTTATGGGAGCAGTGAGCTTGCCATTCTCGATCAATCGTCCTTGGGAAACGTAAAAGGCGAAATCGCCTTCACCGATTTTCACTTGTCCGTTAGCAACATCCTCGACATAGATACCGTTCTTGGCTCCCTTGATAACATCCTCTATTGCTGTCGGTCCGGCCTCCATGTAGGTGTTCCGCATCCGGGGCACAACATAGTGCTGATAACTTTCCCGGCGGCCGTTTCCTGTGGGTTTGACCTTGTAGTATTTTGCAGATATTTTATCGTGTAAGTAGCTTTTCAGGATACCCTTTTCGACCAGGACGGTTTTTTGGCTCGGGGTGCTTTCATCGTCGAAATTGATCGAACCTGTAAGATTCGGGATTGTTCCGTCATCAACGATGGTCACGAACGGTTCGGCCACTTTTTTGCCGATCATTGTGGTAAAGGTGGAAATTTTCTTGCGGTTAAAGTCGGCTTCCATCCCATGCCCGATGGCTTCATGGAGAAGTATGCCGGTTAATCCTGGGCCCAATACTACCGGCATCTCGCCGGCGGGGGGCTGAACCGCGTCAAAAAGGACGACCGCGCTATTAACAGCCTTTTTTGCAACCTCAGTCACAGCTGCATCTGTATAGGCGGCAAAACCCCTGCGGCCGCCAAAATTCCAGCCGGCTTGTTCGCGCTTTCCATTTTTTTCAGCCACGACAAATGCACTGAGGTAGTTTCTGGGGAGAAGGTCTTCGGCCTTCACACCGTCTGATGTTATGACCATGATCCTTTTCTGCTGGTCATGGAATTGGGCATTGACTTTGGTGACAAGGGAAGAGAGGGAAAAACATTTGTCGTTGACGGACTGAACAATGGGCAGCTTGGATTCCAGGGGGGCAGAGACGAGTTTGATATCAGTGGGATAGTGACTTTTTGTTTTGAGCCAGGTGAACTTGCCAGCGGGTTTTGTGGCTTTGGCATTGGCGATTGTAGCTGCTGTACCGGCGGCATTCAGCATGGATGCCTCGGTCATTTCCTGGGTGAATCCGTAGCCAACCTGGTCGCCTTTTACAGTGCGAATGCCAACACCCAGCGCCACATCGCTATAAGCTCTATTGACTTTTCCATCTTCGAGCATGATGTAATTGCTGATGGTGTGCTCGAAGTAAAGGTCCGCATAGTCGCCGCCTTTGGCAAGCGCCTTAGTAAGGACTTTCTGGCATAAGTTGTCAGATGCGCCGAATTCTCTTTCGAAATACCCTCTTGGTGCCGGACTGGCAAAACTGTACCAACCTTCGGGCAAAACAACAGGGGCGGCTATCGTGACAGCTGCTGCCTGGGCAGCGGTATTCAGAAAAGACCGTCTGGTGATTTTTTTCATAAAGCCCTCCTTTTCTTTTTTATACAGGGATAAGCTTGATAAGAATTTCCTTTTAATCTACACGCCATTAGATTCACAATTAGCGATATTAACCTGAACTATTAATAAAAAATGTCGATATGTATGATACATTTTTTTTAATCAGTATTTTACATTAATTCCTATAGTAACTCAATTTAATATTTCGTTCACAATATAATCTCTATTGCTAATCAACATTTTTTATGAATAATCCAGGGTGATAAATTACCATAACTTCTTACAAACCTCCTTGTAGCAGGGTTGTGTTTTTTAGTTTATCTGTATTTTTTACTATTTGTCAATTTACAATTTACTTAGTATTATTTGTATCGACATTTTTTATGAATAGTTCAAAGGGATTTGGATTATTCACGAGTTGAGGTTGCCGTAGATGTGAGGCACAATGGATGCAGCTGTGGACTTCACCGCAAATCCATTGTAACGAAGCAGATACGGTAAAATCGGCTCGCTCGGAGAGTAAAAAATGTCGATTATAAATAGAAATTACATCGTGAACGAAATGGTCAATTGTAATGCCTTAGGGATCAATGTAAAATATTGATTTGAAAAGAAGTATCATTTGTATCGACATTTTTTATGAATAGTTCAAAGGGAAAAATGCGGTTCATAGTCCATATTGATATGGATGCGTTTTTTGCTGCGGTGGAGCAGCGTGACAATCCCCTATATCGCGGTAAGCCTGTAGTAGTGGGAGCTGACCCTAAGGGGGGAACCGGACGGGGAGTGGTTGCAGCCTGTTCCTATGAGGCCCGGAAATTTGGCATTCATTCTGCCATGCCCATTTCTTTCGCCTTTAGGAGGTGCCCCCAGGCTGTCTATCTGCGTGGAAATATGAAAAAGTATGTCCGTGAATCGCATAAGATTTTTAAAATATTAGAGAGTTTTACTCCTGATATAGAACCCATCAGTATTGATGAAGGTTTTCTGGATATAAGCAGCAGTTATCATCTCTTTGGAACCCCAGTAGAGACCTGCCGCAAGATCAAGGATACGATCAAGCAAAAGACAGGTCTAACAGCCTCTATTGGCATGGCACCCAATAAGATGACAGCCAAGATCGCTTCAGACCTGGAAAAACCGGACGGGTTTGTGATTGTAAGCCAGGAGAAGATGCTGCACTTTCTCTATCCTCTGCCTGTGGAGAAACTCTGGGGAGTAGGGAAGAGGACTCTTGAGCTTCTGAAAAAGCGCGGAATAAAAACCATAGGTGACCTGGCCTGCTGCGATGTGAATGAATTAAGGCAGCTTTTAGGAAAAAACGGAGTTCATGTATGGAAGCTGGCCAATGGCATCGATCCCAGGGATGTGGATGCTGTAGAAATGGTCAAATCCATTGGGCATGAGCATACTTTTGAAAAAGATGCTTTAGACGTCCAGGCCATTGAAGATACGCTTATGTTATTAAGCGAAAAAATCTCAAGGCGGATGAGAAAAAAAGGATATAAAGGCAGGACTATTTCATTAAAGATCCGGTTTTCCGATTTTAAAACCTTTACGCGGGCAGTTACCCTGGACTATCCCACGAACTTTGTAGAAGACCTTTATAAAAACGCTTTAACAAAGGCAAAAAGTTTTAAGCTCGGAAAAGAACCGGTAAGGCTAATAGGAATCCAGGTTTCCAAATTGGAAAAAGAACCCCAGCAGCCTGACCTTTTTCAGCAAAATGGATCCTATTCCCCTAAAAAAGAAAAACTATACACTGCCCTGGATGAGATCAAAGACAAGTACGGAGAAGACGCGATAAAGCACCGCAAGTAGAGGTCTTAAGGCACATGCCCGCCCCCTCCTATATCAACAGTTAGCGACGGGATGTATTTACCTTGAATTTGTATTCCTGGGGCGGCTCCGCTCCCCTCAAATGCTCAACAAAATAGTCCCACCGGCGTCGCATCATGTAGGGCTCGTTACCAAAGCCGTGGCTCCGGTTCGGAAACAGGATAAGGTCAAAGTCCTTATTGGCTGCGATCAGTTCGTTTACCACAAGGAGGGTGTTGTACAGAGGCACATTGGTGTCCAGGGTGCCGTGAGCCAGCAGGAGTTTGCCCTTGAGGTTCTTTGCCAGAAGCTGGTTTGCCTGGTTGTCGTAATTGGTGGTGCCGTCTGGGCTTGTCTTAAGCAGCCCCTGCCACTTCTCGCCCCAGTCGTCCTCGTAGTTGCGGTTGTCGTGGTTACCAGCTCCGCTTACTGCTACCTTAAAGAATTCGGGGTAACGGAGGATAGCATCTGTGGATGCGAAACCGCCGCCAGAGTGTCCATAGATGCCTGCCCGCTCAATGTCGATCCACGCATACCGTTCTGCGAGTTGCTTCATGCCGGTGATCTGATCCGGGAGCCCGTTATCGCCCATATTCCCATATAAGGCGGCATGGAATGATTTTGACCGCATGGGTGTTCCCATGGCATCGATTGCCACTACGATGAAACCCAGCTCTGCTAGGGATTGTTTATCCCCCCTGGATGCTGAAAAGCTGCGGCTTCCTATACTCCCTGTCTGGGGACCAGGATAGATGTAGTTTATGATAGGGTACTTCTTCTTAGGATCAAAGTTTGTGGGTTTAAAAATAAGTCCGTAAAGGTCTGTTTCCCCGTCCCGGGCTTTGACAGTAAAGGGGACCGGCGGTATCCAGCCTGCCTCAATGAGACGAGAGATGTCAGCTTCCTCAACCGTAAGGCGTTTCCGGCCCCGGACATCACGCAGCACAGTGACAGGAGGTGAAACTGGAGTCGAATAGCTGTCAATAAAGCAGGTGCCAGAAGGGGAGAGTGAGATCGAGTGGTTCGAATTCTCCGGGGTAAGGAGCTTAATATCCGATCCGTCCATGCGGACACTGTAAAAGTACTGGAAGTAGGGGTCACCAGGCTCCCGTCCGCACCCGGTAAAATAGAGAATGCGGTTTTTCCTATCCACTCTCCTGACCTGAAGCACGTTCCAGTTGCCCTTTGTGATGCGGTTTTTAAGTTGACCGGTTTTCAGGTCATAGAGGTAGAGATGTCCCCAGTTATCCCGCTGGGAGAACCAGATCACCTCATTTGACTCGGGAAGTGCGTGCCAATTTACCATGTTAAAACCTGACTCAAAGAAGGTATCCACTGTCTCCTCCAGAACGTCCCGGACAGCTCCGGTTTCAGGATCAGCCATGCGGAGCACCTCATGTTTATGGTCACGTGAGGTAGAGACAAAAGCAAGCTGGGAAGAATCCGGGCTCCACTCTACGTCAGAGAATCCTGAGCCGCGACATACGATATGATCACAGATAGTGGAGCGGTGCTGGTCAGGGGGCATCTGGAGCCTTACGACGCGGGCACCATCGAGATGAATTACAATCCTGTGGATGCGAAAGATCTCCTTGTCCTCAGGCAGGGGGTACTTCCAAGCCTGCAGTTTTGGATGGCCTACATTGGTCGAGACAAGATACATCTCTCCCACACCCCGTCCGTCGTGCTGAAAGGTAGCGATCTTCTTTGAATCCGGTGACCAGAGCAGTACGGGCCGGTCGCTTTTAGTCCAGCCTGCGTTGTTTGTGGCATAACCGAAGTCTTTAATCCCATCTGTAGTAAGCTGGGTATCTTCTCCGGAGGTAAGATCCCGCACCCAGAGGTTATGATCGCGGATAAAAGCGGCCCAGGCGCCGTCTGGAGAGACAATAGCATTACGGTCTGTATCTTGCTTGGTTTTTACGGCTGTGCACTGGTTGCTCTGGATGTCGTATGAATAGCGCTGGGATTTGACGTTGAATAAAAGGGAATGTCCGTCATCGCTAAATTTAAAGGATGCGAAAGGTAAATCAAAGGGCTTGTAGGTGGTATCTGCTGCTTTTGAGAGGGCAGAAGCCAGTTTTTTATGGTCAAATGCCCGCTTGCGCGTCCTCTTGCCGGCATCTACGAGAACGAACTCGAATCCCTCAGCAAACCTGTTCCTATAATAGAAGCGATCTGCATCAAGCCAGGTGGGGCGTACGCTTGCTCCGAAAACGAGGGGAGCTGTATGAGCGCGCAAAAACTTTGCTGCCTGGTCGTAATCGGCAGCTGTAAGAGCCTGGCGGGGATTCTCCTGCTCCCCGGCTAAAATGGATGTAGAAGCGAGTATAGCAATAAATAAAAAAGTGAGAGAAAGCATTGTTAATAATTTTTTCAATTTAATATCCTCCTTTTAACCTGAAGTATTTATAAAAAATGTAGAGACACATAATACCAAGTAAATGGAAAATGGTAAATGGCAAATGGGTAAAAGCAGTGAAATGTGAAATGTGAAACGTGGAGGAAAATCAGAAAATGGGAAATAGGAAATGGGAAGATGAATAGAGAAATAGCCTAACTTCCCAGGGGGCCTTTGGTTTTAAACTTAAATCCCTTTTCTTTGAATACTTTTATACAAGCGTCAACTACGTTAGGGTCATATAGACTATCTTTATTCTTTTCGATTTCCTTAAGGGCAACTTCTATACCAAGAGCTGGACGATAGGGCCGGTGAGAAGCCATTGCCTCAACAACATCAGCAACAGCCAAAACTCTTGCCTCTAGACAAATATCTTCCCCGGATATCCCTTGAGGATATCCAGAGCCATCCATTCTTTCATGATGCTGATATATAATCCGAGCTATAGGCCAGGGAAATTCTATGTCCTTTAGAATATCGTAAGCAACTCGGGGATGAGCCTTTATTAATTCGAATTCTGATTCATTTAATTTGCTAGGCTTGCTTAGAATTTCAGCCGGAATGCTTATTTTGCCTAAATCATGTATTACGCCTGCTGAACGAATGCTTTCAATTTTATCCTGGGAAATTCCCATTTCTGTAGCTATTGTTCGGGCAAGGTCAGCAACTCGACGTTGATGTCCGGATGTATAAGAATCCCTTACTTCCACAACTGAGGCTATAACGCTAATCACACCCCTAAGCAGTTTTCGTAGCGCTGCCATACTTTGTTGAATGTTTTTTTCTGATTGCTTACGCTCTGTGATATCCCATAAGTACGAGCGAGTCCCTACAATTTCTCTCCCCTTTTTTAGAGCTTCAGCATACACTTCAAGATATGTAATCGAACCATCTTTTCTAACTCCCCTGTACTCATATTTTGATGGAACATTTTTCCCATTAACGCGCCCATTATGATATTTCGTGACGATTTCAACATCGTCAGGATAAACACGCGATTGGATTGATTGCTTTTTCATCTCTTCAATAGAGAATCCGAAAATTTCCGCATATCTTTTATTAACATATTTAAAATTTCCTTCTTCGTCATCGATTAAAATAGCGATGCCTGTTTTTTCAACCAAGTCTTTATAACGGTTTTCAGAATCTTTTAAAGCCTGCTCTGCCTGTTTACGTAATTCTGTTGCTTTTTTAATATGTTGCTTTTGTGTTTTTATTATGTTTTCCATTCCGGTCTCCTTAGAAAAGAGTAAAAAGATAGATATTATGTAATTGTGCTGTAATAGTCGTGGATTTGATAAAATTCTCCTAACAAAGTTTGTCGAAGAGAAAGGAATAGAATTGAAAACTATTTCAATCCTCCCTGATGGGCGACAATAGTTTTTCCCGGTCGCATTGACTCATTAGTTTTGTTACTGTAATAATGTTGTTGCCTCATCAAAATGTTACCGAAAAAAGGAGCGCAACAATGATAAGCAAGAACACAAAAAGAGAACTCATTGAAGTTCTGAGGAAGCGTTATCGAGTGTCAATGAAGAATGAAAAGACAAAAATCTTGGATTACTTCATTTCTTTGACTGGATTCCACCGAAAGCATGCAGTTCGTGTACTTGGTGGAAATCCGGCAGATCAAAAGAGTAAACAAAGCTTTGATCGCCGTATTTACAATGAAGCCGTTGGAGAAGCTCTTGTTATAGTATGGGAAGCCGGAGACAGGATTTGCGGTAAAAGGTTGAAAGCCATTTTGCCTACCCTTGTGGATTCTCTGGAGCGGCACGGCCATATGAAACTTGATTCGGAAGTTCGCCGACGCTTGCTTCTGGCGAGTGCCGCAACCCTGGACAGACTCTTACGACCGATAAGAAACGAAGCTAAACCAAAAAGAAGGCGACGGCGGAGACCTAAGAAGACAAGCACTATTGTCCGCGTCCGAACTTTCGCGGACTGGAATGATCCTTCACCTGGGTATTTAGAAATTGATTTTGTAGATCACAATGGAGGCTCGACGGCGGGAGCGCATATCCACAGTTTGGTAGCGGTCGATATTTGCTCGGCATGGATAGAATGTATTCCTCTTCTTGCGAAAAGCCAAGAACTGGTTGTAGAAGCCTTAGAGGTTGTGAGCCAACAACTCCCTTTCCCTGTTTTAGGGATTGACTCAGATAACGATAGCGCTTTCATTAACGATACATTATGGAACTATTGTGAAACTCACTCTATTGAGTTTACTAGATCAAGGGCCTATCGGAAAAACGATCAAGCCTGGATAGAGCAGAAAAACGGAGCAGTAATCCGAAGATTCGCCGGACACGATCGTTACTCAGGAGTTGTCGCTGGCCAAGCCCTGGCCCACCTCTATCAAGCCGTTAGGCTGTATGTGAACCATTTCCAACCATCCTTCAAGTTGCGAGAGAAAGAAAAAAACGGCTCAAAAGTAAAAAGATATTATGAAAAGCCTCTGACACCCTCCGAGCGGCTCTTAAGGCATTCTACTGTTCCCGGTGACGTAAAAAAGATGCTTAAATTGCAAAGCAAGTCTCTCGATCCGATTGGTTTGTTTCATAGAATTAGGGATCAGCAATCCGCGCTGGCGTCCATTTCTCGCCGTGAAAATAACATAACAGGACCGGGCCAAGCTAATCTGAAGCAGTTCATGAAACAGTTAGGAAACATGTGGCGACAGGGTGAAGTCCGCCCCACACATCGAACCCCTCCCAAAAATGCTCGATATTGGCGCACTCGTAAAGATCCTTTTGA
>JAUVXM010000093.1 GCA_030603565.1 Candidatus Aminicenantota bacterium
TTTTAATCGCCATTTTTTTACCAAAGGCGAGCCGATTTTACTGCATCTGCTTCGTTACAGGGCACTTGCGGTGAAGTACCACAGCTTCATACCCTGTGCCTCGCATCTGCAGCAACCTCGACTCGTGAATAATCCAGGTTAAGTAGAAAAATAGAGGAAGTTATTTTTATTATTTCCTGTCGTAAATAAAATTTTTTAAAAAAAAGGTTGACAAAAAATCTGATAGGTGTATATTACTATCGACTATAAAACAAATGTAGTCAATCAGTCGGTTTCATGAACGGAAAAGATAAAACGATGGATAGTGAGAAGCGAAGCACAATTCTTAAAGTCTCTCAGGCTCTATTTTCCCAGTTTGGATTTATTAAAACCACTGTGGATGAGATTGCCAAATTGGCCCGGATAGGCAAAGGGACGGTCTATCATTACTTCAGGAGTAAAGAAGAGGTCTTTGCAGAAGTCATTAAAAAAGAGAGCGATGCTCTCCAAGAAAAAATTCATCTGGCCTTAGAAGCCGAACATACTCCTCAGGGTAAACTCAGCGCGTTTATAAAGATTAGATCCCGTCATTTAAAGGAGATGACTAACTACTACAGTGCTTTAACAGATGATTATTTGGAGCACTATGCTTTCATTGAGGAAGCACGACATAAGTATTTGGATAGAGAAATTCAAACAGTGAAAGATATTCTGGCCGAAGGTATGGGGAAGGGAGTTTTTGAGATCGAAGATGCCAAGTTAACAGCACAAGCAATCGTTCTTTTACTTAAGGCGTTAGAATATCCCTGGTCAGTGGAAAAAGACAAATTTGATATTGAGAATAGCAGCAATAAATTCCTGAATATTTTGTTTAAGGGAATAGAGAAGAGGTAGCAAGTTTTTTTGCCCAGAAGTCGACTACGAAACCAATAAAGTCGAAAAGTAGGGACAAAAACTTAACAATAGAAATGATTGATAGTTACAACTACAATGAATAATTCAGGATAATAAAAAAGGAGGTTAATATCATGCATCCCAAAGTAAAATCTATGCTTACTATGTCTTCTATGGCCCTAGCGAATACTGTTTTCGCCAATGATTCTCTTCGAAGGCCAGCTTTGAAAATAGCAGAAAAGAATACATATAATATTCTTGTAAAAAAAAATAGAAGCCAGCGGCCAAGAAAAATTCAGGAAGACAAGTATTATGTGCTGAGGAACCTGATTTGCGCTATCAACAAGGGTTTTGAAAACAAGAGGGTTTCGCCTTCTGTTCGCAGAGGTCTAATAAAGATTCTGGTGGGTAATGTGCTCTTGTCAGATAATACCCAAAAAAGAGCTTTTAAAGAAACTTGCGGATTTAACCCTCCTACTTTTTTGCTCATAAGTCCAACCAAGAGATGTAATCTCCGCTGTCTTGGGTGTTATGCTTCCAGCTCATCTGCCAATGCAGAGAAGTTGGATTATGATATTTTGGATCGCATTCTGACTGAGAAGAAAGAACTCTGGGGTTCGTACTTCACCGTAATTTCAGGCGGAGAGCCGCTGATGTGGAAAAGCGATGGAAAAGACATTATCGATATCGCTGCCAAACATAATGATCAGTTCTTCCTAATGTATACCAATGGTACGCTAATTGATGAGAAGATGGCTCAGCGAATGGCTGAAGTAGGAAACATTACACCAGCAATTTCTGTAGAAGGATTTGAAAAAGAAACTGATAAACGAAGAGGAAAAGGCGTTCATAAGAAGATTCTCAAGGCATTCGGGAATCTTCGCAGTTGTGGAGTTCCCTTCGGAATATCCATCACGGCTACCCGAAACAATGCCGAGCTTGTCCTGAGCGATGAATTTATAGACTTCTATTTTGAGAAACAAGAAGCACTCTATGGCTGGATATTCCAGTACATGCCCATCGGGCGAAGTTATACCCTTGACCTCATGGTTACCCCCCAACAGCGCAAATGGATGTTCGAGAAGGAGCAGCATCTGATTCGGGATAAATCTCTATTCCTCCCCGACTTCTGGAACAGCGGAGCGGTTGCCAACGGCTGTATTTCAGGGGGCCGTCCGGGAGGATATTTCTACATTGACTGGAATGGAAACTGTTTGCCCTGTGCCTTTTATCCCTACTACACCCATAACATAAAAGAAATATATAAGGAAAAAGGCAATCTCAACACCGCTCTTCTGTGTCCCTTCTTTCAGGCTGTCAGGAAGTGGCAGCATGATTACAGCTACATGAAGCCTGCCTGTGAGGTAGGCAATCAGATTGTTCCTTGTATTTCTAAAGACCATCCCAGGGAGGCCCGAGAGATAATTGATGCAACAGGAGCAAGACCTGGGGATCAAGAAGCAGAGGTAGCCCTCAAGGATCCAGATTATTACAAAGGGCTGGTTGCTTGCGGAGATGAGGTGGGCCGACTCACCAACCCCATTTGGGATAAAGAATACATCGGGCCAGAGAGGGAGCGAGTCCGTAAGTAATGTAAAGCATCCGGATTCTATTCCGTTTTCATGTTAATATGATAGGAATCCGCCAATAAATCTATCTACTCATATAAAATGTTTGCCTGTGTTCTTGCTGTTTTTAAGTTTTCAATGTATTGTATGTATATCTAATAAATAAAAGAGGAGGAATTAAATGCTAGAATTGATGAAAAAGGGCTTATACACAGGTCTTGGTTTGGCTTTAATCACCAAAGAAAAGGCAGAAGAATTAGCGAAAGAGTTAGTTACGAAAGGCGAACTCTCTGAAAAAGAAGGGATGAGTTTTGTCGAAGGGATATTGAAAAAATCAGAAGAGGCCAAGCAAGAGTTAGAGAAAAAGACTGAAACCATGATTAATAATGCTTTAAAGAAAACCCATATTCCAAGCAGAAAAGAGTTTGTTTCGGTCTCTCGCCGCCTGGCTAAACTGGAAGGAAAAATTGAAGAGTTAAAAAAGGAAATTGCAGAAAAATAAAATAAATGCTTTCCCTGAGAAGATTAAAGACAATCACTCGCACATACCGCCATTTCCGTCGCTATCAGCAAATCTTAAGAGTTTTAGTTAAGTACGGATTTGATGACATTCTTAGCCAGATTCATCTCTATCAATTAGTAGAGAAAGGATCTCATTTTTTCAGAATAAGGAAAAGAGCCGAAACAATACCTTTGCCTCGCTATAAACGTATTCGCTTAGCTTTGGAAGAGTTGGGCCCTACATTTGTGAAACTAGGTCAATTGCTAAGCACAAGACCAGACTTAGTGTCGCCAACTTTAGTAGAAGAATTAGCAACGCTTCAGGATAAGGTTTCGCCATTTTCATTTGTAGAGGCAAAAGACCTCATTCAAACCGAATTGAAACACTCTGCAAAGGAGATATTCTCTAAGTTTGAAGAAAAACCCATTGCTGCCGCTTCGTTAGGACAAGTACATTGTGCCAGGTTAAAAAATGGAGACAGGGTGGCCGTAAAAGTACAGCGGCCTGATATCTATCGCATAATAGAAGTTGATTTGGAGATCATGTTGTATCTTGCTAGTTTGATGCAAAAACATATTGTTGAAGCAGAGGGCTATGATCCTGTTGGTATTGTAAAAGAATTTGCCGACAATATCACAAAAGAACTGGACTATACGCTTGAGGCCTCGAATATTGAACGATTTAGCAAAAACTTTAAGGACGAACCCGCAATTTATGTTCCTCGTGTCTATCATGATTATTCCACAGAAAAAGTGCTAACTATGGAATATATTGATGGGATTAAAATATCAGAAGTAAGAAAACTCAAGGCAGATGGTTACGACTGCAAGCTGATAGCAAGTCAGGGAGCAATGCTGATATTAAAGCAAATTTTTGAGCATAACTTCTTCCATGGGGACCCGCATCCAGGTAATATTTTTATTTTGCCTGATAATGTTCTGTGTTTTTTAGATTACGGCATGATGGGGCGGATAGATGAAGAAACAAAAAATGGTCTGGCCTCGCTGGTTAAGGCATTTATTGATAAGGATGTTTCAGAGACTGTGAATTTGTTTTTTAAATTCTACCCGTCTGAAAAAGTTGATCTTCGAAAATTCAAGCTAGACACGTGGGAGGTCTTAGACCAATATCATGGAGTACCCCTTAAACAGATTAAATTAAAAAGGGTCTTTCGGCAAGCACTCTATCTTGTTGAGAAACATCGCCTCAAGATACAACCGGAGTTATTTTTACTCGGCAAGGCATTGGTTTCCATAGAAAGTACAGGCAGTTCTCTCGATCCAGATTTTAATGTTGTAGAGCAAACCCAACCCTTTATCAAGGAAATTATCCTAAAGAAATTTAGCCCTCACACGATAGCACACAAATTAAAAAAAAGCCTCTTTGAATTTTTTGCTCTCTTTCAGGAATTCCCAGAAGAAATCAGAAATATTTTTTCTCTGTTGAAATCGGGTGAGATGAAAGTAAAATTTGAACACAGGGGATTAGAACCCTTCATTGCCAAGCTGGATCAAGTTAGTAACCGTCTTGCTTTTGCCATAATTGCTGCGGCATTAATTATTGGTTCAGGCCTGATCGTGCTCTCTCAAACGCCGCCTTTGATCTTTGGTATCCCTGTAATTGGTCTTGTTGGCTTTCTGGTGGCAGCTTTTATGGGCTTAGGCCTCCTTATTGCCATCTCTCGTTCAGGAAAGTTGTGAGCAGGAGAGGAGCTTTTATGAAAGATAAAAATAAAGGATTAAAAAAAATATATGAAAGAAATATGGCTTACATCAATTCTGGCTTTCTTTCATTCAAAGACAAAAATATCCCCAAGTATATAAAAAGATTGCAGGAATCCATTGAAAATAAAGTTGTTACTCCCAAGAAGCTCAAGGATTATGTATGCAACCTGTATTATTATTCTGACAAAAATTATGAAAAAGCCAATAAGCCGGTTGACAGGCGTGTGTTGGGGGAGAGGATAGGTCTTGTGCTTTCCGGGGGAGGAGCAAGAGGCGCTGCCCATGCAGGAGTATTAAAGGTGCTGGAAAATTATGATATAAAACCTGCATTTATCATAGGCACTTCTGCAGGTTCTGTAGTTGGAGCCTCATACAGTACGGGAATTTCTCCAGATGAAATGGTTGAGATCTATGAAAAAGAGGAAAAAAAGTTTTTCAAATTGTCTCATCTGCGTTCTTTTTCACAAAGAACGATGAGCCACACGTTAAGGTCCATATTCAAGAAATATCTGCCGTTCAATGAGCTCAGAGATACGAAAATCCCCTTTTATATCAACACAACAGATGTAAAAAGCTGTGGAAGATTGATCTTCTCAGCCGGAGATTTGACTGAACTGGTCCTCGCATCTTCAGCCATTCCGTTTCTATTAGAACCGATAAGCTATGAAGATTATATTCTTATCGATGGAGGAATGACTGACAATTTCTGCGTAGATTTTGCCAGGATGATCAACAAAAATGACTTCAACAATGAGCTGAAAATCGTCATTTCCGATGTTTCTGCTGCAACCGATTCGACTTCCCGGATTCAAACTTCCCATTTCCTTCTGAACCTGTCTAAAGAATTTGTGGATACTGTAAAATTTGTTGGCAAAGAGATTCTTCCAGTAAGGGATGAGCGAGACATCCTCTCGATAATCAATAATCTTTTGTACATGCTTGCCAAAAGAGGGGGGCTGGCTCCTGAATTCTCAGAAGATGAGATAATTATTTCGCCAATGCTTGAAAAAATGGGGGTTTTTGAATTCAAAAAGTACAGGTGGGCATTTGACAAGGGGGTTGAAACCACAAAAATTGCTTTGCGGGAATAAAAGGGGAACGGTACGGATAGCCGCAATCCCCGGGGTTCTAACATCTTTCGCCGGTTATCTGTTTATAAACCGTAAGAAAAAAGATAAAATTTAGGCTACAATGGAGGGAAAATGAGCCTGTTCGCCGGCCTGGATGTTTCTACCCAGGGGTGCAAAATAGTTATTATCGATTCCACTAAAAAAGCAGTAGTCTATATTGATTCAATAAATTATGACAAAGACCTGCCGCACTATTCTACCCGCAGCGGAGTGGTCCAAGGGCTGGAAGAAGGAGCCTCAGAATCAGACCCCATGATGTGGATAGAAGCGGTCGAGTCGATCTTTCGGAATTTACAGGAATCTAAAATTCAACAGGACACAATCCATTGTGTCTCGGTTTCCGGGCAGCAGCACGGATTAGTCGCCCTTGACTCTGCCGGAAACCTGTCACGTCAGCGGAGTAAACTTTGGAATGACTTCTCAACTGCCAAAGAATGCGCTTTGCTTTATGAAGCGGTGGGAAGCCGGGAGGCTATGATAAAAGAAGTAGGCAACAGCCAGAGAACAGGATACACAGCTGCAAAAATTTATCACATGTTAAGGCACGAGCCTGATAATTATAAAAAAACTTCCTCCTTTTTTCTGGTCCACAATTATATCAACTGGTTCCTTACAGGAGGAATAATCTGCATGGAACCGGGAGACACCTCCGGAATGGCGCTTTGGAACCCAAAAACCGGGAAATGGTCGGAAAAAGTCATTTCAGCCATAGATCCCAGGCTGCAGCAAAAACTTCCTAAAATAAAGCCATCAAATCAAAGTATCGGATTTTTATCGAAATCCCTGGTTAAAAAGTTCGGATTCTCTTCAGAATGCAAAATTGACGCCGGGTGTGGAGATAATATGTACGGGGCAATCGGCACTGGAAATATTAAACCGGGGATTGTTACTGTAAGCCTCGGGACAAGTGGGACTGCATACACCTTTATGAAGGAACCTTATATCGACCCTACAGGGGAAATTGCCGCTTTCTGTGACTCTACCGGTAATTATCTCCCCCTGCTCTGTGTCTCCAACCTGGCCAATGGATACAATCAATTCCTGAAACAACACAACCTTTCCCATGACAGATTCAGCCGTCTGATAAAACAGACTCGGGCTGGAAACTCAGGCCGGATGTTGATCCCCTGGTTTTCCGGAGAACGCACTCCTGATGTCCCAGAGGCTTCGCCCCTTTACTTCGGATTCGGGCTGAAGGATTTTACTCCTGATATCCTGGCCAGGGCAGTGCTTGAAGGGCATATTTTAAATCTATATGAGGGATTCCAGCGTTTGCCTGTAAAGCCGGTAGAGATCCGCCTGACAGGAGGGCTGGCCAGATCAGAGGTATGGCGGCAGGCTCTCGCTGATATCTTTGAGGCCGAGGTAGTGCCGGTCGAAGGCGAAGGAGCGGCCTTGGGTGCAGCAGTACATGCTGCCTGGGTCTGGTTTATGGAATCAGACCGCAAAGTTTCCCTCGAATACCTGGTCTCTCAATTTGTCTGCCCAGATGAGCCTCTCAGGAAAAAACCCTGCCGGGAAAACCTAAAAACTTACCGCCTCCAGAAACGCCTTTTCCATTCCCTCACCCAGCGCCTTTTAAAAAAAGAGGGAGAAAACCCTTTCACCCTCCAAAATAAGATAAAATCCCATCATGAAGTATAAGGACTTACCCGCTAAGCTCGAAAAGAGGTTAAATTTTCCAAAACCTGGTCTAAAAGCTCAACTTTTCATGTGTCCTGAGCCAAGACCGGGTCATAAGAGCTACAGCGAGGTCAAAGGCCTCTGCAAAAAGGCGGGAGTGCTTTTGCTTTTGTACCCCTGGAGAAAGCGGATTTATCTTACTCTTACGAGCAGGACCGACAGTGTATTTCATCATAAAAATCAGATCTCTTTTCCCGGGGGACAAAACGAACCTGGGGAGAGCATTCAAGAAACAGCTCTTAGAGAAACTTATGAAGAACTGGGCATTCCCCCGGAGCTTATCAGAATTATCGGAGAGCTGACTCCCCTTTATATTCCGCCAAGCAATTTTTGTGTTTATCCCATAGTGGGCACAATGCAGGAGCGTCCGGTTTACAAAGCCCGGCCAAAGGAAGTGGCAGAAGTTATAGAGACCCCCCTGGATCACCTTCTTGATAAGCGAAACTTAAGAAAAGAGATCCGGACGAGAGGGCAAAAAGAAGTCAAAGTGCCGTTTTATTACTTCGGGGGGTATAAGATATGGGGCGCAACCGCAATGATCCTGGCTGAATTCTTGGAGATAGTAAGGAGTTAAAAATGAAAACTTGTTATATTTTAGCAGCATGGATGGTCCTCGTTCCGTTTTTCCTGCAAGCCCAGCCCGAGCTTGCCTTTGAGGACATCTTTATGGATAAGACCATGCGCATCGATTATTTTCATGTCGGAGACGCAAATACTGAGATAGTCACTGTCGATCATATCTATCAGTACGGAATATGGGCCGGCAGCAGGGTCAAACTTATTGACCGTTTTAACAACGGGCTTTACTATGTCAAGATCTTTGATCCAGAGTCCGGCCGGCTGGTGTATTCACGAGGATTCAACTCCTATTTCGGAGAGTATCAAACCAGCAGCCCGGGAACATTCGCAGAAAGTGGATGAGTTTTTGAAAAAAAGCCGCTTCTGGGGAAAGGTCGGAGTCTATGAAGGAGCCGGCTACTCATCTCAGGGACTATACCGGCCGATGGTGGACTGCATCATGTTCTCCAAAGGGAGCAAACCGTTCTGCAAGGTATGTGCGGCAGCTATCAGGAAAGTGATCCAGCATTACCTGGAATAAACTTCCCTGAACTATTCATAAAAATTGCCGCTGTGGTATTCAAAAAAACAAAAACTTATTTTATCAGCGGCACTTTTTACCCTCCGGGCGAGCCGATCTTACTGTATCTGCTTCGTTGCAGCGGATTCGCGGTGAAATACCACAGCTTCATCCCCTGCGCCTCGTATCTGCGGCAACCTCGACTCGTGAATAATCCAGGGGGAGCTAAATCAGGGTTGTCCTCTATCCCCCCAGGGGTCCCTTACGTTGCGGGCGGAGAGATCCTGCCCAACTTAAATACGCAAATAATCTAATTTTCCCGAGCATGAAAAATCCGCTACGCACTGGCATAGATACTGGTAAATCCCGCAGAAAGCCATCCGGAACAACGCGGGCATGGTTCCTCGAGAGAATCTCGAGGAGAGCGTTGTGAGGACAGGAAGGGATTTTCCCGCTGGGGGAAATCCCTGTCTTTCGTAGGGACTTACTAGTGTCCATGCCAACGTGAATGATCAAGGTCATCCTGGATTATTTAGGAGTCTTTAAGCTCCTTTATAAATATCTTCCGAAAATAAACAGGAGAACGGCTGTCGTGGTTCTGGAGGCCGATATATCCTTCAGGGGCAAAATCTCTAACCTTACCGCGCGGCTCTGCTTCCCAGTCAAGAATTTGAACTCCATTTAACTCAACCTGGATCCTGTTCCCTTTAAACGTCAATTTAAAATGATTCCACTGGCCGGTTTCTTTAAAAGCGCCTGCGGTTGGAGCTTCGGCATCATAGGCTGCTCCGGTCTTGTGGATGTCTTTCCCTTTGTCATATATCTGGATCTCAAAAGCATGATAGATATATTCATTATTAACCGGCATTTCCGGCACCCGCAAAAAAACTCCGGAATTGGTGTCCTCGCGGGAGCACTTAAAATCCAGCTCCAGGATAAAATCTTTGTATTTTTTGACACTATACCAGAAAAGCCCCATTCCTCCCTGGCCCTTCAGTACGCCAGTCTTCTCGTCCAGCTCAAAGTATCCGGGCCCATATTGGTTCCAGCCATGTTTATTGAAGCGACCGTTCCAGCTTTTTAATATCTCTTCATACCCAGTATAATAAGTGATGCTTTTTACATATTCTATGCCTTTGCTAACGGAAGGGATGGGATTATCCGCCTCATCCGGATGTTCATGTTCAACCGCCAGGGGCCCGAAATAATTCTGCAGGGTCAATTCTGCCAGGATATCATGAATATTTGCCTTGCCTTGGCCAAAAGGAACATCCAGGGCCTTTTTATCCCCGAACTTGTCCAGGTCCTTTAAATGAACATTATAAATCCTTCCCCGCAGCATCTTCAGCGCCTCAATGGGATCGACTCCAGTCCGCATCCAGTGACCGGTATCAGCACAAGCCCCTATCCGAGGGTCAAGCCCCTCTATATGCTCCAGAATGGTCTGCGGCCGCGCATATTTAGAAGGCTCAGGGTGGTTATGAACAGCTATCCTGATATTGTACTTTTTTACCATTTTCTCAAGTAAGGAAAAGTCATCAAATTTTGGCTCGGTCATGATGGTCCGGATTCCCATCTCTTTGGCGAATCCAAAAACTTTCTGCATATCTTCCTCTGTATTTTCAAACCCGACTACTCCATAACCGACCAGGGTTATGCCATTCTCTTTTAACTTGGTCTTCACCAGCTTCCTCTGCTCCTCATCCATATTATGGCTGAACCTGGCCCCAGTAATGTCGGAGCTTAAAGCCTGCCCCGGATATGCTTCCAGATACTTAACGCCCAATTCCTTTACTTTGTTTATGGTTTCAAAAAACGTAAATTTCCGGAAAGTCCAGCACTGCATGGCAAAGGGAAATTCTTCTATCCTGACCTCAGAGTAAGGAATCTGCTCGACTGTGTTTTCTGCCACCTTGGGATTCTTCCCACCTGCAGACATCTCTGCGTTTATATCTGATGTCACTTTCTCTCCGCAAGCAGCAAAAACTAAAAATACAATAGAAAAACCTAAAACAATTTTCCTTTTCATTCTCCCTCCTCCATGTATCATAATTTTTAAATTTAAGTATATTTATTTCTTAGCAGGATTCCATTCGCCTTTAGCTACTGCCGGAATAAAGCTTTTAAGCTTAGGCGGGGGAAAAGCAATGGTTTTTTCCTGTTCTGCACTCATATAGGCCGCCATCAGTAATTCCGCTACATTAACGCCATCACTGAAATTTTCCTCCGGGCGCTTATTCTCCAGGAAAGACTTAATCATGTGCCTGTTTTCCGCTGTGTATCCATATTCTATCTCTTCATTACTGACAACCGGCATCAAACCCACTTCAGCATTTTGTTTCTCAACCAGGTCTTCACCCTGGCTTCCTTTAACTTCCCGGCTGAAAAACACTTTCAGCCCGGCATCAAGCGTGTTTATCTGAAGGGCATATTCCGGCCCCAGCAGCTCCAAGCTTAAGCGCAGCCCCGCTCCTACATAACACCAGGAGGTGGTAGTCTCAATGATCAGCCTCTCTCCCTTCTCTCCCCGGTACTCGATCAAAGAGCGGGCAAAGTCTTCTGCCGGGCGGTTAAGATAATCGGTCTTTCCCCCGCTGTTCTCTGCCAGTATCTTCGCGTAATGGGGCTGCTGCCATTTCAGGCAATTAGTGTAGGCTGTGATTTTGACAGGTGTTATTACCTCCCTTTTTGCCCCCGGAGGCGTAAGCATGAAGCGGGCTTCTTCCACTGAATGACACATCATATCATTAAGCACCCCTCCCCCCTGTAATGTGCCTTCCCAGAACCAGGGCAGATGAGGGCCGCTGTGCTCTTCTGCGGCCCGGGCCAGATAAGGCCGGCCTGTGGTGGCTGCTCCCCTGGTCCAGAGAATTTCCTTACCTCTGACTACTGCCGGGGAAAACACTTGATTCTCTAGATATCCATCTAAAAAACCTGCCTTTTGAGCAAGGGCAAGCATCTTTTCAGCTTCTGCCACATTTCTCCCTAAAGGTTTCTCGCAGGCAACTCCTATCAACTCTCCCTTTCCGGACCCAACAGCATCAACTATCTCTTCCATAATCTCCAGGCGGGTAAAATTAGGCGCACAGATCCAGATGGCATCTATGGCGGGATCTATAACCATGTCCGTGATCGACTCATAATGAGTGGCCTTGCCGACCCGGAGCTTGTCGATTAAAGCTATCGCTTCCTGTGCTGTTTTCTTGTTTTTATCAACGATCCCGAGAATATCCGCATCCCGCACTCCTATCCAGGAGCGGATATGAAATTTCCCGATAAAACCGCCGCCGATAAAACCTACTCCTAATCTTTTCTTTGTCATAATAACCTCACATTATTGGAAATTGGCATTAAGCCTGTAGTTTTTCCGCTTTTTCATCCTTAAAGAAAAGCAAGAAAGCAACAGCGCAGAAGAGAGTCAAAGCACACGGGACAAGAAATACCCCTGTCCAGTTCGTCCCTGCAGCCGTCGTAAAATAGTCCTTGATCCAGCCTGCGAAAAGGCTCCCAATATAATTACCTACCCCATATGTAACCAATGTTATTAGGCTCTGAGCGGAATGCCGGATATCTTTGGGAGCAACCACATCCACATATATGAAGGCTGCCACAAAAAAGAACACAAAGCAGAAGCCATGTAAAGACAGCGAGGCTATAACCAGCCAAGACGGGGAGCCGATAGCAAAGATGATATACCGCACCGGCCACGCCAGGACTCCCAAAGCCAGTACCTTTCGAATTCCAAGGCGGTTTATAAAATAAGGAAGGAGTATCGCCAACACAAAAATCTCAGCGATCTGGGCGATCACCATAACCCCGGAAACGCTGGCGCTGGAAACTCCGATCTTTTCAGAAGTTAAAAAGGGGGCGGTAAGCGCATAATAAAACATAAGCTCTGTTGCAACGACAAAAGCAATGATTATAAATATCAGGAAATTCTTATCTCTCATCATCTTTAGCGCTTCCAGGAATGCCCAGGGCTTGGCTCCTTTCTTGTTGGGAGGCGTGTGGGGTAATTTAAAGGAAAGGAACCCCATGATTATGGAAAAGATCCCGGCCAGCATTAAAGTGTCCCCCTGTACGGCAAAAGCTTCCTTTGAAGCGGCCACGTGACGCCACCCCGCCAAGGCCAGGCCGGCAACGATCCACCCTATTGTCCCCCATACTCGGATAATGCCAAATTCTTTCTCTGAATTTTTTAGATTGATAAAGGCTACGGAATTTGTTAAGGCAAGAGTAGGGGCATAGATCAGGCAATAGATCAGCATCAGCCACATCATTGTGGAATAATCTGTTACTGTGGATATATAAACTAAAAAGACTCCTCCGATAAGCTGGGAAAAAGCGATGACCTTTTCGCTGGAAAAATACCGGTCAGCAATCTGTCCTCCGATAAACGGGGCGATTATGGTGGCAAGGGGAAGAAGGCTGTAGATGATTCCCATCTGAGCTCCGGAAAATCCCAGGTCATTGAGTAGATAATCGGAAAGCACCGGGGCCCAGGCTCCCCAGATGGCATACTGTAAAAACATCATCACCCCAAGACGAAATCTTACGCTCACAATCCTAACTCCTTTTTACTCATCTTTGTTATCATTAAATATTCATACAAGATATAGATATATATCATACTAAGTAAATAGTAAAT
>JAUVXM010000132.1 GCA_030603565.1 Candidatus Aminicenantota bacterium
TGAGGAGACATCGAGAAAATGGACAATGCGACATAGGGATTGGGCTATGATATACTCACAACTGATGATCTTTTTTGAAGATCGTTTGGCCAAATATGTGTGATGGTAAAATGGAGTTTACACAGAAAACCTTACACTCCCATCAATAATAAAACCTATGTCCTCTGTCCACTTGTGTATTTCCCATTTACTTCCTCTGGATTGTTATTATTGAAAAGAATGAAACAAAAAAGCTAAGTTTCCATGTTTATCCTTTCCTTAATTCTTGCATTCTTTCCTCTTGCTCCACAAGCTTACGAATCTTTTCAAATTTCTTAAAACAAAATCTAATTGGATCCTCTAAGTCGTCCATATACTGCATTGCTGCTTCTTCACTTACAGGTGCCATTTTATCAGATGGACCAAATCCATCTAGTCGGTTCTCAAAGAGCCTTGTAAGCTTCAATAAAGCCTTGACTAAATCCTTGATTCCCTTCACCTCTTTCTTCAACTCTTTTTTTTGTGGATTCCATAATTTTATATCAATAAATGTATCCTCTAGCTTAACTCTTAAATCATATACATCATCTACTTCCATTCCTTACTCCCTCGTTTTAACATTGCATCTGTATATCTAAAACAGTATTATTTTTGGCGGAACATCTACGCATCATTTTTTTATGCTTACCAAAATAAAAGCAATGCTCCAAAGCATTACTATAACAAGCGCGATAGGAATTGCTTTTTCTGTTGATGATGATTTTCCCTCAACATCATCAAATTCCCACCCCTTTGATCTGTTACATCACCAATAATACCTAGAAAAAACATATACTGTCAATGAGAAGTCTGTAAGAAAGAGATAATATCAAAAACTAGGTCCACATAGGACATATACAAGAATAGATCTCTCCCCATGTGCCAAATATGTGCCAGATTCGGTTGAAAAACGCTGAAGCTATGGTATTACGGTTGAAAGGCAAATCAAAGAATTCCCAGAGGAAATCGCCTCTATTAGAGTGGCTGGGAAGCAGGGATTCGAACCCCGATTACATGAGCCAGAGTCATGTGTCCTGCCGTTGGACGACTTCCCAGCAGAATGAACAATAATAATAAAAATCCGCCATATTTTCAAGTGCAACTTTAGCAGTGCAGCTTTAGCGGGGAAAAAACAGAAAATGGAAAATAGGAGCGGTAAAAGGATGAGCGGGCTTAATTATTTTCTAAGAGATGCTTTTGTGAATATATAAGCGGGAATATCCGCATTAAATTCAATAGACTCCAGTAAAAATTCCGTGCCCTTCCCTCCTTTGAGCTCATCCTTAAAAAGCATCTCTCTTGGGACCCAGCGGTTCTGCACCATAAGAACATCGGATATTTCCGTAGTTTTAAGCAGTTTACCGCTGCGGGCATAACGTTGTTCTTTAAGGGCAATAAATCTTTCTTTATCCACCCAGACCTTCCGGGAGTAATAAGCAATATCATCATCCCGTGCGGTCAATTCCAAAACCCAGCACAGCCTTTCATCATAAGTTTCTTCTGCTATTACTTCAGCGTCATACAATTTGTGCAGCTCAGGGTCTTCCATCATATCTTCATAAGAAAAATCAGACCCCATAACAGATTGTCTCAGCATATGGCCTGAGATCTTGATCGTCCTGTCAGTGGAAGGCGAATATGTCCACAACTCATCGGCCAGTTTTAACATCTTAGTACCCCTTTCCCGGGCAGGAGCCAGATATTCAGTAAAAGAGATGTTTGTGCCTTTAAGCCACGACTTTGATTTAATCGTCCTACTTCCTCTACGGCCATGGATTATCATAGCCCCTACTGTTATTTTATTATCGGAACCGATATTTTTATCTACCTGCTTTAAAATCCATTCACCAGAAGGCGTTTCAACTGCATTTGCAGCGGGAAATATCAATAAAACCAAAATCCCAAATATTAAATATGAGCGCTTCATGCTTCAAGCTCCTTCATCAAATGAGATGTCTTACGCTTATATACTCCTATACCGGATATCGAAGTACCCAGAAAAGTAGCCATCATCCCCGGTAAAAATCCTATAAAAAAACTGGCAGGTGTTATCCTGGCCCGCATAACATCTGAAAAAAGGACAGAAGCATTTTTCATCATCCCACTTATATTAATTCCTTTTTCCTGGAGAAAATAGGTTATTGCCAGCCCTACTGCTGTTCCTAAAACCGAGCCGATAAAGCCTACAATCAAAGATTCACTAATCAGCGAACGATAGAGATGACCTTTGGTCTCCCCCATTGCCAGGCGTACTCCGATCTCTCCATAACGCCTGAGGCTGCCCATAAGACCGGCATTCCAGAGCACAATCGACATTGCTATTATATAAATAGCTAATACCGTTACAGACATGCTGCCGACCATCTTCAGGTAGTCTGCCATGCCACTCTGACCGGGCAGAGTGTCCATAACCGGTAAAAACTCATCATTATCTTTTGTATAATTGGCATTAAATCCGGCTTTGATCTCTTCAGCTTGCTCATCACGGTAGACAAAATCATTGAATAATCCCAGGACCTCACCGGAAGCATCCTCCATATTCAGAGCCGCCCGGATGTCGCTAATATCGGCTATCATTGCCCCCCGGTCCAGAGCAGTTACCCCGAAACGTATGGTGCCGGCTACATAAAAATTAGCCATGGCCATACTTCCATACATTGTAGAGCTGATAAGCGTCGCTGTTTCCCCGGGTTCTACATTCAGCTGGCTGGCATATTTTTCGCCGATTAAAATTTCTCCCCTCTTTTCCGGCAGCCGGCCGCGGACAAGCGCATCCTCAAGATTTAGAATCTCCCATTCACGCGTTTCAGCTGAAAAAAGATCCACTGCCATCCCCGCTACCGGGCCCTGGTCGCGCGTCTCTCCCAGCTCATCCGGAATGTCGAGTAATCCCCCGAATTTAATTCTGGAAACCCAGATCAATTCGGGATACTGCTGCCTTAGATCCTGAGTAAGTTTTTCGACTCCGATAAGGGCCAAGTCATTAGGTATCTGGTCAACCTCTTTAGCATAAGCGTGTGACATTATCTTTACATGACCGGTGCCGAATCTGGCAGAGGCATCGATCATATTGGTCAAAGCGCCCTGCATCCAGCCGTAAAACACTACTGTAAGCAGAACTCCCAAAAAGACAGTCAGAATCGGAAACAGGCTCCGCGAGCGGTCCCTGAGCAGCCCTTTAAATAGAAATTTTATCATGACATCCTTCCTCTCAACGCATCAGTCGGTTTAAGTTTCGCAATTTTTCTGGTAGGCAAAAAGCTGACAATAGTGGTCACTAAAAGGACCAGAACGGTTGTGCCAATAATCAAGCCTGCACCATAAGTAGGAATAAGTTTATCCCCTATGGCAAACCCATAACTGTCTACAGATTCAGGCATAGCCCATCCCTTCTTAGTAAAAAGGACCAAAAGCGGCGTGCCGTATATGGCAGCTACTAGAGCAGCCAGGACTCCATGCATGGCTCCTTCCAGAGTAAAAAGCTGAATAACTTTTACACGGGTAAATCCCAGAGCCATCAGAGTCCCCATTTCCTTGCGCCGCCTGAAAATTGAAAGCACCTGAGTATTAAAGATGGCCAGCATAGCCAGTAAAAGCAGGATCACATACATAATGGAACCGCCTATTGTCTTAGCCTGCACCAATTCAGTTATGTCCTTAAGTAGAAATTCCAAGTTTTTAAAGTTCCATCCTGCTAGTCCTTCTTTTAAGGGCTCCGTATCCTGGGCCAGCACAACCAGGCTTGCCTCATTCGGCATGCGGGCAAGTTCCTGTATTTTCTTCAGTGGAACCCATATCTGACCCCGGTCAATCGACTGGGCAGTTGTGCGCATGACCTCAACTATGCGGACATCCTTGGCATCAAATGTCCCCTGAGCATCCCGCCACCTGACAGTTATTGTATCTCCCTTTTTTAGACCAGCATTTTTGGCCATACGGGTGCCGATAAGGGCAGGCAGCTTTATATCTTCACGGGCGAGAAAATGAGTGGGAATAGATATTACTGACTGCTCAGGATCTATTCCCTTTATCAGGACAGGCTGGATGCGTCCGCTGGGATAAATAGTACCCTGAACGATCAATACAGGCGCTGCTAAACCCGCATCTTTTAAGCCAAGTAAGGCCTCAGGCAAAGGCGCATGAGCATCCGGAAGAGATAAGGGCTCATAAGGATCGTAATTTTCCTGCCAGTACTGGCCTCCTCCGTATTCTGCATCGGTGAGAGCCTGAACCGCCTGATTATTCATCCCATCATATATACCCTGCAGCCCAATGATCGCTACAAAGGAAAAGGAAAGCACAACCACATTAAGCCAGGTACGGAGACCGGCTCCAAACAGGTTTTTTAAAGCCAACCGCGGGATTATCATTGTCCTTTCCTTTCAGCTTTTGTTGGGTTCATGACCTCATCTTTTGCTACTTTCCCATCGACAAGAGTAATTTTCCTGCGGATATAGCGGATGACCTTTTCATCGTGAGTGGCAAAGATAAAAGTCGTTTTAAGCTCCCGGTTTAACTCTTCCATAGTCTGGAGAATATTGTGCGAATTCTCGGCATCCAGATTCGCAGTCGGTTCGTCAGCTAATATTATGGCAGGTTTTTTAACCACTGCCCGCGCAATTGCTACTCTCTGGCACTGCCCGCCGGAAAGCTGGGCCGGCTTTGATTTGGCCCGATCCACCAGATCTACCCATTCTAAAGCCTTCCTAACTTTTTGTTTTCTCTCATCCGCTGACAGCCCCAGCAGTAAAAGGGGAAACTCCACATTTTCAAAGACCGTATATACAGGAAGTAGGTTAAATGTTTGAAAAATAAATCCGATGCTATGATTTCGCAGAGCAGCTGCCTGTCGATTTGAGAGGTCTTCCACTTTTTTCCCCAAAACTTCAGCACTTCCCGCTGTCGGAACATCAAGAGAACCTATAATGTTCAGCAGAGTGGTTTTCCCCGAGCCGCTGGGCCCGACTACCCCGGTAAACTCAGCCTTCTCAAACCCTAAGTTAACATGGTCCAGAGCTGCTAATTTTTTCCATCCTATAGGATAGATCTTGACAAGCTCTTTGGTTTTAATCAAAAAAGAATTTTCCATTGTCTCCTCTCAATAATTAAATACTGCCATTACCTGTATCCCTTTCCCGGCAAACAGGTTATTCCCCGGCCGGGTATTGTATACCCGAAACCGTTCCGGATTCCAAAAGGCCATAAAATGAAAACTCCATCTGTCGTAAGTCCGCTGCCATCTTAAAAAATTGTAAAAGTCTTTATTCTCCCAATCATAATATAAAATTCCTGTAATATTATCCAGCAATCCCAGGGGATAATTCAAAGCCAGGGCCGAAAATTTTGCAGCTTCCCCAGAGCCAAAGGCATCCCGGCTTGCTTCTAAAACAAAATGTTCGCCAATAACATTTAAACCATTCCCTATACTTAAAGTGTAATCCATACCTACATTTAAAGCCCTCTGCCAGGGATAGGGAAGGTTTTCTGTTTGCTGATGAAACAGAGACGTTTCAAACCAGATGCCGATGCCTATGTCCCATTTACCGTCAATAGCACAGCGGTTTTCCGGAATGCGGGTATTGTCAGGCACCGGCCCCTGTAAAAAACCTTTTATATCGATTTCCCGGTGGTGATAGGAAAAAGCTATCTCACCTTTCCCCAAGGGAGTCTGGATGCGTCCTCCCAGCTCAGGGGATTTTCTGTAAGAAGACATTGTTTCCCAGCCCTTTGGGTCATCATTTCCATAAAGTCCCCATACCCAGATATTGGTATTGTCCAGAAAATAATACCTCATTAAAAGACCATAGACGCCGTCAGTAAGCTGAAGAGGGTCGCGCGGGTCTATCCGGTCAAACCACATCAAAGGACGAAGCAGAGAGGCTGAGCCGAAGTTTATCTTCTGGAGTCCCAGGCGAGCCTCAAA
>JAUVXM010000106.1 GCA_030603565.1 Candidatus Aminicenantota bacterium
GAAAATGGATTGCTGATGGTTGCAACCTTCGAGACAGGGGGAAATCCTGGAGAATTTTTGTATGACATCTTTAATCCTGATGGTGTTTTTATCGGCAAAACCAGCCTTAATATCTGGCTCTGGGAAGGCATTTTATGGGCCCGGATTAAAGCCGGTAAATTTTACGTTCTAAGAGAAAAAAAATCCGGGTATAAGGAGTTAGCTGTATACAATATGATTTGGAAGTAGTGAGTAAGAATGAATGCTAGAGCAGTTTATCAACATAGTATTTTTTCTACAAGCAAATATACTCTTGTTCCTAAAGAATTTGGCCATCGAGAATTAGGATTAATATCCAGTTTTTTTGCTCTTATAACAGCATTTTCAATATGAGGCAAAAATTTTGAAGTGTCTGGGTTAGATTTATTAAATGAACCTAAAATCCTCCTTATTTCTCTTTCAATAAAATTTTGAGAATTATGAAATAAGCGATTCTTTTGTTCATAATCGTATAGATCGAATTCATCCAGGTGTAATAACATCCACAACTCGAAACAAGGATTACTTACTGCTATCCAAAATCCTTTATCTCGACATTTTCCGGCTACATCGCTCAAATTTTGTTCTGTCCATCTATAACCATCCATAATTCATCATCTCTTCTTAATTTATATTTTGATTTAAATTTAATAAGTTGCGTCAATACATGGGACGGGGAAGAAGCCGATACAAATCTATCAAGGATTTCAACATGTAAGCTTGATCTCAAAAATTTATTTTTAAGGCCAGTAAAATATTTAGGCTCAGTACGTTGACCTTCCGATGCAATAACTATTAATTTTGCATCTCTTAATCCTGTCCTTCTAATAAACTCTTTCTTGATTATTGGCATAAAAAATCTACCATCCAAGATCTTTCGGATCTCGTATAAAAGGGATAGCTCCAAATCTCCCATTTAGATAGCCTTTTTGAATGTCTTTATCATACCTAGGCTTAAATTCTTCTAATGAATATAGGCATGACTCTTGATATTTGTTTTTTTCAACAAACCATATTTCATCACGTCTCAATAACTCAAGATCCAGAAGATTTGATTCATGTGTTGTAGTAATCAGTTGTTGCTTCAAATTTCCTCCAAATCTTGGGGAAAGAAACAAATTTATAAATTTTTTTACTAAAAGTGGGTGAAGACTTCGTTCAATCTCATCAATAACAAATACATTTCCAACAGGCAGGAAACTTATAAGAATAGGGAGTAAATCTATAATTCGCTGTGTCCCCTCAGACTCATCGGCCAACTCAAGGGTTGCATATTCATCACTTTCTTTCATTTTATGTTTGCTAATAAGCCGCTGAGCAATCAAATCTTCAATTTTATCTTTAGATACAATGTATCTATCCTTTCTTGGTGAACTTAATATCATCTTCATATCATTTCTTTTCAGACCTTTTTTCAAAACAGAAATCACTTCCTCAGGAATATCTTTAAAATCCTGCTCGACTTTAAATTTTTCAAGAATAATATCAGAGATCCCAACATCAAAATATTTAATAATTTTTAAAATTAAATCTTTAATCTTGATTTGTTCTTCGAAAAAGAATTCAATGCCATCATATTTTGAATCAGGGAAAATTATCTGTAATACATCTCTAAACCATTCATAAGGTTTAGCAAAATATTTGACATTCCTTTGATTCGATTCGGTCAAAAACAATTGATTAGAAGGAGTTCCCTTCCCAACAAATTCAATAAATTGCTTATCCCCTTTTGATAGTTTCAAACTATCCCCTAAAGATAATTTTGATTCCTCGTTTTTCTGGGCCTTTCTGGAAAATAACAATACCTCTTTTTTTCCTTTTATCTCATAAAGCCATTCTTCTACTACTCTTTCATAATCAACCTGGAATCCATATAAATAAATTTGATTTTCAAGATAAATTTCAATTTGAAAACAAGAAGGTCTTTCAAGACTTTTTTTATCAAATTTGAATTTCTCTATAAGAATTGGTTCCTCAGGCTGTTTACCTTTAACTACAAAATTCTTTACAAAATCCAATGCCCTAACAAAATTCGTCTTCCCGGAAGCATTAGCACCGTAGAGAACAGCAGATTTTAAAACAGATAATTGATTATTAGATTTAATAACGTGATTAGAATATTTCCTCGCTCTTCCTTTTATCATTGAAAATTCAGATTGTTCGTTAAAGGATAAAAAGTTTTCTATGAAAAATCTAATTAACATGATTTTTCCTTTTTTGTGAGATATTTTCTCTTATGTTATTAGATATCTCAATAATAGTCAAGATATTTTACTGCATAAAGTGATTATTTCTCTTAACGGTAGTAATTTGCTTTTTTTAGGCAATAATTATGGCACATCATTCGTAACGCAGCGTATCCACTGGATTGGCGCGAGCGGCTTTCAGCGACTTGTATCCGACAGTGATCAATGCCAGAACAAATGTCAGTGCGGCCGTTATAATAAAAATGCTCAACTTAATATCCACCGCATAGGGAAAATTCTGCAGCCATTTTTTCCCAACCAGAAAAGCGACCGGCCAGGCAATAACATTGGAGATAATAACCAGAAAAAGAAACTGGCGGCACAGCAGGGCGACAATGGATCTTACCGGAGAACCCAGCACTTTTCTGATTCCAATCTCACGGGTCCGTTTTTCAGCCATAAAGGAAACCAATCCGAATAATCCGACACACCCGATCAATACCGCTAAAACAGCAAAAGCCCGAAAAATGCCGCCTAGTTTTTCTTCGGCCCGGTGCTGGCTGAGAAAAACTCATCCAGAAAAAAATAATAAAAGGGAATGTGAGGATAGGTTTCTTTCAGTTTAGCCTCGCCCAGGTTTCTTTGCCCCCGTTTTCCAAGTTTGTGCTTATTACAGCAGTTTCTATCCCCACTTGTTTTTTCCTCAGTTATCTATTGAAAAAACTGCCTTTTACAAAAAATATCATCTAAGATTTTGTCCTTAACAAATTTAAATCTTTGTTGAGAATTAATCTATACAGCCGGACTATAAACCTGGATTTCTTTGTCCAAACGATCAGCCAACTTATCTTCGGCTACATCCAAATCATAGTCTGTCTGTAAACCCAGCCAGAACTTCGCAGACATATTGAAATACTTGGCCAGGCGCAAAGCCGTATCAGCCGTAATTCTGCGCTTTCCTTGAACAATCTCATTTATCCTTCGGGCAGGCACATGGATGTCCAGCGCCAACCTGTTCTGGCTCAATCCCATCGGCGTTAAAAATTCCTTATAAAGAATTTCCCCCGGATGAAGCGGAAGCATCTTTTTATTACTCATGAATTTTCTCCTAATGATAATCTGTGATTTCTACATCTAACGCATCCTTATCCTGCCATATAAAACATATTCGCCATTGATTATTTATTCGAATACTGTGCTGTTCTTTTCTCTTCCCTTTAAGTGCTTCCAGCCGATTTCCAGGCGGCACTTTTAAATCATTTATATTTTCCGCCCTATTCAACATTCTTAACTTTCTCAATGCGGCTCTTTGTATATCAGTCGGAAACTTTTTTGTGTAATTTCTATTGAATATTTTTTCACTTTCTTTACATTTGAAGGATCTTATCACATATTGAGAATATAACGTTTTGCGTTAAACGTCAAGCGTTATATTTAATAATATGTTTTTTTATCTTCTGAAAGGATGCATAGTTATCAAATTTCCACCCTCTGAGCTGCATCTACAATAATTCATAGAAAAAACATATACTGTCAATAAAAAGCCCGGAGGAAAGAAAGCGCTTTGTTTTCCCTAGTTAGCTGCTAAAGCTGTTTCGCCAATCATAAAAGATAGATATGGATAGCTGGGTGTGTTACAATTTATTAGCTTTATTAAACATGGGGAGTCGTAAGTTGGCACACAAACATCTAAATCCATTATTCCAGATATGTCTTTTATCTCTATTAGCTTTGACATTCATGGGAAAACTTGGAGGAGATACTCAAATTGAAAAAAACATTCATCTCTATAACTTGGCTTTCTCGGAAAAACCAGCGGCTTTGGTCCCTTTCAACTTCCCCTTGAGCTTCTCCATTGTGCGGATAAGAAACAGCCCATCCTTATTATGATCCTCTCCCGCAGGCGACACCGACAATATTAGGGTCCGGGAGGCGCAGGGTTCTGTTCAGGGTGTTATTCACTTCTTTCCCCTCAGTATTTTACTTTTTTTTCTTCGTCACCCGGTCGATCGGGGCCGGCCGCGGAGTATGTTTCACCGGATTTTTCTCCAGCAGCCTAAGGGCTTCTGCAACAGCCCGCTCGAGCTGAGGATCTTTGCCCTTTATCACATCAGCCGGAGTCATCTCGACCTCAATATCCGGAGATACTCCGATATTCTCCACACACCAATTACCCTCGATATTATAGATAGCCAGGTTCGGAGAAGAAATCGCCCCACCATCAATCAAGTCGCAGCCGCCGTGGTGACCGACCAATCCGCCCCAGGTCCGTTTTCCAACCAGGGGGCCGATCTTGCGGAAGCGGAAATAATAGGGCAGCGCATCCCCACCTGAACCGGCATATTCATTTATGATCATGACCTTGGGCCCAAAGATCTGTGCAGTAGGCGTTGTAAATTCTTTGCCGTCCCGGGTGGCCCAATAGTTCATCAAAGGCCGTGACATTAGATCGACAAAATAATCAGCAGCAGATCCACCACCGTTGAAACGCTCGTCTATAATCGCTCCCTGTTTATTCTGCTGAGCAAAGTAATATCGGTTGAAGTTGACGTAACCAGCATAGGAAGTATTCGGCAGATAGACATAAGCCAGACGTCCGCCCGACATTTTATCGACCTTGCGCCGATTATCGTCTATCCAGGCCCGGCTTCTTAACTGCCTTTCAGAAGAAAGAGGGACGACCGTGATCAAACGCGAGCCGGCAAAAGAAGGTTTGTTATTTATCCGTAAGCATGTCTGTTTGCCGGCGGTCTGCTCGAACAAACTGTAAATATTAACCGGAGCCTTTAACTTCAATCCATTGACTTCTAAAATATAATCCCCCTGCGCTACCTTTATTCCCGGTTCGGTCAGAGGGGCTCGTAAACCCGGATTCCAGTTTTCGCCGTGATAGATCTTGGCTATCCGGTAAAATCCTTTTTCGACTTCATAATCAGCACCCAGCAGTCCGCCCGAAACTCGATCAGCATGCGGGTAGATACCGCCGCCGGCCCAGGAATGTCCGATCGTCAACTCACCTACCAAATTCATCAGAATATAATTAAGATCGTTCCGATGCGCAACATGGGGCAGGAAGGGTAAATATTTTTTATAGATTTTCTTCCAGTCAGCCCCGTGCATATCGGCATCATACAGGAAGTCCCGATTGATTCGCCAAGCTTCCCGGTAGATCTGTTTCCACTCTGCCATCGGATCCACCTTCATCCGCAGCTCCGATGTTTTGAGTTTGCCGTCTCCGACTTTGACTTTACCTTTTGTATCCACAATTCCCATGACTTTTGGAGCAAAATAGAGCATTTTTTTGCTGTCGGCTGAAAGGGTATAATCATTGATTCCGGACATAAACGGCTTGGACTCTTTTTTCTTCAAGTCATAGCGGTGAAGGGCAAGACCGGTCTGATTGGGGATCCTCTCCGCATAAAAGAAAATACCTTCCTCCCCAGTTTTGAGCAGACTGTAATTCCGCTCGGAAATATCCAGGGCCAGGATACGCTGGTCGATTCCCGGCCAATCAATCCGGACATCAGCTTTTTCCTCCTCTTTTTTATCCGGAGCTTTTTTCCCGCTTTTCTCCTGGGAAGGTTCGGCTTCCTTTTCCGGCTCGTCCTTTTTTCCCTCTTCTTCGTCACTCTCAGGCAGCAGCGGCGAGGACTCCTCTGAGGAGAGCACGATCATATAAACTTCCCGGGTGACAATCTGTTCATAGGAGGTCATGTCAAGCCAGCCCGTACTGAGATCGTAATTCGTACTGGCTAAAAAATACAGATATTTACCGCTCTTATCAAACGCGGGTGAAACGGCATCGGATAAGCCATCTGTGAGCTGAAACGATTTTCCAGCCTTTAGCGAATAAGCAAAGATCGCATGAAAATGATTATCCAGGCGCTTGGAATAAGCCACCCATTGTGAATCAGGTGCCCACACATAATCCAAAGAGCGCTGGGGATGATCATAAGTATCCCGGCCAATTTTCAACGCTGCTCCGGTCTTCACGTCAATATACCAGAGATTCAGGCGCTTATCGGCAAAAAGGATTTTCTCTGAGTCAGGTGACCACACCGGATTATAATAAAAAGAGGGATTATCCAGAGTTATAGTAAGGACCGGTTCCAAGCCCTTTTGATCGGTTATTTTCAGCTCATATTCACCAGCGGCATCGGAAAACCAGGCGATTCTTTTTCCATCCGGAGACCAGGTGGGATAACGGTCATTAGCGTCCGAACTCTGGGTCAAATTACGGATGTCTCCTTTTTTAGCCGGAACCGTTAAAATGTCGCCGCGTGCGCTCAATACCGCTCTTTTTCCGGATGGAGAGATATCCCCGCTTCTGACTAGTTTGGAGACATCGGCAAAATAGTGCCTGCGTCCGGGAAGCTCCCCATATATTTCAATGTGCAGCTGGGTGGATTGGCCGCTCTGAGGATCAAAAGTAAAGAGAAAACCGGCCTGTTCATAGATTATCACTCCGCCGCCGGAGCCGGCGCTTTTTATATCATAATCGTCATGGGATGTCAGCTGCTTGACGGTCTTGCCGGTTACACTGTATGAAAAAAGATTCATAGTAAAATTACGGTCGGAAAGGAAAAAAACCGTATCTCCCATCCACATCGGTTCTGTATCATTGCTGTTATCGCGCGGCACCTTAACAATATTGTTATCGGAAAAATCGAACAGCCAGACTTCTGTTGTCCGGCCGCCCCGGTAATGACGCCAGGTATTAAACGGATCGGATACCCGGATATAGGCCAACTGTTTGCCGTCAGGAGAATAGGCACCCTTATACCCCATGGGAATGGGCAGAGCATCAGGCATCCCCCCCTTCACAGAAACAGTCCAGAAACGATTGAAAGCCATAGGCGCTGTATCTCTTCCGGAGGTAAACAGCACCCTACTGCCATCCGGAGTCCATCCCTGTACAGAGTCAGCATAGGGGTGATAGGTCAACCGCTGGGGTTCCCCTCCAGCTGTCGGTACAACAAAAACATCGGTATTGCCGTCATATTGGCCGGTAAAGGCGATATACTGCCCATCCGGGGAAAACACCGGGTTTTGTTCCGTCCCTTTGTGCGTGGTCAACTGCCGGGCGGCACCTCCGCCGCGGCCCACAACCCATATATCATTAGCATAGACAAAAGCTACATGATCCTTACAAATACTGGGATCACGCAGTAAACGCGCTTCTGCCGAAAAGGCCGGAACAGCCAGCCAAGTTAAAACAAATAACATCAGAAATACTCGCTTATAATTCATCTTTTCCCTCCTGGATTCATAAAAAGTTGATCAGAAACTCTAAACTATGTGTATATCACAGTCAGAATTAGCAGTCAAATAAGATCCTTACGGAGGGATTTGAACCCCCGATTTGAAGCGCAGGGAGTGGTCTTCACCATTTCATTGAACTCAATTCTCCTTTATGCTATAAATCAAATAGTTACAACTTGGGAGCAAGATGAAATCAGCAAAGAGGGTAAAATGAAAAATAAAAGTTACATTTATTCAATCGCTCTATTCCTCTCAGCATTTATTATCCTTATTTCTTGTGGAAAGCAAAAAGCAGAATGGAAAGGTTCAATTGAAGAGAAGGATGGAGTTACGATTATTAAGAATCCAAAGGAAGGGATTTGGGATTCAAAAGAAAAAGGCGAAGTTACAATTAGGATAGAGCATCAAATAGGACAATTGGATGGGCCGGAGGAATTCCTATTCGATAGTATTATTGACGCTACAGTGAATAGTAAGGGCGACATATATGTAGCAGACAGTGGGTTAAATGAGATTAGGAAATTTAACAAGGATGGAGAGTATCTTTTGACCATGGGCAGAAAGGGACAGGGGCCTGGCGAATTTCAATATATTAGTACTATTGCTGTAAACAGTCATGATGATTTGATTGTTTTTGATACCATGTTAAGACGAATTTCTATCTTTTCAGATAATGGAGAACACATAAAAACAACGAAAATATTATTGCCGGATTCAGAGATTTCCCCATCCAAGATATTCGCAACTAATGCTAAAAATGTAATCTTCGGCATAATAAACAACAGTCTTAAATTGTTTCACGAGTTTGACAGGGATTGGAATATAACAGAATCGTACATTGATTATGAGATTGCAGACAACAAGGAATTCGAAGAAGGCTTTTTAGGCTTCTTTCTAGGGCATTGCTGGTTTCAAGACAATGGAGATATCCTTTATACAAAATATTTTTACGACAATCAGATTTTTACTTATAATAACAAAGAATTGGTTAAGATAGTTAGGAGAAAATCGGATATAAAAAAGCCCTATGAAATTCAACTGTTCCATGATGTGAAAAAAGCAATGGCTATAAAAGACCCTGAATATGATTTAAGAGCATTCGGACGAGGAATAGCTTTTCTTGGAAAAACACACCAATGTTCCGTTGGCTTATATCAATTGTCTGATGGTCATATTGTTAACTTTCTCTATCTTCGAAGGTCAAAGGATATTAAGGAATTGGGAGTTGAGCTGTATGACTCAGAAGAAAAATTTTTAAAATACTCAAAGCTCAGAGAAAATCTTTATTATAATATTCGATACATGGATTCCAGTGACCTATTCTATGCAATTGAGAGAGAAGAATATGACAAAGTCATAATGTTTCGATTAGCATACTGAGAAATCTCTGCCTGGACTATTCGGACTTTTTGTAGCTGATCGCAAGTCCGTTGCCGCGATTATCGACTGTTGTGTCCATATTCTGAAGGCTGAGAAGATATTCCAAATAAGCTGAATTCTGGCCACGGCCTCTGCCCCGCCTTCCCATCGACACGTTGTGGGTGGTGTAGCAGCCGCCTACCTCCAGCTTAGGAAGCATTGCGATCAGGTAGTTTTTGTACCAGTCTTTGTCTGCATCGCTGAACACGAAGTCGAAAGGTCCTTCCAGGGCGGGAACGATTGTGTGAGCATCCCCGAGGCGAGCATCGATATATTCGGAAAGACCGGCCGCTTCGAAGTTCTCCAGAGCTTCCCGGTGCCGCTGCTCATTGATTTCTAAAGTGATCAGTTTGCCTCCGGTTTTGCTCAGCGCCCAGGCGATCCAGATCGTAGAGTGCCCGGTAGATGTCCCGATCTCAAGTGCCCTTGTATATTTATTTTTGAGAATAATGTCATGGAGAGTCTGCCCATCGACAGCCGGCACATTCATGTCGCCCCACCCCCAGTCATGGGAGTTGAGGAATTTTTTAACCTTAGCGTCAAGATCCTGAGCATCCGGCTTTATCACGGCGCTCGAAAGGGGTATAATTAGAACCAAAGTAACGGTCAGAAACAAAATCGAAATTAGCTGTACTGCGAATATTTTCATTTTTTCCTCCCTCTTCATATCTTTAGACTCAGGGAGGCGGAAATTCTTCCCTAAAGAAGCACAGTATGAATTGAAGCTTGTATGTTTTCCCACTGCTGTCCGGAACATGAAATTTAATTATCCTATAACTTAATTAATAACAATATGATACATCACAAAATGGCTGTTATCTACTTGAAATTGATTTTATACTGTGGTCATCTTTTTGTCAATAAACAGAGGAGTGACCA
>JAUVXM010000140.1 GCA_030603565.1 Candidatus Aminicenantota bacterium
AAAGCAATCAAAAATAGAAATTTAAAAAAATAATCCTTGCTAGAGCTGAAATAACCCCGTGAATCCTTGTTTTCCTGAGGAAGAGGAGCCCTCAGGTTCTTCACCCAGCTCCAGGCCTCCTACTGTCTGAATCGCAGAGGCCCAGGAGTTCCCCCCATTTTTTTTCAAACATACAAAAGTTGTAGGCATGGATACGCTCGCTGCCCTCAGCTTCATCAGCGTAAAATTTTGTTTTTATGCATTTATTATTTACTATTCTTCTTTCACTTAGTATCATATATATAGATATTTTTTTTATAGTTGAAGAGAGGACAGTATGAAATTAGATAAGAATGTAAACTATATCGTGTCTGGTCTGGAACGTTCCGGTACATCAATGCTTATGCAGATTCTGGAGGCGGGCGGAGCACCTCTGGCTTTTGATACAGAATCCCGGCCACCGGATGATAACAATCCCAAAGGCTATTTTGAGCTTGAAGGCGGCAAGATCATAAACAAATTAATGGAGGAAGATTTTCATTTTTCCGATTATAAGGGAAAGTTTATTAAGATTACTGCTTATGGGTTAAAGTTTCTCCCCCTCGGGAAATACAGGGTAATCTACTCAAAGAGAGAAATTGAGGAGATTTTGGATTCAATGGAGAAGATGGCAAAAATCACAGATGAGAACAGAGCAGAAACAAAAGAGCTGTTTATCAAGCTGAATAATATGATTATGGACCTGATAAGCAATCGTGATGATGTTGAGGTCTTGTTTGCTGATTATAATGCCATATTGTCTGAACCGGAACCAAATATTAGGAAGATCTATGATTTCCTGGGCACAGAGGGAGCTGATCTGGATGCAATGCTTGGATGTGTGGATAAAAGGCTGTATCGGAATAGGAGAAAGCGGTAAATGGGAAAACCAAAAAACTGAAAAGGCAGTGAAACGTGAATTGTAAAATGTGAATGGTAAAGGCGAAGAAGAGAAAAAGAGGGATTAATAATATGAGTTGCATTGTGAACGAAATGGTTAATAGGAATTACGTATCAATCAGAGTAGAAAAGTAATTAATAAAGTTGTATCATGCGTATCGACATTTTTTATGAATAGAGAGGAGGAAATAAAATGGCGAAAGGCAAGAAAAAAGTATTTATTCCGACTTCGTTATATAAGAAGGTTGAAGAGGAAATCGCCAGTTCAGAAATAAAATCAGTTGATGACTATGTGATTAAACTTTTGGAAGAGAAATTCCTGAAAGATAGCGGGGGAGACTTGTCCAAAGAAGATGAAGATAAAGTAAAGGAGAGACTTAAAGCTCTTGGGTATATGGACTAATGAAGATTGGAATTATTGGGACTGGTTATGTCGGGATGGTTACGGCTGTTGGTCTGGCTGAATTAGGCCATAATATAACTGGTACTGATATTGCCCTGGAAAAAATCGATAAAGCCAATCAGGGAATCGCCCACATTTATGAGCCCGGTCTTGAGGAATTATTAAAGAAGCATCTCAAAGCAGGCAATCTTACTTTTAGTCACGATTTGGACGGTACTATCAGCTCTTCTGATGTTCTCTTTGTAAGTGTAAACACACCTCAGCAGGAAGACGGTAGTGCGGATATGTCTTTTGTAGAAAGTGTTTCGCGCCGGATTGCAGAAAATCTCAACGGCTACAAGCTTATTGTGGAAAAAAGCACGGTTCCGGTAAAGACTTCCTCCTGGATAAAAAGAATTGTATGCCTTTATAAAAAGCAGGACTATGATTTTGATGTAGCTTCCAACCCTGAGTTTTTACGCGAAGGGTCGGCAGTGAAGGATTTTCTTGAGCCTGACAGGATAATAATCGGGGCGGAAACGGATAAAGCCAGGGATATCCTGACAAAGATATATAAAAAATTCCAAGATCGGATATTGATTACGAATATCGATACTGCTGAGCTAATAAAACATGCCTCGAATTCATTTTTAGCTATGAAGATCTCATATATCAACCTTATTTCAGATTTATGTGAAAAAACCGATGCGAATGTAGAGCTTGTAGCTGAAGGCATGGGCCTTGACAGCCGGATTGGAAAGCAGTTCCTTAAGGCTGGGGTTGGTTATGGCGGCTCCTGTTTCCCCAAGGATGTAAGAGCGTTGGTGAAAATCGGAGAGGACTTGGGTGTTGATCTTAACATGTTGAAAGAAGTGGATAAGGTTAATACGGCCCGGGTGGAAAGGTTTGTAGAGAAAATCAAAAAAGCTTTGTGGATCCTTAAAGACAAACAGATCGCTGTTTTAGGCCTGGCTTTTAAACCGGAAACCGATGACATCCGCAATGCTCCCAGCATAAGAGTGATCCAGGCCCTTCAGAGTGAGGGAGCGCTTCTCCGTCTTTATGATCCCAAGGCAGCAGAAAACATGAAAGAGGAAGTCCCGGAGTCAGCAAAGGTGGTTTATTCAGATTCACCCTATGAGGCTGTAAAAGAGGCTAATGCTGCACTGCTAATAACAGAATGGGATGAATTCCGCTGCCTTGACCTGAAAAAAGTAAAAGAGCTCATGGCCAATCCCATTATCATTGATGGAAGAAATATTTTTGAGCCTGAGAAAGTCCGGGAATTAGGATTTGAGTATTATTCTGTAGGGAGAGAATAATCTGGGCTTTGGATTGATATTTCTAAAGTGTGGTTATCAAAGTTTGTTCTGATTGTTACGAAAACATCTTCATTATTTAAATCTGTTTGAAAGATTAGATCCTGACCGTCCTTTCTTATGGATAAAATGGTTGGTCTGATTGATTCATTTTTAAGTATAAGCTGGGGAATTAGAATTTTTACCGCTCCCTTGCCTGAAAAATTACTGTTGTACTTCAAAGTAATGATATTCTTATCTGAATCAAAAATGTATTCATAGGCTACAAAAATATCATTTACCGGCTGATATATATGGATTTTCCCGGAATCAGTTCCCAATTTAGGTTCTATCGAGAGAGAATCTTTTTTCAGTTTAATGCCGTAATAGCCTTCCACTACTGCTTTGCTCAGGCTGCCTGCACTTCCACAGAAAATATCGCTTCCTCGGCCAGTCCCTTTACGGTCGTCCCATTCAAAGAATCCCCGGTTGGCTGTATTCTTTTTTATTATCTCAAGCAGCTTATCTCGGGCCTTAAGGCTATATCCGTGCTCGAACATAGCATAAACCATGCGTCCACCGAACCAATCCCACTGAGCGCCGTTCTGGTATTCGTAGGGGGTATCCAGTAGCGGGTGCGGGAAGAAATTTTCCGGGTAGGGGGGAAGTAAAGTCCCGCTTATTGTGGATATGCCAAATTGTTTCTGCCTCCGGAGGGCAGTGTAGATTATCTTGCGGCATTTTTCATCATCTGCCAGGCCTGAAAGCATAGCAATTATATTGCCTCCTAAAGCAAAAATATCATCCTCGTCAAAGTTATGCTGGAGGGAATCCAGGTGAAGGTGCATTTTATAAAAGCCTTTTTTCCCCTGCCATAATAATTTATTTGTGTTTAGCTGGAAAGAATCGGCCTGCTTGCGCCAGTACTCAGTTTTGTCTTTTTCGTTTAAAGAAGAAAACATTTCCGCCAGCTCTTTGCAGGCTTTGAAGAACATGGCCTGATCGTAAATATCAGCTGTCCAATGAGTCTGCTCATCCACATATAGAGCTTGCTGATCTTTATCTATCAGGTCAACATCTCCCCAGTCTGCAGTGTGAGCGCCGGTAATAAGACCCAGCTCCTTATTGAAGCGGTTGCCCAGGATGTAATTAAGGGCCGCTTCCAATCGGTCTATAATTCTTTGCCCATTCACTTTTTTCCCCAGCCAGTCATAGCCTCTAAGCTGATATACCTGAAAGGCTGCCTGGACAGCACTTGCTTCCTGGTCGGTTTCGGTGGTGTTTTTGTCTGATTGTCCGGCGGCATCGATCCAATCTTGCAGAGCCCCGTTTTCCTCCTGAAAATAGAGATGTTCTTCCAGCCAGGAACTAAGATAGGGTAAATCATAGAAATACCGAGATGCCGGGATTATTGTATTTGCGTCCCGCAGCCAGATTTGAGGATAGTCCTTTCCTGGGGAAAAACCGTATACACGGCCTGATCTGCCCTTAAATTCGACTTCGTTTTGCTCTAAAGTGAGCCGAATGAGTTTATAGAGCTGGTTTAACTCCTCAACCCTGGAGGAGAAATGCGTATACTTTCCGTATTCCAAGCCGTTAATATTTTCCTCATCCGACCATTTTATTTCTTTAACATGTAAGCTGATTTCTGAAGTCTTTGACCCATAGTCTTTAAACCACGCGGCTCCTTCCCGCAGCAGGTCGAATTCGAGGATGTAATCTCCGGCTTTGAGAGGAATACGTAATATAAGGGGAAGGTCAATATTTTGCCCGGGCATAACTTTCCCTGGTAGAGTAAATCTGCGGTTGTCATATTGTATTGTTTCCCCATTTTTATTCTGGAGATGATAGGAGAATAAACAAGGGTGCTTATCTTTTGAATGCCAGGGGTCTGTCCCTGTATTCTTTATGTTAAACTGAATTTTTGCTCTGGCGCCTTCTATTGCAGAGAGTTTCTTTTTCTCTGTCCGGATAAGGGCGAAATAATCAGCTTTAGGTTCAGTTTTATTTGAAGAAGATTTTGTGCAGGTAATAAAAAAAACTGTAGAAAAAAGGAGAAGGATTACAGATAAGGAAATTGTTTTTTTGTTATTTATCATTTTCTTATACTGGCTTTCAACAATGAAGCAATGGAACAATTTAACAATAGTCCCTAATGAGCTGAAGGGTGGCAAAAATATTCATTTATAAATAAGCGACCTCCTCAGATCGATTCTGAGCCATGTTCTTTTGCTTATCTATGGTATCACATATGTCAATATATTCCATACAGAGCTTTTCGC
>JAUVXM010000103.1 GCA_030603565.1 Candidatus Aminicenantota bacterium
TCTTCGTTTTTCTCGGCGCCTGCGGATCCTGGTTATTCATAAAAATTGCCAATGCTTTACTCAAAAAAACAATAACAAATTTTATCATTGGCACTTTTTACCTTTCAGGCGAGCCGATCTCACCCCATCTGCTTCGTTACAGCGGATTCGCGGTGAAATACCACAGCTTCATCCCCTGTGCCTCGCATCTACGGCAACCTCGACTCGTGAATAATCCAGGCTAGCTGAAGTGCTGAGATTTTCTGGAAACAATTAAAGGCTTCAGGGTAGTGTTCATACTCATACAATCCCATACCTAAGCGGTAAAAAATGTTGCCGTTTGTAATGTTTTCTTCTTTTAACTTTTCATAAATATCTTGGCTGTCCTCATAACTCCATCCCAGGGACATCATTTCTGCAGCCTCTTCGGATATTTCCGAAAGAGGCTTATCCAGCATGGCAAGTTTGTTCTCAGGATCAAGGACTGCTTCCTTTAACCTGGCTTTGCTTGTAAAGGCCAGAGTACTTGTTTCCAGGTTACGGTCGGTCTGTTTTGTTTGCTCTGAACCATCCATAAAGACCGCCTTGACCGGTACAGGCATCATCATCGAGCCGTACTGTTTCACTTTGATAGTTGAAAGATATCCATTGCCTTCCGGTTTGCATTCCTGAGACTCTATTTGATAACAGAGGTATTTATTTGAGCGTACCCATTGCTCAAAGAACCAACTCAAGTTAAGGCCGCTTTCTTTTTCGTAGAATCTTTGCAGCTCCTTCCATCCTAAGCGTTTACTGCCGTAAGTCTTTAAACATTTTTTATAGATCTTCTCAAAAATCTCTCGTCCTAGGACAGAATCTAAGGCGCTAATAATGCTGAAGCCCTTGCTGTGGATAACAGTATTATTGTGGTCATATTTAATTTTTGAAAGGCTCGCAGGAGGTATGTCTACGGTTGTGTCGTAATAAAGGGAACCCAGAATCCTTCTTGGCTGGGATGTAAGGTCATAACCAGGGGAGCTAGCATAATAAATAGAATAGTAATTACTCGTTTCATATCGTCCCTCCGGACATAGGGGTCAGGTCTTGTTTTTTGCTTTCCCATTAGCAATTCTATTAATCCAATATTTCATACTGGATTCTAATATTAAATGTTACTGTTATTCAGGAGCTCGTATCAGATGGCCTGATTCTTGCTATATGCAAATAAGTTCCTCTAAAGCTTTCAGAAAAATGTCTGCAGTTTCAAGAGTATCGTAGTGACAGAAAGAAGCCCGGCACATGCTAGGGCGTTTTAACACCCGGTAGACTGCTGCAGAATAATGGTTGCCGTCTGCGATCTGGATTCCGGATTCAAGCCAGAGCTGTTTTTTTACCTCAGCCGCACTTATTCCTTCTATCTCAAAAGCAAAAGTCGGGTCTCTCTCCTTAATCTTTTCCAGGTCGGTTATGCCAAAAGATCTGATTCTGCTAGGATCAAGGTGCTGTATCCCTTGAAGGATGCATCTTGTAAGCAGTGTCCCATATTCTTCTATTGTCTGCATAACCTTGGAGAAACAAGCTCTCCTGTCTAAGTTAAGCTTTTCTTGAGGGTCAATAACCTTTTTTTCCAGCCACAGTAGGTACTCAAGAGCTGCTTTAAAAGCAGCCAGGACTGCATTGTTCAGCATTCCCTGCTCAAATTTATTGGGAGATATATCTTTTGCAGTTTCTACACGATAAGGGCTCAGTTTATCCATCCATTTCTTTTTCCCCCACAGGATTCCCAGCATGGGCCCGAATATCTTGTATCCGGAAAAAGCTAGAAAATCACAGTCAATCTCCTGCACATCAATGGAACCGTGAAGAGCATGGTGGACAGCATCAACACATACTGCACAATCAGGAGATTTTTCCCGGACAGCAGCTATGATTTTTTTAAGCGGAACAATTGAGCCAAAAGCATTGGCAGCCATAGTAAGGGCAATGATCCCGGTATTTTCATCTACTAGGGATAAGAGGTGGTCAATATCCAACCGGTATTTCTCATCTATACGTACTCTTCGTACCTCACAACCTATTTCCTCACCGAAAATTCTTTCCCAGGGAGACACATTTGCCATGTGGTCGAGGTCAGTAACAATTAAATTTTGCTTCTTAGATATATGTTTTTGAAAAGAAAAAGCCAGATTAAAAAGGGCATTAGTGGTTGATAGGTGGAAGCTGATCTCATCCGGGGAGTCTGCACTTAAAAAATCAGCAGCTATACTCCTGACTTCCCAATGCAGGTCTTTTGTAGCGATTTCTGCCGGATATACCTCTCCCGGCATGGGATGTGATGTTCGAGCAGCATCCTCTATGGCTTTTACGGCCGTGTCGACAGTTATGGTGCCGGCTCCGCAGTTTAAATAGGTTCTTTTATTGCCGAAAAGATCTTTTTCCAGCAGAGGAAACCGCTGCCGAATTTTAGAATGGTTACTTATAATCCTTTCCAAACGTTTATTTTTCTGCATGGTTTAATACTTCCTCCAAGTATATAAATAGGGGAGATTATAACAATGTTACTAATAAAACTCCCACAACAGCTATAAGCAGCGCCATGGTTTTTCTGAGGCTAATGCCTTCCTTAAGAAATATTACTCCCAGGACAAAAATAAATATAGTATGCATTTGGTTTAAGGCAGAAGCTACTGATACTTGGGTAAGTTTCATCCCTCCAATCCAAGCGATAAGGGATAGATACCCCCCAAGTATAGAGGCGGGAAGCATGGTCTTCCAATTGCGACGCGATAATATCCCAGCCAAGATGGAACGGCGTTTCGGATGAACCTTGAGAGCTGCACCGGTGAATAGGAGGCCTCCGATAGTCCGTATTAGGGTCGCCCACATGATCGATGTTTTTCCCAGGAGAGGCTTCATTATAATAATGCTTACAGCCATAGCAAACATGGCTGCCATTCCGAAAGCGATTCCGGTCAGAAGAACTTTTCGGGGAATGGATAGGTTGTTTTTTTCGTAGGATACGGCAATTACTGCCGTTATTATTAAAAAAGCCCCAAAGATCTGAAATATGGTCAAATTCTCAGAAAGAAATATTGCGGCTAGTAAGATCACAAAAGGACTGTAACTGCAATCGACTATGGCAGTAAGACTTGCACCTAAACGATTAAGGCAGGCAAAAAACAGAGTGTCTGATATTCCGATACCTATTACTCCGCTTAATAAGAATAAGCAATAGTATTTAAAAGGAACTAGAGGAAAAAGAGGCTCATTGAGAATAAGTATGGTTATAATAAATAAGAAGGTGGCCAGGAGAGATTTATATAGATTAAGTCCAAGGGGATGAACGGCTTTACCACTTATCCTGAAAAGTATGACCGCTATGGCCCAGATAAATGCTGAGGCCAGAGAAAGCGTTTGTCCCGATAAGGAAAAATTCAGCAAAGTTTCCATTAGCTCTGTAGTATAGCACAAGGCCTGCCTTTTATTGACCTAAATTTGTTCCTATGATATAAGCTATTAGCCTGGATTATTCACGAGTCCAGGTTAGGAGTGTTAGGGAGAGAAAAATTTTTAGGATTATGCAAAAAAAAACAATTTTTAGTCTAACCTTTTTAATTTTTCTTATGTTTGCCGGATGTAGAGGTGGCGAACAACCTATTGAATTTTCCAGCAAATGGAGTGATGGACTCGACCGGGTCTGGATTGGTGCGGATTTTTGGGCCAACAGGTTGCAGGACTGGCGAGTATCTGACGGCCGTCTGGAATGTCTCGTAAGCGCTTATGACAGATATGTCAGCCTCTTAACCAGGGATTTGGGAGAGCGGCCGGGTGACCTGAACATGAGTATTAATATTGGAAGGATTACTTCCAAGCAGGATGTGAATACACATGCCTGGGCCGGTTTTCGGATTGGCGCTAAGGGCCGGTTTGATGAGTATCGGGATACGGCTGTCCGTGGTAAAGGCTTGGAAGCGGGGATTACCATGAAGGGAGGATTGTTTATTGGAAAATCCCTGGATGCGGTTCAAATCGTTCCGGATCCCGCCCTTGAAAAACAGCTTATTAAAGAAGTAAAGCTTCAAGTCAGACTTAAGCCTCAGGACGAAAACTACTTTTTAGAGCTATCTGCCTATAATCCTGAAACCGGGAAATTGCTGGGTCAGGTTAAAAAGAGCGGCTTACCTGCAAAATATTTTTCAGGAGGCCTTGGTTTAGTTGCTCATTTTCCCCCCTTAAAAGAGGGAGGATTTGTCCTTGATTCATATCCAAGCTTCTGGTTCTCTCATTGGACTATCGGCGGCACAAAAATCGATCGTTTTCCTGAGAGGGCTTTCGGACCTATTCTTTTTGCCCAGTATACACTGAGTGATCAGGTTTTAAAACTTACTGCTCAAATGCCTCCTCTTGGGAAAGAGGATACCCGGACTGTAGGATTACAAGTAAAAAAAGGGGAGAATAAATGGACTGCTATTGCAGAAGAAATTATCCGGGAAAATTCCTTCACTGCAACTTTCCGAGTTCCACATTGGGACAATACCCGGGATATTCCCTACTGCTTGGTCTATAAGATGAGAGAAACAAAAGATCAGGTCTGCGAATGCGATTGGCAGGGTGTAATCCGTAGAGAACCGGTCAAACAGGAAGAGGTCGTAGTAGCTGCTTTTACCGGGAATAATGATTTGGGCTTCCCAAATACCGATATTTCAAAAAGTGTAGAGGCACATGACCCTGATCTGCTGTTTTTTTCAGGTGACCAGATTTATGAAGGAGTAGGAGGCCGCGGTGTTCAGCGAAAACCGGTCGAAAAGGCTGCGATCGGCTATCTTGGAAAATGGTATCAATGGGGATGGGCCTATAAGGACCTTATCCGTAACCGTCCTGTTATATGTATCCCGGATGATCATGATGTTTTTCATGGGAATCTGTGGGGAGCAGAAGGAAAAGCCTGTGGTTCTAAGGGAACAGAATCTGACAAACAGGATACCGGAGGGTATAAAATGCCCCCCTGGTGGGTCAATATGGTCCAGAAAACTCAGACAAGCCATCTTCCTGACCCTATTGATCCTGCCCCGGTCTTACAGGGAATAGAGGTTTATTATACTTCCTTAAACTATGCTGGGATCAGTTTTGCTATAATTGAAGACCGAAAATTCAAGTCCGCCCCCAAACCGCTGCTTCCTGAAGCCGAAATATGGAACGGTTGGCCGCAGAATCAAGATTTTGATGCGGAAAAAGATGCTGATGTTCCTGAAGCCGTACTCCTTGGAAAACGCCAGCTTGATTTTCTGGAGCAGTGGGCTGCTGACTGGAGCAGTGGCGTCTGGATGAAAGTACTTCTTTCTCAGACTATCTTTGCCAATGTGGCCACTTTGCCGGAGGATGTCTTTGACGATAAGATTGTACCACGCCTGCGGATATTACCTAAGGGAGAATATGCAAAAAACGACCGTATCGTAACAGATCTGGATTCTAATGGCTGGCCTCAGTCGGGACGTAACCGGGCTATCCAGGCTATTCGCAAAGGATTTGCGCTGCATATTGCCGGTGACCAGCATTTAGGGACTACTATTTGTTATGGTGTGGATGAGTGCAATGATGCAGGTTTTGCCTTATGTGTTCCCTCAGTTTCTAATGTGTGGCCGCGTCGCTGGTATCCCCCCCTTCCCGGAAAAAACCGGGAACCTAGTGCTCCAAAATACACCGGCGAATTTGCAGATGGGTTCGGGAATAAAATTACTGTTTATGCAGTTTCAAATCCCACTTTTACCGGGAAAAAGCCCTCTAATCTATATGACCGGGCAACTGGATTCGGCCTGGTACGCTTTAACCGGGTAACCCGGGATATAACCATTGAATGCTGGCCGCGGTTAGGTGATCCCAATGTTGCGGACAACGAACAGTATCCGGGCTGGCCGGTCAAGATTAACCAAATGGACAATTACGGACGCAAGCCTGTTGCTTATCTTCCAACATATAAGGTATCAGGTTTAACAGACCCGGTATTTCAGATAATCGGAGAAAAAAAAGGCGAGACTATTTACACTCTCAGGGCCAAAGGCAATACTTTTACTCCCTGGGTTTTTTCAGTAGGCACTTATACAGTGAAGGTGGGGGAACCTGGTACTGACCGGATGAAAGTTTTTCATGAGGTAACTCCGATTGCTGAAAAGGGCGGAAAAGTCATTGAAGTCGATTTTATTTCCCCTTTCTGAAAAACCTAAGAGGTTTCAAATGCGGATTCATCCTTATTGTTTTTTTATGGGGATAAAATCCTTTTCTGGCGAAGCTGACGTCTTCCAGTGTGAAAAAAGCCTTTGGGTGGTATTGGTTCATTAATAAAATGACTTTTTCATAATCGCGCCGGTTAATGACCATAAAGATAATATTTACTTTTCCATCTTTCCCTGTGGCTCTTACATTTGTAACGCCAAAGCCTTTTTCTCTTAAAATATTTATAAATTCGGCGGCATTCTTCTTAGTGATTATACGCAGGAAAGCCTGTCCGACTGAAAGTTTCTCTTCCAGGCAAATGCCAATATAGTTTCCCATTGCGAATCCCAGGGCATATGCTAAATATCCGACAACGTTGTTTAGGTTTCGCATAATGATATTGATCGCTGTCAGCCAGATTAAGACTTCGAAAAAGCCAAGAAAAGGAGCAAGAAATTTTAGTCTTTTAGAAACAAAAATAATGCGCATAGTTCCCAGAGATACGTCGAGAATTCTGGATATGAATATTAGTAAAGGTAATATGACCCATTTAAACAGTTCCATTCCCATTAAAGAATCAATGCTCATTTGACTTTGCTCCTTTTGAATTTGTGCTTTTTTAATAGATTTATCTTATTATATCTGAAATCTGGATATGATTAAACTTCTTTAAATTTCCCGGGATATTTGTTATTTTAAGAAAAAATGGCTTTAAAGAGGATAACACGCGAGGTAAACATGACCTGGAAAAAGATTATAGCCGGAGTTACAGGATTAAGCTTAGCGGTTTTTTTAAATATAAACTGTGCCTCAACATCTGCGGTTAAATCCGAACCTGAAGCATCTGATGAGCCTCTAAGCATAGAAGCTGCCTCTTATATTGAGCCTGCGCCTGTTGCTATGAAGCCATATCATCGTGCCATGGGTGAAGAGATGAGAAGATCTTTCCGCAGAGCAGATGAGATCATTATGGCTGTATACACGGGAAACCTTATGGATAAACCGGAGGGAAAAACGTTTTATTTTGATAAATTTTTTAAATTTAACCGGGAAACTTATACCTGGGGACCTGTCACGAATGTCCTGCTTCCAGTGATTTTCCGGGAGCTAAAACCGCAAATTATCCATCGGCCTGATTTTAAATCATTATCCAAGAATGACCGGATCGGGATATGCTGGGATTATTATGATGAAACGCGGTTTGTATATCTTATAGAAGGCGAATATTCTCTTCTTTTTCTTAATCAGGAGCTTGATGAAAAGACCTATACCAATCACCGAATATTAATAGATATTTATCCGGTCACTAAATATTGTAATGCAAAAACAGTATTTGAGTCGATGGTTCGTCAGGCGACTACATCTTTTCACGGCCGCAGATAGTTTTGCTGCCGTCAAGCTTCCAGAACTCTGTATCCTGTTTCTGCTTGCCATATCCGCTGGCCTGGTCAAGATTTACCATTAAATTGTTTAAAGGTCCGATCTTCCCTTTGATCACTATTCTTATCATCTGACTATATTTTCAGCCTATACGCTTTATCTATTTAAAAATCCTGACTTCCTTAATATAATTTTTTTAATGCCCTGTTTTTATTCATACCGCAGTGAATCGGCGGGATTTTTAAGGGCTGCTTTTATCGTATGGAAACTCACAGTCATCAAGGCAATGATCAAAGCCAATACTGCTGCCAAAATAAACATCCACCAGGACAGATCAATACGATAAGCAAAATTTTGCAGCCATTTGTTCATAACATACCACGCAGCTGGCCAGGCTATCAGGTTAGCTATTAACACCCATATTACAAAACTTTTGTTCAGATTTCTCACAATTCTCGGAACTGAAGCACCCAAAATTTTCCTAATGCCGATTTCCCTGGTTTTACGATCGGCCACAAATGATGCCAGTCCAAACAATCCTAAACAGGCGATGAATATGGCAAGAAATGAGAAGATCGAAAAAAGGGAGCGGGTTTGTATTTCATTTATATACAAATTGTCGTAGTCTTTATCGAGAAAAGAATATTCATAAGGTTTGCCGGCCGCAAAATCATTCCAGGTGTTTCCAATATATTTGACTGTTTCAGAGACATTTTTGGTGTTTAGACGTACAGATATATAACTTTCAACATTTTGATAGTAACCGCCGGAAAGGAATAAGGCTTGCGGTCTGATTTCCTGATAGAGTGATTCATAGTGATAATCTTTGATAACTCCCACAACTGTAAAATTTCCCCTATTCGTTGACCAATTATTGATTTTTTTACCAATCGGATCTTCCCATCCTAATAACTTAGCAGCCTTTTCATTAAGCACAGCCGCATGGGAATCTGTACCATACTCCTTTGAGAAGAATCGTCCTTGGGCCAGTTCCAACTTTAATGTATCAAGAAAATCGTAGTCACAAACACAGAGGTTCAATGTAAAGCTTTTTTCAACACCCTCAGCCCCGAATCCAATATTACTAAAACTTCTTCCTGGTAGTGTGTTTGAGCCGGATACATTAATAACATCTCTGTATTTACGCAGGGTTTCTTTAAAAGGCATAACATTATTTTCTAGGGCTCCTGGATTGAGGACGACTAAAACCTGTTCCTTTTCAAAACCTAATTTTGTATTTTGAAAAAATTTCAGCTGTTGGAATACAACCAGCGTTCCAATGATCAAAAATATTGAAATGGCGAACTGGAATATGACGAGTACATTTCTCAGCATTGCGCTGCCTTTACTGCTGCTTATCTTACCTCTAAGGGTGGAAATGGGTTTAAAAGATGAAAGAAAAAATGCCGGATAGGAACCCGAGATGACTCCCACCAGAAGTCCAAGAGCCAGTAATGAAGGGATAACCAAAAAATTATCAAAGTAACGCATGTGGAGTTGCCTGCCGATGAAATTTCTGTATGCAGGCAGAAGGATTTGGATGATTATTAATCCTAAAGCCAGAGATATAAAACTCAAGATAACGGACTCACATAAAAATTGAAGCGTCAACTTGCTTCTGCTTGAACCGACAACTTTTCTCAATCCAACTTCTTTTGCCCTAAGTGATGATTTGGCTGTGGAGAGGTTCATAAAATTTATGCAGGCAATCAGTAAGATGATCACACTTATTACAGAAAACATAAGGACATATGTTTTATTCCCATTTGCTTCAAACTCTCCATTAAGGTCTGAATTCAGGTGTATATCCGTGATCGGCTGCAAATAATATTCCCAATAATTGTCCTGAGCAACCCATGCGTCAAATTCTTCACCGCCCATATGTCTCCGCGTGAATTCTACGAGTTTTTCATCAAGCCAATGTTGAGATGTGCCCTTTTTTAGGAGAAGATAGGTAATGAAATTGTTTGATGACCAGCCGGTATTATTGATTGCGTCCGGAAAACTGGCTGAAGAAATAAGCATGTTATAATGAAAATGAGAATTATCAGGAACATTCTCTGACACTCCGGTGATTTTAAAGTCAATGCTGCCTGCCTCGTATGAAAAATCAGCTCTTAGGGTTTTACCGACAGCGTTTGTTTCTCCAAAATATTTCATTGCTGTATCTTTAGAAAGGACCATAGTATTGGGTTCTTTTAGAACCGTTTGGGGATTACCGTGGATCAAGGGAATGGAAAAAACCTCATAGAATGTAGAGTCAACGGCAAAAAATCCTGCTTCATAAAAAGTTAGTTCACCCAATGTAACAGGAGTCCTTCCAAGCCTCAAAATCTTGACTCCCTTTTCAATTTCAGGGAAATCCACGAGCAGTCTCCTGAATGTTTCTGAGGAGGAATAAGTCTGGTTAATTTTCGTATCGCCGATAGAAGCTCTGATAGCTAGTCTATAAATTCTGTCAGCCTTCTCATGAAATTTATCATAACTTAACTCGTGTGCTACAAATAGTAGAATGAGAATGCTGCAGGCAATTCCTATAGCCAGACCAACAATATTAATAGAAGAAATGCCTTTGTGTTTTAGGATGTTTCTTAGAGCAATTTTGAAATAGTTTTTAATCATATAGCTCTCCCTCTATAATAAAGACGAAAATTTTGCGGAATAGTTGCATGCGGATGAAATTGAGTGGAGATTGTTATTAATAAAATAGGTTCATCTCCCAATTAGTTGGTAATTCTGAGCATATCTTATTGTATAATACATTGATATTAAAGAAATTAATTAATGTGAAATATCAACCTGTATTTTCCTTGTATCCTCTTAATGATAGCAATTTTGCTCAT
>JAUVXM010000050.1 GCA_030603565.1 Candidatus Aminicenantota bacterium
GATGCGGTAAGATCGGCTCGCCTGAATGGTAAAAAAATGGCGATTAAAATTAAAAACAAAAACGAGAAAATAGTTAAAGTAATCATTCTCAAAAGAATCTTGCATATCACTGAAAAAAAATTAATAATAAAAACACCGCCATTTTTTTATGAATAGGTCAGGCTAGTTTTTAACAATGAAGCAATGAAACAATTTACAATTTGCATTTTACTTTATATTATATATATCGATATTTTTCATGGATAGGGTAGGATAATATGACTAAATACAAAAACCCAGCTCCTACAGCCGACTCAATTATTGAAATAGAACGCGACGACGGCCGCCTGGGGATCATATTGATCAAACGCAAATTTCCTCCTTACGGATGGGCTATCCCAGGTGGTTTTGTAGATTATGGCGAATCACTGGAGGAGGCTGCGGTCCGGGAGGCAAAAGAAGAAACCTCTCTCGATATAAAACTTAAATACCAACTCCACACATATTCTGATCCTAAACGCGATACCCGAAAACATACGATAACTACAGTTTTTGTAGCATCAGCCAGCGGGATACCCATAGCTCAGGATGATGCTCAGGATATCGGAATATATACTCGGGAAGAAATAAATTTTCCTCTGGCATTTGACCATGAACAAATCCTGGAAGACTATTTTAAGCGGAAGGAACAGGAAAGATGATAGACAAAAAAAACAAAAAAAATCCAAATCTGAAATTCATAGAAGTGCAAACAGTCCAGGGCCCGGTTGAGGCTGAAGTGATCAAGAGTCTCTTAGAGAGCCACGGTATTTCAGTTTTTCTTAAAGGGCTGGTCGTTCAATCCGTTCACGCTTTCTCAGCAGACGGACTCGGCAAGATAACTGTCTTAGTCAAAGAGGAAGATTTCGAAACAGCAAAACAAGTTATAGCCAGCAATTTAACCGATTAATTAATTCTCAGCTCCCCCCCCCAAAAACATATGCTGTAATTGCGGAAAGCCGGTGAGGACAGCTGTCTCCTACGAAGTTACGCATAAGCTGCAGGTTGTTAGCGAAATTTTTTTGGGGGTCGCCGGTGTTGAGTGGCCTGTTCATATGCATAAGCTACCCGGATCAATTCAGGTTCTGTAAATATCCTTCCTACTATCTGTAATCCTGTTGGAAGATTTTTAGAAGTGAAACCCATGGGCACACTCAATGCAGGCATGCCTGTATGGGGCGGGATCAACTGGCTGTTATCTCCAGCATGACTTGTTGGATTGGTCAGCCTGTTAGGCGGATTACTCCAAGTAGGATAGACAATAAAGTCCACTTCCTGCTTGTCCATAGCCTCTAACACAGCTTTTCGAAACCTGATATTACGGGGCTCATGATATACATCTTGACAAGCTGGTTTATCAGAAGAAGGAACCTCCAGGGCTTTGTATAGTCTTTTTTTTATATATAAAGAAAATTTATTAGAATTGTAAACTTCCAATAAATTTTGGACCGGAGCCTTATCCCCAAGGGAATTAAAATATTTATTCACATCATAACGGAATGTATCACACCACAAGTTTTTAATCAGACTTCCTAAGTTAGGAATCACAAAGGGATCTACAATCCTCGCTCCTTTTATTTTCATAACCTCCAGAGCCTTTTCAAAAAGTTCCACTACCTGTGAGTCGACATGGGGCAGATCCGTGTAAAAGCGGAACACTCCGATCTTTGCCCCCTGAAGTCCATCCTCATCCAAAAACTGAGTGTAGTTTTTAGGAACTTTCCCCTTACAGACTTCAGTTATGGGATCAGCTGGGTCATATCCGGCAATGACCTCTAAAATTTTCACAGCATCCTCTAGGGTTCGAGACATGGGTCCTCCAACATCATTACGAGAGTAAAGAGGGATTATACCATCCCGGCTGGTAAGCCCCATGGTAGAGCGGAGGCCAACTAAACAACAGTGTGAGGAAGGACCCCGTATTGAGTTTCCTGTATCGGTTCCCAGCCCTAATACTCCGAAATTGGCGGCTACAGCAGCAGCGGTTCCGCCACTTGATCCGGCAGGAACCCGCTTCAAATCATAGGGATTTCTGGTTATCCCCGCTATAGAGCTCTGAGTCTGATAGGGACTGAAAGCCCACTCAGCCATATTGGATTTAGCCAGAATAATAGCTCCGGCCTCGCAGAGTTTTCGAATCTGATAAGCATCATCAGGAGGAAAAAAATCCTTTAGAGCTTCAGACCCGGCGGTAGTCTGCAAGTCTTTGGTCTCATAATTATCCTTAACAATGAGCGGAATCCCATGCAGAGGACGAAGTATGCCGGTCCGCCTGAATTCCATGTCTAATTCATCTGCTCGCTCCAAGGCATGGGGATTGATTACTACAATGGAATTTAACTGGGTTATTTGGTCATACTTTTGGATGCGTGCCAGATAGATATCAACCAGCTGCCGGCAGTTTAATTCTCCCAACCTGTAGGCAGTATGGATGTCTGAAATAGTGGCTTCAATAAGAGAAAATCCTTCCTTGTCAGTCTGATTCTCACAGCTCACAAAGGATAAAGCAAATAGCAGAGAAAAAATAAGTAAAATATAATAAACGGTTTTTATATGCAATATTCAATATCCTTACGTTTTAATCATACCAGAATAACAATCTTAAAGAAAACTGATTCAAAGAAACACTCCTTCCCCTTCTATGAATTTCTAACCTGAACTATTCATAAAAAATGGAATCACAACCTAGGGAAAGCAGAGACAGATTCGGCATGACAGATCTTCCCGGAGAATACACTGCTGTCCGCGGTATAATGGGAGCTGAATACGAACCCATAAGCCAAGCTGCTAAAGTCAAATACAAGAAGGTAAATCGGGAATAGAATGCCATGACATGTAAGCGGTGGGGACCAGCTAGATAGAAAATATTTTAACGCACCGTAAACTTTTTTAATAAATATTTCGTAGAACACTATGGAATCTCAGTTGGGAGAGGTATATACTCACTCTGCCCAACATAAAAAAGGAGGAAAAAATGGTAAAAAAAATGGTTTTAATCCTGATTATTTCCTTATTTGTATTCCTTTTGGTCGCTTCTGCTCCAGTCCCGGAAAAAAAATCCCCGAATATCCGACCTCAACAACAGAATCCAATAATCAAGCTAACTCAATCCATGACCGAACGTTTAATCAAGAACCTGCATATCAAAAAGATCGTAGGGGATCCTATCAAAGTAGGCAGCACTACCATAATCCCTATTATTATGCTCGATATCGGTTATGGTGGCGGTGGGGGTGGACCTGCAGGAGGCAAACAGATGGGTGGCGGATTTTATTTAGGCGGAGAAGCAAAACCTCTGGGCTTTATCATTATCACCAAATCAGAGACAAAATTTATAAGTGCAGGAAAAGCCCCCAGGAAATAAGGAGAATATCATGAATATAAAACACGTAGTTATTTTTGCAACAATAATAATATTGGTTTTCACCTGCCAGCTTCAAGCTCAATCGAAATCCACGGTTGATGATTCTCTCCAAAAATTTGACCAGCTTATGTCAAACTTTACAGTGGATTCTATTATCGGCAAACCGATCCGTTCCGGAAAGACCATTGTCATCCCTTTTGCCAGAATCAAATTCGGGCTCGGGGCCGGAGGTGCCGCAAACGGATATGGAGGCGGAATGGGCGGGAAGGCAATCCCTATAGGAGTATTGATCATCGACGGGAAAGATATAAATATCAAGCTTTTTCCTTTAGAAGAAAAAAAGCCTTCGCTCCTTCAGGAAATGCTCCCGGTCTTACTGAAAATGCTGCCTCAGTTTTTGGGGAATAAAACATCCGTTCCTGCCCAGCCTTCTTCTACTGCGGCTCAGGTTCCAGAAAAATCCGCTGAATTAAGCGGCGAGTTATCTTTGGATCAAGCTAAAAAACTTTTTGATGAAAATAAATTCCAGGAGGCTCTTGAGGTCATTGATTCCCTCCTCACCAAAGATCCGAACAATGCAGATCTGCATGCCTGGAAGGGAATGGTCATGGGCAGCCTTGCCCAAGACGACAATCCACTTAATATGATGAAGTACGGAATGGGTGCTATGCAGGAATTTGAGGAAGCCATCAGGTTAGGCCCGGACAATGCCACCGCTCATTTCGGCCGGGCTATGGGGCGTCTTAATGCCCCTGAAGGATTTGGAAGAGACCTGGACGGAGCTATTGAAGATTTGGAATTCACTTGTAAAAAGGACCCGTTTTCTGATGCATATTATTATTTAGGACAAGCTGTTTTACAAAAGGGCCAAAAAGACAAAGCTGCAAGCGCATTTAAAAAAGCTCTCTCTCTTGATCCGGACCATGCTGAGGCTGCCAAAGCTCTAGCGAAGATCAAATAACCTGAACTATTCTATTTATTTTCTCCAGAAGGGCTTTAAAATTTTGCTATCGATCTTTTTTACAGCCTTTTCTACTTCATGCTGATTGATTTCCTTCTTAACTTTTAAAGACAATAAGAATTTTCTAGCTTCCCGGGCACGCAACACCCGTCCCCTAATTTCTGTCCCGTTTTTCCCCGTATTCCCCCATATTTCCAATTTTCAGGGAAAATTCTAGAAAAATTGCAAATAAAAGCAAATAAAATGTATTTTTCTCTTGACAACGCCCCCTATTAGTATATATATTTAGATAAAAATGGGACAAAACGGGACAAATTGGGAAATTATCTATTAGGAAGCTACTCGGCCCGTCTTGACAAAAGCGGAAGATTAAAAATTCCGCAAAAGTTCCGGGCGGCTATTGAGGAGCAATACGGAAAGGAATTATTCATCACTTCTCTAAATGATCAAGCAGTCCAGGTCTATCCGCTTCCAGTCTGGAATAAACTCACAGGTGTTACTGACAAGGGACTTTTTCATCTCCAACCCCGGGTTAAAAATTTTATGCGCCGGGTCAACCGTAACGGAACTTATTATGAAATAGATTCTAAAGGAAGAATCCTGCTTAGTCAAACCCTCCAGGAAAAAGCCCGTCTCCAATATGAAGTCGAAGTCATCGGGCTCAATAATCATTTGGAAATCTGGAATAAAGATGTTCTAAATGAAACCCTGGAACAGAACCCCCTGACTGATGAAGATCTTGAACGAATCGCAGATCTCACTCCCAAGGGAGAGGGGGAATGAGAAATTCCCTTCATACACCAGTCCTTATTGAGGAAGTCGCAAAATATCTTCAGATTCAGCAAAAAGGCATCTATATTGATTGCACTCTAGGGACAGGAGGACATTCGCTTGAAATACTCAAAAGAAATCCCGATGCCAAAGTAATTGCCTTTGACCTCGACGAAAAATCCCTTTTAAAAGCTAAAGAAAGACTTAAGCCCTATGCTGACAGAGTCAAGCTTTATCACTCAGATTTTAGATATATGCCTGACCTTAAGCTAGATTTCGAGGAAGTAAAAGCTATCCTACTTGACTTCGGGATCTCATCTTTTCAACTTGACAGCCCGGAAAGAGGTTTCAGTTATAACCAGGAGGGTCCCCTGGATATGCGGATGGACCTCAGGAATAACTGCACCGCATCAAAGATAATAAATAAATACTCGGAACATCACCTGGCTCAGCTCTTCTATGATTTTGGAGAGCTGAGACAGGCCAGAAGGATAGCTAGAGAAATAATATCAAAGCGCAAAATTAAAAAAATCACCACAACAACAGAGCTGCTTAAAATCACTGAAATAGTATGCCGCTGGAGGCCTCAAAAAGGAAAAACCCATCCTGCAGCCAGAGTTTTTCAAGCACTGCGGATCGAAGTTAATCAGGAATTAAAAGGGCTGTCACATTTCTTGAAAAGATCCATTAAAAAAATGACCCCCCAGAGCCGCATTGCTGCCATCTCCTTTCATTCCCTGGAGGACAGGATCGTAAAACACACCTTTAATGACTTAGCCCGAGCAGGAGATTTTTTTTCCCAGATTAAGGTACTTACCAAAAAACCGGTTCAACCTAACGAAGAAGAGGTTTCCACTAATTTCAGATCAAGATCAGCCAAATTACGAGCTGCAGAGAGATTATAAATGGTAAGAAAAAAGTTTAAAAAGAAAGACATTGCTTTAGGAGTATTTTTTACCCTGATAGCCATCTCCATATTTACATTCTATCTCTGGCATCAAGCGCAATCATTTAAGTTAGGGATTGAAACTGCGGATCTGAAAAACCAGGTCAAAACCATAAAAAAGGAAGTGGAAGAATTGGAGGCTAAAAAATCTTACCTACTGTCACTTTACAGAGTAGAAATAATCGCAAAAGAAGAGCTTCTCCTTAAGGATTCTAAGAAAGACCAGATAATTTATGTAGAAAGCAGCCAAAATCAAAAATAGCAATTTTAAAATGAAAGATTTGTATCAAAAAAAAATCGGGCAAAGAACAACCTTACTAGTTCTTTTCTTTACGCTCTGGTTCGGAGTTATTATATTCCGCCTTGTTCAGCTTCAGATAATCCAGCATCCCCGCCTGAAAGCAAGAGTTATTGATCAGAATCAGGATAAAGTCGATATTTTCCCCAGAAGGGGGACGATCTTTGACCGTCATGGCAATATCTTCGCCCGGAGTATTCCCTGTCAATCCGTTTTCTTTTCCCCCTTTAAGGATGAAGCAAACGAACTTCATTTTCAAAAAATTAACAGGCTGAAAAGAATCCTGGGGCTGTCAGCCGAAGATATCAAAAAAATAAAAACAAGGATAAAAAAGAAAAAAAACTTTATATATGTGAAGCGAAAAATTTCTCCTGAAGCTGTTGAAAAAGTAAAGAATCTCGATCTTGGCGGTATCTTCCTTTTAGAGGAAAGCAAAAGGTTTTATCCCCAAAAAAACCTGGCAGCTCATGTGATCGGCAGAGTAAATATTGACAACAAAGGCCAGAGCGGTATCGAAATAACCTACGATTCCATCCTGGGCGGTAAAAAAGGCAAACGTTTAAATCTAATAGATGCCAAAAAGCGGCAGTACAGGTATGAGATCCTCAAAAATCCCCAACCGGGCAAGGATCTATACCTGACTATTGATGAAACTATCCAGTATTATGCCTCCAGGGAATTAAAAAAAGCTGTGCTGAAAGCAAGAGCAAAATGGGGCACCGTCATCGTTTCCCACCCGGAATCCGGCGGAATCCTGGCTATGGCCAATTATCCCGATTTCAACCTGAACCACCCTCCATCTCAACTAAGCCTGACAGACAGAATAAAAGCTATCCATCCTCGCTTTGATCCTGGCTCGACTTTCAAGATAATCTTAGCATCAGCAGCTCTTGAATCAAAAAAAGTCAGCCTAAATGATAAATTTGACTGCAGTAAAGGCTATCGGCGGATCTCAGGAAAGACCATCCGGGATCATCACAGATATGATATTCTCACATTTCCTGAGGTTATCATCCATTCTTCTAATGTCGGAGCAACTCTTATCAGTGATAAATTGGGTGAAAAGACATTTTACAACATGATAAAAGCCTATGGTTTCGGCTCTAAAACCGGAATTGACCTCTGGGCGGAAGAAAAAGGGACCTTTCATTCACTTGAAAAATGGGAAGCAATCTCCCCTGCCTCACTCTCTATCGGTTATGAGATTTCAGTTACCGCCATTCAAATGCTGCAGGCTGTCAATGTTTTAGCCAACCGGGGTGTCATAATTCCTTTCCGAATCGCCAAAAACATCCCGAAAAAGTTTGAAAGTAATCCCGGTGAATATAAAAGAGTCTTATCTACTCAAACCGCCCTGATATTAACTGATATTCTAACCAAAGCAGTAACAGAAGGTACGGGAAAAGAGGCGAGCATAAACGGCTTCACTGTAGCCGGCAAGACCGGGACCGCCCAGAAACTCGACAAAAAAACAGGCCGGTATTCCTCCAACTCTCACATATCATTATTTACTGGTTTTGTGCCAGCAGCCAAGCCGGTCATATCTATAATAGTTGTAATTGATGACCCTCAGGGAAAATATTACGGCGGAGAAATAGCAGCTCCTGTCTTCAGGGATGTAGGAGCCTATACCCTTCAGTACCTTCAAGTCCCTCAGGAGACAACCGCCTCACAGCCTCTGATAACGGCAAGATTGGGGAGGCAGGACTAAAAATGAAACTGAAAGAGGTTTTTTCAGGGATTCCGGTAGTCAGCTTCTCCGGTAATAAAGAAAAAATAATTACCGAAATCTCCTATTCATCAAAAACAGTAAATTCCGGCCACATGTTTTCCGCTCTTAAGGGAGAAAAGACCGACGGCCTTAATTTTGTGGATGAAGCTGTCTCAAGAGGAGCAGCCGCCATCCTTTCTGAACAGAAAAAACCTGACAAATTCACTGGGAACTGGATACAAGCCTTCGATGCCAGAGAAACGCTGGCATTATGCTCAGCTAATTTTTTCGGGCACCCTTCCCAAAATATGAAAACTTTGGGAATAACCGGTACCAAAGGCAAGACAACAGTCTCATATTTAATCGAAGAAATCCTTAAACAAGCCGGGTTTAAGCCGGGTTTGATAGGGACTATTTTTTACCGGGGACCCGGTCTGTCACGTAAAGCAGTGAGAACTACACCCGAGGCTCCGGACCTGCAAAGAATGATGAAAACAATGCTTGCCAAAGGAGCAACTCACAACATTCTTGAGATCTCATCCCATTCTCTTGAGATGAAAAGACCGGTAGGTATAGATTTTGATGTCGCCATATTCACCAATTTAAGCGGCGAACACCTTGACTATCACCGCTCCATGGAAAAATATTTCAGTTCGAAAAAAAAGCTGTTTTCTCTCAACCGGAAAAGTATGGCAGTAATAAATACAGATGACCCCTGGGGTCAAAAGTTAGCGGCGCAATTACCGGGAGGGATTATTACCTGCAGCCTTGAATCCGATACCGCCCTTGTATATGCCAAACAATATTCTTTCATAGAAAAAGGAATCGAGCTCTCTGTTAAATTTCCTGCCGGGAGTCTTTCCCTATCTTCACCGCTTTTGGGCAAACCTAACATATATAACATTCTGACTGCTGTTGCAGCAGCCCTTACCTTGAAAGTCCCGCTGACCGCTATAAAAGCCGGAATAGCTGAACTCAAAGGAGTGCCCGGGAGGTTTGAAAAAATAGAAAATCCTTTTGGATTCCATATTTTTGTTGACTATGCCCACACTGACAACCCCTTAAAGAACCTGTTGGAAACTGCCAGGACGCTATGTAAAGGGCAAATAATTCTGACATTCGGCGCAGGAGGAGATAGAGATAAAACAAAACGCTCTCGGATGGGTAAAATTGCAGGTAAATTATCTGACTGGACTATAATCACTTCAGACAACCCCCGCTCAGAAGACCCTTTATCTATTATCTCCCAGATCGAGGAAGGCATTAAAATAACCGGGCCGGGCAAATACGAGATCCAGCCCGACCGGAAAACAGCTGTTAAAACAGCCCTGTCAAAAGCAAAAAAAGGCGATTATATACTAATAGCCGGAAAAGGGCACGAGGACTATCAGATAACCGGAAACAAAACAATCCACTTTGATGACAAAGAAGTGGTCCGGGAGATTTTAAAAGATATGGAGGCTAAGCAACTTGGCTGAATTACGACTGGATGAGCTGGCTCAAAAAATGGAGGGGAAAATCCTCCAGGGCTCCCCCTATCTCAGCTTTGACCGGTTTAATATCGACTCCCGCCAATCTAAACCAGGCGAACTCTTTTTTGCCATAACTGCAGAAAGAGACGGACATAATTATGTTTCCCATTCAGTCCAAAAAGGAGCTGCAGGAGCAGTCATTTCACACAAAATACCGCTTCCAAATCAAAAAACGGCCTTGATTCAGGTAAAAGATACTGTACAGGCGCTACAATTATTAGCAAAAAGAATCCTCCAGAAATCAAACAGCAAGGTCATCGGTATTACAGGCAGTGTGGGTAAAACAACCACTAAGGAATTCACTGCCGCCCTTATTTCAAATAACCGCTACATCTTAAAATCAGAAGGAAATTATAACAACTACTTGGGTCTTCCCCTATCCCTCCTCCGGCTTACAAAGGAGGATGAACTGGCGGTTCTTGAATACGGAATGAGTTCTCCCGGAGAAATCACTGCTCTAACCCGTATTGCTCCCCCTGATATTGCAGTCATCACCAATATAAAACCGGTACACTTTGAGTTTTTTAAAGACATTAAGGATATAGCTCTGGCTAAAAAAGAGATCCTGGACGGCATGAAATCCAAAGGCACAGCAGTTTTGAACGGAGATGATTCTCTGGTAAAAGAAATAGCCGGAAAAAGAAAAGGCAAGCAGCTCTTCTTCGGAACATCCGAAGGACATGACATATCAGCTGAAAATATAAGAAAAGACGGCTGGAAGGGAACAACTTTTGACCTGAATTACGGTCAAGAAAAGACAAAAATATTTATCCCGTTTTTTTGCAAAAGTTCTCTATACAACTTTCTTGCAGCTGCAGGTGTGGCTTATGCTCTCTCAATCCCAGCTCAAAAGATCGCAGACCAGGCAAAACATCTAACGGCTTTTCCCAACCGTGGCGGTCTGGTCCATCTTGAGAATAACATTAAACTGATAGATGACTCTTACAATTCCAATCCTGCCGCTTTAGAAATGGCGCTTAAAGACCTGGCAGAACTTCCCGGGAATAGAAAGGTAGCGATTCTGGGAGACATGCTGGAATTAGGGAAAAATGAGACTGAATTCCATATCCAGGCAGGAAAAAAAGCAGCCCAGCTGGGCCTGGACCTTTTAGTCACTATCGGACCCCTTTCCCTGAATATGGCAAAAGGAGCACTCGCTTCAGGCATGAAACACAGCCGTATTTTTTCTTACCAGGATTCCGGAAAAGCAGCAGAAGAGATTAAGTCATTCCTTAGAGAAGGTGATGTCATCCTGGTCAAAGGATCAAGAGGAATTAAAACTGAAAAAATAATAAATGGATTAAAAGGAAAAGGATAATAATATGCTTCCCTGGTTATTGGTGCCGTTAAAACAATATTTCATATTTTTTAATGTCTTCCGCTATATTACCGTACGTACCGCCCTAGCAGGAATTACCGCACTTATTCTGAGTCTGGTTTTAGGCCCCTGGATCATAAAAAAGCTAAAAAAACACCAGATAGGCGAAGAGATCAGGGATGTAGGACCGGAATCTCATGCTGCCAAAAAGGGAACTCCCACTATGGGAGGGTTCCTGATCATAGGGGCCACGATCATCCCCACTATTCTGTGGGCTGACCTAGGAAATACCAATGTATGGCTGGCAGTTTTTACCATGTTATCCTTTGGTGTTCTCGGTTTTTGGGATGACTTCCTGCAGGTAAAAAAGAAAAAACCAAAAGGGCTAATAGCCAAACACAAACTGATCTTTCAGATCATACTCTCCGCACTTGTCGGTTTTGTTTTCATCTACCTGGGTATGCACGGCGATTTCTCCCTGCAGTTGTCAGTTCCGTTTTTCAAAAAGTGGGCTCCTTATTTAGGCGTTTTTTACCTCCCATGGATCATGTTAATCATTACAAGCTCCTCAAATGCTGTCAACCTGGCTGATGGGCTTGACGGCCTGGCCATCGGACTTACCCTTATAAGCGTTAGCGCCTTCACAGTGATCTCTTACACCACCGGACATATAGAATGGTCTGGATATCTTCAGATACCCTATGTTTCTTCCGCCGCAGAATCAACTGTCTTCCTGGGTTCGATGTTTGGAGCTTGCCTCGGTTTTCTCTGGTACAATTGCCACCCCGCTGAGGTCTTTATGGGAGACACAGGTGCTCTCTCTCTGGGAGCTACTCTCGGTGTAGTCGCTATTATGATCAAACAAGAGCTGCTTCTTTTAATGGTTGCAGGTGTTTTTATCATGGAGGCATTATCCGTCCTGCTTCAGGTTTCGTATTTTAAATATTCAGGAGGCAAACGGATTTTTAAGATGGCGCCTTTACACCATCATTTTGAACTATCAGGTTGGTCAGAACAGAAGGTTGTGGTGCGATTCTGGATTGCTGCTATCATTTTTGCTCTTTTCAGTCTCACCACCCTAAAATTGAGATAGAATGGATTTAAAAGGAAAAAAAGTTTTAATCGCAGGCTTCAGTAAAACCGGCGTAGCAGTCTGCAGGTTTCTTCTCCAACAGGGCGCAGAAATCAAGGTCAGCGAAAAAAAATCCCGGGATAAAATAGACGGAATTACAGAATGGAGTAAAAAAGGAGTTGAATTTGAAACAGGAGGGCACAATCCAAAATCCTTTTTAGAAGCCGAATTCATTATACCAAGCCCGGGAATTCCTTTTATCCCGGAATTAAAAAAAGCCGAAAAACAGGAAATCCCGATTTTTTCAGAAGTAGAGCTGGCCTTCCGATTTTTAAAAGGAAAAATTGTAGGCATAACCGGTTCCAATGGAAAATCAACAGTGACCACCCTGATCTACAGGATACTTAAAGAAGCTGGGCTCCGTTCCTTTTTAGCCGGAAATATAGGCACTCCTCTGATCAGTTTCGCAGAAAAAAGCACAAAAGATGATATCTATGTAACTGAATTATCAAGTTTTCAGCTGACCCGCATAAAAAAATTCTCCTGCGACCTTTCTCTTTTTCTAAATATAACCCCGGACCATATTGACTGGCATAAAGGCTTTGAAAATTACTTCTCAGCTAAAAAGAAACTTATCTTTAATCAAAAAAAGGAGGGCATCGCCATTCTCAACCGGGATGATAAAAAAGTATGGGGACTTAGAAATAAAGGACCTTCCCGGGTCTTCGGCTTCAGCCGTAAAACCCGCCCAGTCCCGGGATGCTGTCTTGAAAACGGATACATAAAACTTTTTACCAAAAGAGAAGAAAAACTGATGAAAACATCTGAAATACCTCTTCCGGGAATACATAACCAGGAAAATGTTATGGCATCTGCCCTGGCAGGTCACATACTTGAGGTTCCCTTAAAGAAAATAAAGGAAAGCATTAAAAAGTTTACGGGGTTGGAACACCGCCTGGAGATAGTCCGTAACGTCCAGGGCATTGATTTCTACAATGACTCCAAAGCCACCAATATTGACGCTGCCTTAAAATCAATTCAGAGTTTTGACCGGAGGATCATCCTTATCCTGGGAGGAAGGGACAAAGGCGGGGACTTTGTATCTTTACAAAAAGACATAAAAAAACGGGTAAAAAAAGTAATACTTATGGGGGAAGCCCGGGAGAAAATCCGCAAAGATCTCAGCGGTATTGTTGCCGAGGAAACTGCAGATACCATGCAGGAAGCAGTAAAGCTTAGCTTTAACTCAGCGGAAAAGGGGGATATTGTCCTGCTGGCTCCGGCCTGTACCAGCTTCGACATGTTTGAAAGTTTTGAGCACAGAGGAAAAGTATTTAAAAAGGAGGTCGATTCTCTCCAGGAAGAACTGAACATGGGAAAAGTATAAAACTATGGAAATATTCAGAAGAACAGGTTTCGATAAATCTTTTTCACTCACAACTCTTATCCTGATCTCCTTCGGTCTGGTAATGGTATTCAGTTCTTCGGCAATTCTTTCCAATGAAATATATCAGCGGCCTTTTAATTTTTTCATACACCAGCTGGTTGGAGCCGGTATCGGCCTGGCCCTTGCCATCTTTGTAATGGTCACAAAAACCCCTTTTTACCAGAGCAGCATCTTTATCTATGGGCTGCTTTTCCTATCGCTTATACTTTTATCTGCCTGCATGTTCATGCCGGCTATAGGGCATACAAATCGCTGGCTTGTTTTTTTCGGATTGAGGTTTCAACCGTCAGAACTGGCAAAAATAAGCCTGATCCTATTTATTGCCAAATATCTGTCCAGAAAAAAAGAGAACATTAATGAACTCTCCTCACTTGCTGTGCCTATAACTGTATTAATGATATTCATTCTGCTTATCATCAAAGAGCCAGATTATGGAACTGCAATTCTGATTTTTATGATCTGTGCGACTATGCTTTTTATCGGAGGTGTTAAGTTCAGCTATTTTCTCTATACAGGGATCTTTTTCCTCACCATATTTATATTCTACCTGTTTCAAGCCTCTTACCGCCTGAACCGTTTTATTGCATTTCTCTCCCCAACGAGCGACACGCTTGGTTCGGGATACCAAGCATTCCAGTCAAAACTTGCAATCGGTTCAGGAGGGCTTTTTGGAGTCGGGCCAGGCCAAAGCACTCAGAAGCTCTTTTTTCTACCTTATGCTCACACAGATTATATATATTCTATAGTGGGAGAAGAATTTGGGTTTATAGGAGCTGTTGGGGTCCTGTTTCTGTTTGGACTATTCCTCTGGAGGGGACTGGTCATAACACGTAATGCTCCCAACCTTTTTACCCGATTGCTTGCTGCAGGCTTGACTATGGCCATATGCACCCAGGCTCTTCTCAACATTAGCATTGTTCTGGGATTGGGACCAGCAACCGGGTTACCACTCCCTCTATTCAGTTTCGGCAGGTCATCACTCGTTTGTACTCTTTTCAGCATAGGTATTCTTCTTCATATTTCACAGCGCAAAACAGGCCAGAGGAGAAAATGAGAGAAAAGAAAGTGATTATTTGCGGGGGGGGAACAGGAGGCCATCTCTTCCCTGCTCTGGCGTTAGGCCGAAAACTCAAGGAAAAAAATCCCGCTATTAAAATAACATTTGTGGGAGGGAGCCGAAAGCTCGAAAAAGAACTCATGCAGTATTATGAAGCAGATTTTATTCCCCTTAAGATCGAAGGGCTCAAAGGAATGGGACTGAAAATGATCAAATCTCTTTTTATCCTTCCCTTTTCCTTCTTAAAATCTTTTTCGATCTTAAAGCGCCTAAAACCACAACTGGTCATCGGAGCCGGAGGATACAGCTCAGGGCCAATTGTTATGCTGGCAGCATGGATTAAAATCCCCACCTTGATCATGGAACAAAACCGGCATCCAGGGTTCACCAACCGAACTCTTCTCCGCTGGGCAAATACAGCAGCAGTCGCTTTTGAAAATTCCCTGAAGGAATTTAAGGGAAAAGGAATCTATACCGGGAACCCGGTCCGAGCTGAATTTTATAGCATGAAAGCCAAACCCAGAAACAGCAAGCTGTCTATCCTCATCTTCGGCGGAAGCCAGGGTTCGCATTTTCTCAATCAAGGCATAGTCAATATGCTTTCATACCTAATGAAAGATAAAAACAGCCTGGTAATATTTCACCAAACCGGAGAAAAAGATTATGAATGGGTAAAGAACAGCTATGCTGCCAGCGGACTCAAAAATGTTACCATCGCTCCTTTTTTTCATAATATGGCGGAATACTTCCAGAAATCAGACCTAATCATTTGCCGGGCAGGAGCAACGACATTATCAGAACTTATTGCTGCCCAAAAAGCTTCCCTTCTGGTGCCCTTCGCTGCTGCTGCTGATAATCATCAAATCCTTAATGCCCGTGAACTGGAAAATATCAAAGGAGCTGAAATAATCTTAGAAGAAGAATTTTCACCCGGCACACTTGCAGGTAAAATCCGAAATTTTATGTTTAATAAAGAAAAAATAAATCTTATGGAAAAAAATCTATCCCAGCTAAAGATAGAAAATTCAGCAGAGAGGATTTCAAACCTTTGCTTAGAACTCATGGAAAGCCAGACATAGGAGGACAAAACATGGTTAAACGCAGTCACAACAAGCTCAAACACATCCACATGGTCGGAATCGGCGGAACCGGTATGAGCGGCATTGCCGAAGTGCTTCTAAATCTCGGCTACAAAGTCTCCGGCTCGGACATCACCAAAAATCAGTCCACAAAAAGGCTATCCGACCTGGGAGCTAAAATTTCTATTGGACATAAGGCTGAATCAGTAGAGGGATCGGATGTAGTAGTGGTCTCTTCTGCAGTAAAGGAAGACAATGTTGAAGTACAGGAAGCCCGTCATCAAAAAATTCCAGTTATCCCCAGAGCGGAAATGCTGGCTGAATTGATGCGGATGAAAAACGGTATTGCAGTAGCCGGCTCCCACGGTAAAACATCAACAACCTCCATGATAGCTGAAGTTTTAGAGCTGGGAGAACTGGACCCTACAATAATAGTCGGAGGACGTATAAACACACTAGGCGCACATGCAAAACTAGGTGGAGGTGATTTTATTGTAGCAGAAGCGGATGAAAGCGACCGGTCCTTTCTATATTTATCTCCTTTTATAGCCGTGCTGACTAACCTGGACGAGGAACATCTCGACCAGTATAAAACAGTTGAGGAAATTAAAAAAACATTTATCAACTTTGCCAATAAAGTACCCTTCTACTGCCCGATCATATTGTGTATTGATGACTCGAACCTGCAGGGTTTGATCCCTTCTCTCGAGCGTCGGGTAATCACTTACGGCTTTTCCGCTCAAGCAGACATCTATGCGCGCGACCAAAAATTCGACGAATTCTCAAGCATTACCACCCTATATTACCAGGGCAAAAAATTAGGCAAAATGAAATTGAATGTCCCGGGAGTTCACAGCATTTATAATGCCATGGCGGCCGTGGCAGTGGGGATAGACCTTGATATAGGAGTCCCAACAATTCTAAAAGCTCTGGAAGGCTACTCCGGAATCGGTCGCCGCTTCGAGTTTAAGAAAAAAGTCGACAATATCATGGTGATCGAAGATTATGCCCATCATCCTACTGAGATCATTACTACTCTGGATGCCGCTAAAAGGGGCTGGATGCGCCGCATCCTGGCAGTTTTTCAGCCCCACCGTTACACCCGGCTTGCCTCTCTTATGAAAGATTTTGCTACTTCCTTTAATCAAGCAGATGTACTGATCATTACCGACATCTACGCAGCAGGCGAAAATCCCATTGAAGGTATAACCGGAGAGGCTCTTTTTAAGGAAATCCAGCAGTTCGGGCATAAGTGTGTATATTTTGAACCGGATATAAAGAAAATACCGGCACTGGTTGCAAAACTGACGCTGCCGCAGGACATGATATTCGTCCTCGGCGCTGGAAGCATTTATAAATCAATACCAAAAATAATAAAGGAACTGAAAGGATAAAGGGAAATATATTATGGCGGTTAATCTTAATCCGGTTTTTAAACACCAGTCAGAGCACTTTCATACCCAATCTCTGCATTTCATACGGAAAGACAAAAAAACTAAAGCAAAAACAATCAAGGGGAAAATAAAACTGGGGTATAAAAATATTATTTTTAGTTTCCTTTTTATATCTGTACTGTTTGTTGCATTTCAACAGGTCTGTCTATTCCTGATCTCCTGGGAAAAGCTCTCAATCGACCGGATTGTAGTCAGCTGCAGTAATCCCCAGATCCAGGCGGACAGTCAGCAATTCCTGAAAGGAAAAATCCTGGGGAATATTCTTTTACTCAATATCAACCGCTTACGCCAAGCTCTGGAAAGCCACCGCTGGGTCAAGGAAGTCCGGATCAGAAGAATCTTCCCGGCAACCTTAAAAATTAAAATAGAAGAAAGAGTCCCGGCTGCTGTAATAAAAAAACAATCAGCATTTCTGGTCGACCGGCAGGGAGTTCAACTCGACCCTGTGGTTTTAAGAGCAAATAGCAACATCCCCTTATTCATCGATGCTGGAAATTTTCAATTACATGCCCAGGAAAAACAGGATCTAGCCTGGAAATGTATGGAAAGCCTGACTCCCGCTCAAAAAGATAAAATCAATATCCTAGACCTTTCTGATTACAATAACGTTAAAGTTAAACTAAAAAATTCCCTTACCTGGCTTAAACTCGGAGAAAATCAATTTTCAGAGAAAATCCAGACATACCAGACCGAGCGTTCCTATCTTAAACTTTACGAACCCCTGGAATATGTCGACCTACGTATACCCGGGCGTCTAATTATCAAACCAAGTCCCCGGAAGGAGGCAAAATAATGCCTAAAAATGGCTATATAGTCGGATTTGACATTGGCACAAAAAAAGTAACCGCCATTATTAGTGAAATCACAGAAGATCATAAGATTGAGATTATTGGAATCGGCTCATCCGAGTCAAGAGGCCTGAGAAAAGGTGTAGTTGTAAACCTTGATGCTACTGTGGATGCCATAAACAAAGCACAGGAAGAAGCAGAGCTTATGGCTGGAGTAGAGATCGACTCCGGTTTTATCGGGATTTCCGGTGCTCACATTAAAAGCTTTAACAGCCGCGGAGTGATCGCAGTATCAAGTAAAAACCGGGAGATCAGCAGAGAAGACATAAATCGGGTGATCGATCAATCCAAAGCAGTCTCCATCCCTCCTGACAGAGAGATCATCCACATTATCCCCCAGGAATTTGTAGTAGACGAACAGGACGGCATCAAAGACCCGCTGGGAATGAGCGGGATCAAACTGGAAGTCAATGTACACATCGTAACCGGAGCGATCACATCAGTCCAAAATTTAAAAACCTGTACAACCCGCGCCGGAGTAGAGATCGAACAGATAGTGCTCAACCAGATCGCCACCAGCGCTTCTGTCTTAACCCACGATGAAAGGGAACTGGGAGTAGGCCTTATCGACATTGGAGCAGGAACTACTGAAATCGCCATTTTCGAGCGTGGCAGCCTTTGGTACACCTCAATTATTCCAATAGGAGGTGACAACTTTACCAATGATATTGCCGTAGGTCTTCGCACTCCGATTCCAGATGCAGAAAAGATAAAGAAAAAATTCGGATGTGTATCCGGTCCCCTTGTCGATGAACAGGAAACCATTGAGGTCGCTTCCGTAGGACGAGGGAAAAAGCCCCGCGTCCTTTCCCGCCAGTTACTGGCAGATATCATCCAACCACGGGCAGAAGAGATCTTCAGGCTTGTTGACAATGATATAAAAAGAATGGGATACGAGAAATCTCTGAATTCTGGAGTTGTACTGACCGGGGGAACTGCGTTACTGGAAGGGCTGGAAGAAGTAGCAGAAAATGTTTTTGATCTTCCCGTCAGGCGGGGAGACCCCGGAGGGATCGGCGGACTGGTAGACCGGGTCAGTACTCCGGATTATGCCAGCGCCGTCGGCCTTGTTCTCTACGGGCATAAACAATGGAAACAAAGAGGATTATCTAAAGAAAAAAAGAAAGGCTTTATGGCCAAATTAAAAGATTGGCTGAAAGAAACCTAAGGAGGAAATCATGAGTGAGAAAAATCGAAGTAGTCTCAAATTTCACTTGGTCGAAGAAAGACATGGAGCAAAAATCAAGGTTATCGGCCTCGGGGGAGGCGGAGGAAATGCGGTCAACCGTATGATAGACGCTCGTATTGCAGGAGTAGATTTCATTGCTGTTAATACCGACTTACAAGCACTTAGTAACAATAAGGCCGGTACCAAGCTCCAGATAGGCAATCAATTGACTAAAGGTCTTGGCTCAGGAGGAAGGCCGGATATCGGCAAAGAAGCGGCTATGGAAGACACTGAAAAACTTATCGAGTTCCTTGAAGGAGCGGATATGGTTTTTCTAACTGCCGGACTGGGAGGCGGTACCGGAACCGGGGCTGCTCCGGTCATTGCTAATTTAGCCTCAGAAATGGATGTCCTGGCTATCGCAATTGTTACACTTCCTTTCGAATTTGAAGGTAAAATACGCATGAACCAGGCTCAGGAAGGCCTGGACGAATTAAAATCTTCTGTAGATACGGTTATCTCCATTCCAAACGAAAGGCTGCTCGAAACCGTCAACCTGGACACATCCATTCAAAATGCTTTTAAAATGGCAGACGACATACTCCGTCAAGCTGTTCAGGGAATATCAGATCTCATCACAAGGCCCGGTCTTATCAACCTGGACTTCGCTGACGTCAAGTCCATAATGAAAGGCATGGGTATGGCATTCATGGGAACCGGATTGGCTTCAGGAGAAAGCAGAGCGGTTGATGCTGCCAAAAAAGCAATATCCAGTCCCCTGCTGGTCGACACATCCATCGCAGGTGCTCATGGAGTGCTTATCAACATAACAGGCAGCAAAGATATAAGGCTGCATGAGGTCTCAAAAGCTTCAGAGCTGATCTACAACCAAGCTCACCCGGAAGCCAATATCATTTTTGGTACGGTTATTGATGAGTCTTTAAAAGAAACAGTCAAAGTCACAGTCATCGCCACCGGATTTGACCAGCCCGAACAGCAGCTGGAGACCATCACACCCCAGAATCTGGTTTCCCATCCTCAGAAAAAAACTCCACCTCCTTTCCGGGTCCCTCAAAAAACCCCGCCTTATATTTTCGAGCCCAAAGGAACTGAACCTATGTGGGAAAAGACAGAACGTCCGTCCTGGGAAAAAGAGTGGGATTCATATGAAACGCCCTCATTTATCAGAAAAAGCAAAAACGCTTCAATGAGGAAGACCTCACGTGGACTCAGCTGACCTTATAATCACAGGCTGCAGCCAGCTTTTAACCTGCTGCGGGAGTGCACCAAAAAGAAAAAAAGCTCTCCGCGACGTGGGTATTATCGAGCAAGGGTGTATTGCTTCTTTGCAGGGAAAAATTGTTTTTATCGGAACAGAAAAAGATCTCAAACGTAATATCAGCCCAATCCCGAATGCAGTCACAATAAATGCCGCTGGATTAACTGCTCTCCCAGGTTTTGTCGACCCCCATAATCACCTTCCTTTTGCCGGCAGCCGGGAAGAGGAGTTTAAGCTCCGCATTCAAGGCGCTTCCTACCTTGAACTGGCAGCCAAAGGGATGGGCATTCAGACAACTGTAAATGCGACCCGTAAAGCTACAAAGAAAGAGCTGGTTTCTATTTGTCTTAAACGCCTTGACAGTATGCTCTGCTGCGGCACCACAACAACTGAGGCCAAAAGCGGATACGGGCTGAACCTTGACGATGAGATCAAGCAGCTCGAAGCGATTAAAGAAGCAAATGAAATCCATCCCATTGATATCGCACCTACATTCCTGGGCGCCCATGAAGTGCCGAAAGAATATAAGGCCAAAAAAAATGAATATATCGACCTTCTCACTCATAAAATCCTCCCTGAGGTCGTAAAGAGAGAATTGGCCGAATTTTTCGATATCTTCTGCGAGGAAGGAGTGTATTCCATAGCAGAATCAAGAGAACTGATAAAGGCGGCAAAAAAAGCAGGGCTGAAAATAAAAATACATGCTGATGAGTTTGTCCCTTTAGGCGGAGCCCAGCTCGCCGTTGAACAGGAAGCTGTATCAGCCGAGCATTTAATCGCAATCACCGAAGAAGGAATCAAACGGATGGCGGAAAGTCCCACAACCGCCATTCTTCTTCCCGGTGTCCCATTTTTTCTCATGCAAAACACGACGGCTCCGGCGCGAAAATTAATCGATGCCGGGGCCGCCGTGGCACTTGCTACAGATTTTAACCCGGGAAGCTCAATGACAGAATCCCAGCTGTGTATAATGAGGTTAGGCGTTTTTTTAATGAATATGACGATCGAAGAAGCCATCAATGCAGTCACCATAAATGCCGCCTACGGCATAAATAGGCAAAATGAAATCGGGAGCCTTGAAGTCGGCAAAAAAATGGACCTTATTCTATGTGATGTGCCGAATTACCCTTCCCTTGTCTATCACTTCGGAGTCAATCCCATTAAACATGTAATAAAGAATGGTAAGGTAGTGGTCAGGGACGGAAAGCTGGTCTGAAGGGATCATTAGCCAGTCAATAATCGATCCTCTCATCTGTCCAAGATGCGGAGGGACCATGCCTGCCTGTGCGTGACCGCACGCAGACAGGCGCATTGTCTCCTTTATAAAAGACCATAAAGTCATAGACAAGATCATAAATCATCCCAATAAAGGTTTTTCCAGGCTAATTCTAAAAGATTCTTCCTTTCCTGCGGATTTCTTGTTGAAGTATATGTTCTTCCTATGTATTATTGTTAATGTAGTCGCTTAGAGGGTAGAAGTTTGATGAAATTGAGCGAAAATCATCATCAACGGAAAAAGCAAATTCTTATCTTTCAAAATCGATAGGCTTTTAAGCGGATTTGCCAATTATGCTTTTAATAGATAGAATCAATTTAGCATTATGGACAAGGAATCAATCATTTAGTGGCGCGATAAGTACGACAGGGAAGAAGATATGTACAATAGCGGCGAAGAGGAAAAACTAAGAACGAATTTCCAGAAGAATAAGCATCTTACAAAAGAATACCTTATCCGGGTAGTGAAATGGAAGTTTCAGGGAAGGTTGGAAGGTCGACAGAAGAGAAATCAAAGCCTGTTTTTCTCGATTTTTTTGATGATTGGTGCATATCCTCCAAGGAGTTGGGTAATTTTACATTTAAAGACCCGAAAATTGTAGACATATACCGGAAACCTATTATGCTGAAAATGGATTTGACTACGACAAATCGTCCACTTTATAAAAAACTGAGGAATAAGTTTAAAATCAAGGGAGTCCCAACCATGGTTCTTTTGAATGCGGATGGAAACGAAGTAAGGGAAGCACGTGTTGTTAGTTTTATCAAAGCGGAAGGGCTTATAAAAAAAATGAAAAGGGTGATGGAGCTCAATAAATAATCCCGTCTTTTCATATTTCGGCTATCTTCATTAATTTAAAGTAGTTCGGATAGCCAATGTATGGTTTTATTGCTAAAGAAACTTTCAATTTCGCGAGCTTTTCTACGACTCAATCTAGTTACTATAATAGTAATTATTTATGGTTCATCTCCCATTTAGTTGAGGGATTGTAATAAATGTTATTGATTTTAAAGAAAAATGGACATCAGGTATTTCTCCTGGGTAAAATAGGTTTTTCCCAAAAAAACCAGCCCAAGGAGGCCACCGATGTCCGTTTTG
>JAUVXM010000036.1 GCA_030603565.1 Candidatus Aminicenantota bacterium
GAGTCGCTTTGCCTCCAACAATACGTGAGCCATGAATTTTAACTCAAAAAGAACAGAGTGTAGTGCCAAGAGCTTTTTTATGGTCCTTATTTTGTTGAAAATAAAGAAGATCCATTTTATAAGTGTTAAAGATCAGCTAAACTGATGTAGAAAAATAAGCTATGAAAGCCATTCTATAATATATTTTGAGAATTTCTTGAAATCATCCAGGTTCTGGAGGTTCTCGAAAAGTTTTACTGCATCAAATTCATTAGGTAAATAATCATGAATTATCCTGTTTCTAAAAGCAGGCATTTCTTTTATCTTGTCTGTAAATTCTCTGGGGAATATACCTGCATCGGATAAAGCTGAGATAGCCTCTGCTTCACTCTCTCTTATCTTCCAGAGAGAAAGCGCAGATGCAATATGAACGCAGATTCGGGTTATATCCTGAATAGCACAAGCTAAGCTGTATTTTATTGCTTTTATCTGAATTGAGTTTTTTGTATCAAGAAAAAAATCTTTGCTTGAAACAGAGATAGATTTTATGTCTTTTATCTGTTTTTCAATATTTTCAAGGTATTCAATTATTCGGTCTTTTCTGACAAGAGATTTTTTCCTCATTTAAACACCTGATTTTATTCTCAAGGAAAGCATCCGGTTATACTCATTAAGGTAAGGTTTTATTTCAAAAAATCTATTCATGACCATAGTCTCAAAATCAACTCTCTCTTTTTTGTCTTTTATGAGGATGGGCATACCTTCCTTTATCACTTTATACTTTAGTAAAATAGGCAATGTGTTGAGTATTCTAAGATCGATTTTATCGAGGTGGAGTTTTGCCGTTAAAACAGAAGTTAGTTCTTTTTCTTTTTTTATGTACTCTTTTATGCTTGCAGGTTGAAGATAGACAGCAATATCTATGTCACTCCTGGGATGGACGGCATTGCACGCATAAGAGCCATAAAGATAGGCAAATAGGATTTCCTTGTCTTGGTTTAGATTTTTTTTAAGGATTTTTATTAGGTGCTTTATTTTCATGTTTATAGGCGGGTAATGACTTTCATTTAATATGCTATCTTGGGCGGACTAAAAAAATCTTATCTTAAGGAAACCTCTTAGTCAAGAGGAAAAGCGGCAGGAGTTCCCTTACAACTTATGTATGTTTAAAAAAAATGGAATGGATGTTCTGGAGAGAATAGCCTTGTTATTTCTGCATTAATTGAATGAAATTGCCTTGTTAATTATGCAAAAATTGTTCCGGAGTATATGAAATGATGTATTTGCGGCTTGGACGGCGAAACATTTTTGAGGGATGTCCTGCGAAAGATAAACTTGCAATTTGCCTACTTTTCCGCTTAGGATATTAGAAATATGATTGCCATTGAAAGGGACGTAAATGTTGAAAAAAAAGTATGGGGTTGAGCTGGCTGTTCCTTCTTTCCGGGGGCGGCTAGAGGCTGATTATCAAAGCCCCGGATTTGTCCGGGAGATCTCAGATTGCCACAACTTATTAAATAAATCCTCTCCTGAGATTTTACATGAGGGCAGGAACCGGATCGGGGTGGTCAGGATTTCGGGGGGAGATAAAGAAGCTGAAGAGATTGTTGTTAAGGAGTTTCGGACCAGAGGAATAAACAAGATTAAAAGTATTGTCCTACATTCTAAAGCATATAAGGCCTGGCGGGGGAGCAATCAGCTTAAAGATTGCGGTATTAAAACTCCTGTCCCTGTAGCATTTCTTGAGAAAAAGCACGGCCTTTTCCTTGAGCAGAGCTTTTTTTTATCCGGGATGGTAAGAGGTATTGAGGAAATTCGGCATTTGTTTCCCTCGCTCTCGGGGGATGAACTCAGGTTGCTTTTAAAAGAACTGGCCCGGTTTTTGTTATATTCTCATCAACAGGGAATCCTTCATCGCGACTTATCGGATGGAAATATTCTGGTCAGGAAGGATGCGCAAGGGAAGTATATTTTTTATCTTATCGATACTAACCGGATCCGCAAGAAAAAGCGTATTAGGGTCCTTAGCAGGGTGAAAAACCTGATACGTCTGGGCGTCCCGCCTGCTTCTCAGCGTGAATTTTTAATGCGGTATTTAGGAAAAGAACGCCTTAACAATTTATTCTGGTTTTGGTATAAGTTGAACAAGAAAACCTATTCCGGATTTATCTGGTTAAAAAAAAAGCTGTGGCTTAAAAAGATCTCTGAGAAGCTGAAAATCCAGTGATCCGGAGTTATAAAGAGAATGAAAAAATGAAGGAAACATTTTGCTGGAATCCTTATGCGGACCAGCCTCATAATATCGGTTCCAAAAAAGAGCGGTTTCAGCATAATTTCAAATATGCAGGCAGTTATATCAGCTTAATAACCTCCAATCTACGAAAAGTTATTCCCATTCTCTCAAGGTACAGGAAATATAAAAGGAAAATGTATAGAGAGCCTGTAAAATTGAAGAGGCCTTTTGCCGTATCTGTTTCTTCTGCCGGAAAAAAGGATATTGATGTGCTGAAGTGTCTGCAGGAGCTGGGCATCTCCCAGAGTATGGTTCGGGTTCCCTCCTGGGAAAAAGACAAGCTGGATGAGTATAAAAAATTTATTGACCTTCTCTCTGATAATGGTATTGAAGTGACTATAGCCCTCCTTCAGAACCGGGACGATGTTCTCTCTCCTTCCCGTTGGCGGAATTTTTTAGAGGAGGTTTTCCGCCGGTTTTCGAACAGGTGCTCCCATTTTGAAGTCGGTCATGCCTGGAACCGGACAAAGTGGGGGGTATGGGAGTATAAAGAATATCTGGAACTGGCACACGCTGCTTTTTCAGCAGCTGAGGGATATGAGGTAAAGCTCATTGGACCGGCAGTGATCGATTTTGAGTTTCATCTTTATCCTCCGCTTTTAAAAATACTGCCGTTTGATGTTTTAAGCTCGCTTCTTTATGTTGACAGAGTAGGTCCTCCTGAAAATAAACAATGCGGCTGGGATACATCTAAAAAAATCGCTCTTCTTAAGGCTGTTGTGGATAAATGTGCGCAGAGGGAGAAAAAATTATGGATAACCGAGATGAACTGGCCTTTGCAGGGGGCGGGAAAGTATTCACCGGCTTCCGGGGAGCCGAATGTTTCTGAGGATGAACAGGCCGATTACCTGGTGCGCTACTATATTTTAGCTTTGGCAAGTGGTTTTGTTGAACGGGTATTCTGGTGGCAGCTGGTTGCTCCAGGTTATGGATTGATTGACAGCCGGGGGGGTGAGTGGCGTAAACGGCCTTCCTTTTACGCTATGAAAGCAATGGTTTCATTTTTGGACGACAGTATTTTTCAGGGATGTTTTGCTAAAACGGATGCTAAAATATTTATTTTTGTCAAAGAAAAAAATGTCTTTGCCGTAGGATGGACAAGAGGAAAAGCCATAGAATATACTTTCCCAGGCCGCTTGCTCAAGGTCCTGGACAGGTCAGGAAAAGAGGTCCTTATTACAGGCAACAAAGTGCAGCTTGACTCCAGCCCGAAATATATATTCCTAAGCGGGGACGCCCTATGAATAAAGTAAGTGAGCCTTTCCAAAAACATGAAGTCGAAGAATATGAGAGGAAAAGATACCGGGGGCTGGACCAGCGGATCGTTGATGCAAGAGAGCAGAGTATTCTGAAAAAATTTCTGGAACAAATTACAAAGAAGAAGGGCTTGGCTTTAGACCTTCCCTGTGGCTATGGGCGATTTTCTAAACTCCTCAGGCAGCAAGGCTTAAAACCTGTAAATTGTGATATTTCTTTTCACATGGTTAAACGAGCCTGTGAGAAAAGCGGCGGGATCGCTTCATCAGATATAGAAGGTGCAGTAGCAAATGCAAAGCAGGGATTGCCTTTTAAAGACGGTGTGTTTCAGGTTATATTTTCCCTGCGGTTTTTCCATCATTTGCATGAAAAGCAGGCCCGGACATTTATTCTAAAGGAGTTTTCACGGGTGTCAAAAGGCTGGGTAGTGCTGTCTTTTTACCAAGTAAATTTTCTACATAAGATTCAGCGGCAGTTAAGAAGGAAAGTCAATAAGAGCAGTACCCGCATAAAAATGCTTTTAGAAGAAGAATTTGCAGAAGAGATCGAACAAGCAGGGTTAAGGCCGGTTCGGATTATTTCGCTTTTTAAAGGATTGCATTCCCAGCATATTGCCCTTCTTAAAAAAAAGAGTAATCTGCAGGGAGAAAGTTAGAACCTGAATTTGATCCCGACCTTAAGGGATACTCCGGAAAAATCTATTGTAGCTTTTTTAGGGTTGCTCACCCCTGCTTCAGATGGTTTTTTATCTCTTATAAAAAGGAGGGGGTAAGAGACGTTTTTTGAGATCTGGCCATCATATATGTAAAGTGAGCCCTCTTCAGTATATTCCAGCCCTTCTGAATCTTGATATGTATGTGTTCCTTCGAAATTATTGAGCTTAGCAATGCGGCCGCTTGTTTCTATAAATAGGCTGATATTTGAGTCAACGGAAAACATGAAGCCGAGGCCTGCCATTATCCCGAGCCCCTGAGATCTGGCGTCTCCTCTCCATTCTTTCCAGGCGTCGCCTTCTTCAGAACGATAGAGATAAGAACATTTTGCCATCAAGTATTCAACCCCGCTTTTAACATAGAGTTGGGGAAGAACGGAGCAGGAGAGAAATACTCGTAAAGGTAAAGCTTGTACTTCAGGTTGGACTGAAAGGGAAGTTTCTGGAGAGATTCCGGATAATTCGAATGAGCTGTTTTTCCTCCCGAATAGATAATCGGCTCCGATTCCGAGAGACAGGTCTTTGTTTATAGGGAAACTGATCTCTCCTCCGAAAAGTAAACTTAGTTGAACCGGTTTGAAATTTTGCTGGGTTTCTATTTGGAGATCATCCAGATTATAGTTGGCCCATCCTTCGGCTCCCTTATTTATATCTCCTCCCGCAACATAATTTCCGCCTCCGGAAAAAGAGATGCTGAAGGGAGGGGCTTCCGATATCGCTCGTGGCCCAGTTTTTTGCTCACGTATTATGGTTTTCGGGGCCTTGGCCTCTTTTAACTCAACTGATTCTTTGGCCTCCCTTTCAGGTTTTTCCTCTTCTTTCTCTGCTGCAGGCGGTTTGATTTCAGTTACCAGGCTTTCATGGACATATCCGTTAATAGTTTCACCACTATCCTGTATATATTTGATGTGATACCATTCTTCTTCTTTGCCCAGGGATGTAAAAACAGCGCCCCGAAGAGCCTGGAAAATGATCATACTTCCTATATCTGCATTATTACGGATATTAGCCAGTTCAGAAACGACTTTCAATTTGATTTGATTTTCCTGGGCATTTAAGCTTGCAAACAAGAAAACTGTTACAATGAGAAAAGCCACCCTGGGTTTCCCTTTATTTATTATTGCCATGAGTTTTAAAGAGGATATCTTTTTCAATTGAATTATAGAAATTGGTTGATTGAGTGTCAAGCTACAATAATTTTGCCGTTTTTTGGAAAAAATGGTATTATAGACAATTAAATGGATAATAATATGGTTCAAAGTCACAAGCATTCATTCTATCCGGCCCTGTTGGTTTTAGTTGGGGTTTTTACTTTTGTTAGTATTTTATCCGCTAATAAGGGGCCGGTTCTTAAATTTGAAAAAGAGATGTGGGATTTTGGTAGTGTCAAGCAGGGAAAAATACTTACACATGTATTTAAGTTCAGAAATGACGGAGATGCTACCCTTTGCAGCAGCTTTTTAATAAGTATAAGGATGCGATAAAATAGCTGATGTGGGGGGAAAAGGGGATACTATATGATACTGTTTGCTAATTTTATAAATGCAATAGCAGGAATCCTCCATTTTATATTAATGCTTTATATTTGGATTCTTGTTTTCCGGGCAATACTTTCCTGGGTAAGAGTTCCGTCTTTATATCAAGTACAGGTTTTACTCTATCGTTTTACTGAACCGGTGTTAGCCCCTGTGAGAAAATATTTTCCTCCTTATAAGTTTGGTGGAATAGATATAAGCCCGATAATCGTATTTGTTTTGCTTATTTTCATTGATACATTTTTAGTCAAGTCACTGTCCCTTTATGCCCAGCAGATCCTGCAACGGCAGACTTTGTCGTTTTAAGTTTCAGCCGGTTTTTTATGAGCTATCTTCTATGAACTATTATAACCTCATCAGTTTTTTAGGGATTTTCGTTATTGCAGGTTTTGCCTGGCTGTGCTGGATAGCGCAACTGCCGGGACAAAGTTTGTCTTCGGCCGGCTTGCTTTAGCTCCCGGGCGGATGAAAGACCTTTCCCGGCTCGGCTTGAGGGCACTCCTGGCAGCAACTCTGGCTTGCTTAATGACAGGAGCTGTAGCTGGAGTTTTCTTTACTTCCGGTTCGATTCTATTTGGATATTGATTTTTCTTGCCAGTGTTGTAAAATCTCTTCTGGATTATTAACCTGGACTATCCACTTGGATTATTTAATGGAAGATAAATTAAAATACTGGGTTTGCTTAAATCTTGTTTTTGCAGAACATTTAAAGGAATTAAAAAGCATTGTTGGGAATTTCCCTACAGTAAAAGATATCTTTAAAGCCCGGCAAAGTCATATCAGGGCATTAGGTGTTGATAAAGAAAGGGCTAAAGCCCTGCTGTCTTCCAGGATGATTGATAAAGCGTGCCGGGAGATCGAGCAGCTAAGAAAAAAAAAATACAATATACTTACAATAGATGACGATAATTATCCTGAACATTTGCGAGAAATATTCGATCCTCCCATCGTCCTTTATTATGCAGGCGATGTTAAACTGTTTAAAAACCCGGCAGTAGCCATAGTTGGAGCACGCAAAACGACACCGTATGGAAGGGCTGTGGCTGAGAAACTATCTGCTGATCTGGCCGAATGCGGTTTGACAGTTATTAGCGGGATGGCCCGTGGGATCGATTCTCTTGCTCACTGGGGAGCGCTAAAAGGAGGGAAAACCTTGGCTGTTTTAGGCTCTGGGCTTGGAAATATCTACCCCAGAGAAAATAAAAAATTGTTTGAGAGGATAATCGAAACAGGTGTGGTTGTAACCGAGTATTCCCTGAAGACCGATCCTCTTGGTTTTCATTTTCCTTTAAGGAACAGGATAATAAGCGGTTTGGCTATAGCACTGGTTGTAATAGAAGCAGCAAAAAAAAGCGGATCGTTAATTTCCGCCCGCCTTGCCTTGGAACAAAATAGGGAAGTAATGGCTGTACCTGGAAATATAACCTCTGAACTAAGCTGGGGGACAAATTGGCTTATTAAAACCGGGGCAAAACCTGTGACAGACTGGGAGGATGTAGTTGAGGGTCTGCCGCTTTATATTAAAGAAAAAGTACTTATGCGTAAGCCTGAGAAGACAGAAAAGGGTTTGCGTCTCAATGGTCAGGAAAAAAAGATATATGATCTTCTCAAACCGGATTCGCTGATCCATATTGATGACATTGTGGAAAGAAGCGGCCTGTCTGTATCCGAGGTTCTTTCTGAGTTGCTAAAGTTAGAGCTAAACGGTATGATTGACCAGAGTCCGGGAAAATATTTTCAAAGGAAATTATAATGGCAAAACATTTGGTTATTGTTGAATCTCCAGCTAAAGCTAAGACTGTAAATCGTTATCTTGGCTCTGATTATTTAGTGAAAGCGTCTCTTGGGCATATTCGGGACCTGCCTAAAAACCGCCTGGGTGTTGATATAGAAAATGACTTTGAGCCTGAATATCAGGTTCTTAAGACCCGGAAAAAAACTGTGGCCGAATTACAGCAGGCTGCAATACAGTGTGATTCTATCCTGCTTGCTGCTGACCCGGATAGAGAAGGAGAGGCAATTTGCTGGCACCTGGCCGCTATTTTGAAGGATTTTAATCCAAAGATCAGGCGGGTGATGTTTCATGAGATAACAAGTAGAGCTGTGAAAGAGTCTTTTAGTAATGTTATTGAACTGGACCAGGACAAATTTAATGCTCAGCAGACCAGGCGTATCCTGGATAGACTGGTCGGCTACCGCATTAGTCCGCTGCTGTGGGAAAAAATCGGCAGAGGCTTGAGTGCAGGGCGGGTGCAGTCTGTTGCCTTACGTTTGATCTGTGAGAGGGAAAAAGAGATAAAAGATTTTAACCCGGAGGAGTTCTGGAAGCTCACAGCTTATCTGAAGGCTTCCAATCCTCCTGAGTTTCAAGCCGGCCTGGTTAAGATCGGGGGCAGGAAGAATAAAATTAGGACGGGAAAGGAAGCAGAAAATATTGTAACTGAGCTAAAGAAGCTTCCTTTTGAACTAAAAGATGTTACAATCAAAGAGAAAAAGAAAAATCCCCAGGCTCCGTATATAACCAGTACCCTTCAGCAGGATAGTTTTCGTATCAACCGTTTTTCGGTCAAAAAAACAATGATGGTTGCCCAGAAGTTGTATGAAGGCATAAACATTGGAGACAAGGGATTGGTAGGGCTTATTACATATATGCGGACGGATTCTTTCCGGGTTTCAAATGAGGCTATTAAGAGCTGCAGGAAATTTATCAAGGATGGCTATTCTGCCGAATATTTACCTGGGAAGCCAAGGATCTATAAAAATAAAAAGAAAGCACAGGATGCCCATGAAGCTATCCGGCCTACGTCTTTTGATCTCCCCCCGGAAAAAATAAAGCTTTTTTTAAATAAAGAGCAGTACAGGCTTTATACTATGATCTGGAACCGGTTTATTGCTTCCCAGATGAATCCTGCTCTGATCGAGGAGACGGTTTTTGATATCCAGGCCGGGAAATACCAATTCCAGGTAAAAGGGGAAGTAATAAAGTTTGATGGGTTCATGGCCGCATATCCCAAAAAAAACAAAGAAGAGAAGAGACTGCCTAAAGCCCTATCCGGCGAAGAGCTGAAGCTGCTTAAGCTGGAGCCGGAACAAAAGTTTACCCAGCCTCCTCCCCGGTATACAGAGGGGAGCCTGGTGAAAGAGCTGGAAGCATGTGGCATTGGCCGCCCCAGCACTTATGTCCCGATTATTTCCACACTTTTAAACCGGGATTATGTTGTCAAGGAGAAAGGAAAGTTTATTCCACTTGAACTTGGGATATTTGTCACGGATTATCTGATTAAAAATTTTCCGGAGTTGATGAAGTTTGAATTCACTGCCCGGTTGGAAGAAAAATTAGACAAAATAAGTGAAGGAGAAGAATGGATTGGTTATTTAGGATCGTATAATTCTCTCTTGGAAAAAAACCTTAATGCTGCGGAAAAGACAGAAAGTGTCAAAGCTAAGGGAATTCCGTCAGAGGATAAGTGTCCTGAATGCGGCAAGAAACTGGTTATTAAATCGGGGAGATATGGAAGATTTAAAGCATGTTCAGGGTATCCGGATTGTACTTTCAAGCAAAGTATTGGCAAAAAAGAGGCCAAGCCGGTAGATGAAAAGTGTCCGAAATGTGGTTCGCAAATGGTTTTGCGCAGGGGAAAATACGGCCCTTTTGTGGCTTGTTCTAATTATCCTTCCTGTAAATACATTAAAAAAGAGAAAAAAGATACCGGGATATCGTGCCCGGAATGTGATGGCATGATTGTGCAGAAAAAAACCAGGAAAGGGAAATTGTTTTTCGGCTGCAGTAATTTCCCCAAATGTAAGTTTGCCTCCTGGGATGAACCGGTAAAGAAGCCGTGTCCTGAATGTAATCGGGAATTTGTGCTTCGTAAAAATACTATGAAAGAGGATGCTTATTTATATTGCAGTGATAAGGATTGTGGATATAAAGAAACTGTAAAAGCGAAGCAGATCTGGGAAAAAAATAAGGAATGAGTGATAAACTATCTAAATTTTTAGATTTCTTAAAATACGAAAAAAACGCATCCCCCCATACTATTTCCGGATATCGGCGTGATTTGCTTCAGTTTAAAAACTATTTAAAGAATAAAAAATTAAATTGGGAACAGGCTGATAATATAGTGATCAGGGGATTTCTGGCTGTCCTCTATGAGAAAAAGGTTAAAAAATCTACAAGCAGCCGCAAGCTGGCAGCTATCCGTTCATTCTATCAATTTTGTATACAGAGAAAATGGATGGCTGATAATCCGGCGAAAGTTGTGGCTACTCCCAAACAGGAAAAGACAGTTCCTTCTTTTCTGACTGAGGAAGAGATGGCTGAATTCCTGGACTTCCCCTGCTCTGGAAAAGTTTTGGATTTACGGGACAAAGCCATGCTGGAACTGCTTTATGCTTCCGGCATCCGGGTTTCTGAGCTTATCGGCCTGAACCTCGAGGACCTGAATTTTGAGGAAAGGCTTATTCGAGTAAAAGGAAAAGGGAAAAAAGAACGCATGATCCCGTTTGGCAAAACTGCAGAAGAGAGTCTTCAGATCTATATAAGCCGGAGAATGATGATTAACAAAGGGAAAATAGACGAGGAAGCTCTGTTTTTAAATTATCGCGGGCAAAGACTGAGTACTCGTTCGGTTGAGCGGACTGTTAGTTTTTGCATTCAGAGATCAGCTGTAAGAAGAAAAATCAGCCCTCACTCACTTCGACATTCTTTTGCCTCACATCTTCTCAGCAGAGGGGCAGATTTGCGGGTTATTCAAGAGCTGCTTGGGCATGAGAGCCTGGCCACAACTCAAAAATACACGCATCTGGACTTAAGACACCTGCTTGAGGTTTATAAAAAAAGCCACCCCCGTTCTTAGCCTCGGGGTCAGACCTTTAAAACTTTTAAAACTCTGGGTTACTATCTAATTTGCATATAGTTTTAAAAGTTTTAAAGGTCTGACCCCGATTGTCTGGGGAAGAGGGGAGAGGGCCCCTCTTCCCCGAACATCTTCTTACATGGAGCCTACGGTGATGAGTTCTTTTAAATTTGCAAACATTCTTTCGCCGATTCCTTTTACTTTCATGATTTCTTCGATCTTCTGAAAGTTTCCGTGCTGCTCTCTGAAATCAATGATCCTTTGAGCCACTTTCTCGCCTATGCGGGGTAATTGTTGGAGCTCTCCTGCTGAAGCTGTGTTGATGTTGATCTTTTGGTCTGTAACTTTTGATGCTGCCTGGACTGGGGAAAGAAAGAAAGACATCACTGCAAATGCTGATAAAACAATTGTTGCCATGGTTTTTGATTTTAATCTTTTCATTGCAACCTCCTTTTGTCATTTAATTGCAATTTTCAGGCCAAATCTGCTTTCTTTTTAATTGCTTTAATATCAACGAATTAGAAGTTGACAATAGAATAGGGGTGTAAATGAGAGTTTACATTATCCGTTTACGGATGTTAACCTAACCTGAGTTATTCACGAGTTGAGGTTGCCGCAGATACGAGGCGCAGGGGATGAAGCTGTGGTCCTTCACTGCGAATACCCTGTAACGAAGTAGATGTGGTAAGATCGGCTCGCCCGTAGGGTAAAAAGTGCCGCTGATAAAATAAGATATTGTTTTTTTTGAATAAAGCAGCGGCAATTTTTATGAATAATCCAGGCTGAGGAATGATTTAAGCTTCTTCAAAGCCTGTCCGCGGTGGCTGATTATGTTTTTTTCTTCCGGCCGCAGCTCTGCGAATGTCTTTTGGAGGGGAGGGAAAAAGAAGATGGGATCATATCCAAAACCATTTGTGCCCTTTTTTTGAAACGTGATATATCCTTCTACATAACCCATGATTGTTTTAATAAGATTCGCTTTTCGGGACAATACCATACAGGAGACAAACCTGGCTTTCCTGTGTTCCTGTTCGACTTCTTTCATTAAATCCAATATTTTTTCAATATTTGTTTTATCTGTTGCTTTGGGGCCGGAAAAACGTGCAGAAATGACCCCTGGAGCACCTTTTAAATAGTCTATTTCCAATCCCGAGTCTTCCGCCAGAGTGATTCCCTCCCATTTCCGGCTGTAGAAAAGGCTTTTTCCACGGGCGTTTTCCTTAAATGATTTTCCGGTCTCCTGGAAAGATGATCCTACTCTGAGGTTCTGAATAGAAGAAATCAGGATAGGAAGTTCGGCCAAGAAGACCTGCATCTCTCTTATTTTTCCTTGATTTGTCGTAGCAAGAAGTAATTCTTCAGTCAATCTTAAGCTCCACGATTTCCTTGAGGTTGGAAAGAGTCTGGCAGAACTTTTGCTCCTTTTCTTCTGTAGAAGAAAAAGTGAATTGGATAATGAAAAAATTGTCTTCCTTTTTTTGTTTGATTTCTTTAAATCTAATTCCCTCGTGTAGAGCCAGCTTTTTTATACTATTCAGTGTATCTTTGAGTTTAGATTTGAGGCTGTACCGGTAGACATCCCTTTTTAAGTTAAAGTCTTCGAATCGCCTGAATATTACTAGTGTAAGAGTGATTGTTGCAGTAAATATGATAGCGATGACATAATAACCGGCTCCGATTATCAAGCCGAGACCAGCTACGGCCCAAAGGGTGGCAGCTGTGGTTAACCCGATGATCATTCCTCTCGCTTGGATTATCGTTCCAGCTCCGATAAAGCCGATGCCTGTGACGACTCCTGCTGCCATCCTCATTAGATCTCCGCTTGACCCTTCCTTTCCTTCCAGAACAAGCCTGGAAAGGACCATCATCATCGTAGCGCCTAGACAGATAAGGATGTTTGTCCGAAACCCTGCAGGTTTCTGGCTGGTTTCTCTTTCTACGCCGATTAATCCTCCCAAGGCGACAGCCAACAGGAGTTTTAAAGTGACTTCCAGAATACTCATTGTTCTTTCCTCTAATTTATCATAGTTGTTTTGCGGTATCCAATAAAAATGCGATAAAAAATGCGGCTGCCAGGAACAAAGTGTAGAGCGCAAAAATCGGCTGCCTGAGCAGGAGCTCAGGCTCTTCCATGACTTCCTTTTCCCGTAATGTTTTTTTAAGAAACAGAAAAAAGTAAAAAAACACAAATGGCAAGAGATATAAAAAAGACGGGAGGTCAAAATCGAGGGCAAAAACGAAGTAGGTAATAAAGAACACTCCGGTACTTATTCCCATTCCAAAGAGCAATGATCTCTGGGAATAACGTTTAAGCGAAAGCCTATAGTCCCCGGCCTTGTCTTTTAAATAGCGGAATTCGGAAAGTCTTTTTGCAACCATAAGAAAGTTTCCAAATGACCACCAGCACAGAAGAAGAGATAAAGGGGGAAAATAATGAGCAGGAGCAAAGGCAAACCACCCGATAAGGAACCGGATGGGATTATTGGCTGACTCAGAAATCGAGTCGATAAAGGGAATGTCTTTTGTCCTGACCGGTTTAATATTATAGATAAATCCCGCGATAAGGAGAGCCAGCAGGGAGATAAAAAAAGGCTTTGAGAAGCATAACCAGGCTATAGCCAGGCTTCCCAGGATTAGAAAGCTGCCCTGACACAAAAAGGGGCCTTTCCGGATTTTTCCCTGGAGGAGGGGTCGGTGCTTTTTGGTAGGATGGTGTTTGTCATAAGGAGCATCTGCAATCTCATTTATGACATAATTAGCGGTCGAGATGGCCCAGGTCACAAGGAAAATGAGAGATAAGCGGGATAAGAGCCATAATATTTCTGAACTTTGGAAATGAGTACGGTTCAGGAAGAAAAAAGCGGCACTCCCAATAAATATGGCAAGACTTCGCGGCCATCTTTCCGGCCGCATAGCTTTAAAGTAGGATCTCATATCACGATTTTTTCCGGGCATAGACCTCAAATGAATCACCCAGAGCCAATTTTATAGGAATTTTCTTCCAAAAAGAAGCGATTCGAGTATTTTTTATTAAAAAGTTCAATCCTTTTAACCGGGAGAGAAGATAATGTGCGCTGAATGTCCAGGAATATTTTCGGATTTTTATAATCTGAAAGCCGGAAATTTCCAGGAGTGCTGTTAGGCTGGCCTTTGTAAAATAGCTGAGGTGTGCAGGCCGGAAGTGCCACCATTTATTGCCTGAGATTCGGGCTGCAAGACTCCTGATATTTGGCGTAACCACACAGAGGGTCCCTCCCGGGGATAGTATTCCAAAGGCTTTTTTCACAGCTTCCCGGGGCTGGGGCACATGTTCAATAAAGTCTACCATGGTTACAGCCCTATAATTAGTTTCAGTTTCGGCCTTTTCAAAATTCCCTACTTGAAGATCAAGCCCATATTTTTCCCTGGCTACTTTTACCGCCCACACACTGGGTTCTATCCCGTCTGAAATCCATCCTTTCCGGCGGGCGGAGTCTAAAAGTATCCCGGTTGCGGCTCCAACATCAAAAAGCGGGCCTTTTTCGGGGTGGATTTTTTCTAGCTGGGATAAAATCCTCTGGAAGTTTTTTGCTCTTCCCAGGGCTTCTTCCTCATAGAGAGGGTCTTCTATCTTTCCATAAAGAGATTGGATATAGCTAGGGGAAGGACAGGGATTGGCAAAAATGTGGTAACAATCCCGGCAGCGACTTAAATCCCAGGTCTGACCATAGGCGCTGTCTGTTATTTTAATGCTTTCTTTATCCAGAGTTTGAGGGTCAAAAGTGCTCTTTTTATAACGGCCTATAGATGTGCTCTTACATACAGGGCAATTTTTTAGGTGATCAATATTTTCCAAAGCGATCAGTCTACCTCCAGCTCCATTTTTTCAAGATATAGTTCCATCCCGGATAGAGTCTTTAAGTTGGAGGAACCGCATTTTGCGCAGATAAATACAAAATCATCTTTAACCACTTCTGTTTTGCAGTCCCGGCATAGGATTTTTAAAGGGACTTCCTTTATTTCAAGTTTTCCCTCTGATGCAATAGTGTCTTTTTTGTACATGTCAAATGCTGTTATTAAAAGCTCAGGTACGACTCCGGATAGTTTTCCGACCTGCAGAACTACATGAGTGATCTTTCTGGCGTTTTTTTCTGCGGCCTTTTCCTCCATTATTTCAAAGAGGTTGGCTATCAGAGAAAGTTCATGCATTGGTTCTACGGATTTTTTGTAAGGACTCGATGAAATATTCTGCCAGTTCTTTTATCCCGGTGCCTGACTGGGCCGATGTAGTTAAGAGTTTAAGGTTGGGATTGATCTCTAATGCTTCTTTTTTGGCTTGTTCTATATTAAAGGGCAAAGCTGGAGCCAAGTCAGTTTTGCTTATTATCAGGCAGTGAGAAGTTGTAAATGCCTTGGGATATTTTTTTGGCTTGTCATCTCCTTCCGGAATAGAGAGCAGGACACAGCGAATATTTTCTCCCAGATCGAAGCTGGCAGGGCAGACGAGGTTTCCGACATTTTCTATAAATAGAAAATCCAGGTCAGCCGGGATTTTAGGAAAAAGCTTTCCTATCATTTTGGCTTCCAGGTGACAAGCGCCGCCTGTTATTATCTGCCATGCTGGTATTCCTTTTGCCCTTATCCTCTCGGCATCTCTTTCAGTCTCAATGTCTCCTTCAATGACTGCCATTTTATACTCCGGGGCTAATATCTCTGACAGGCTTTCTAACAGAGTTGTTTTTCCTGATCCGGGTGAGCTTAAAAGGTTGATAGTTAAAATGCCTTTGTCTGTTAATTTTTTTCTGATCTGGTTTGCGATCTTTTTGTTGGAGCCTAGAAGATCCTCCAGCACCATAACTTCTTTTGTTTTCATTTAACCTGAATTATTCATAAAAAATGTCGATATGAATGATACCTTCTTTTAAATCAATATTTTACATTGATTTCTAAGACATTACAATTGACTATTTTGTTTTCGATATAATCTATATTTGTAATCGACATTTTTTACTCTCCGAGCGAGACGATCTTACCGCACCTACTTTGTTGCAGCGGATTCGCGGTGAAATACCACAGCTTCATCCGCTGCGCCTCGTATCTACGGCAACCTCGACTCGTGAATAATCCGGGGTAATATAAGGGTCAGATCTCTTTTGTTTTGTTACTAAGCACTGTTATTATCAGCTTTGGGCAACTGCACTGTAAATACGCTTCCTTTTCCCGGTTTACTTGTGACTTGGATAGAGCCATTATGAGCATCGACTATTTTTTTGGCAATGGCTAGCCCTAATCCCGAACCTTTTTGCTTATTGTCTTCACTCCGGCTTACCCGGTAGAATTGGTCAAAAAGATAGGGAATATGCTCTTTGCTGATTCCGATGCCTGTGTCTTTGATCTCAGTGGTTATATAGTCCTCTTCCTCTTTGATCAGGACCTCTATGGTTCCATCAGGTTTATTGTATTTGATTGCGTTGCTTATTAGGTTTGAAAATACCTGTTCCAGGGAATCTGAATCTCCCAGGGCGCTATCGCTTCCGGAAATTGAAGATAAAGAAAGAGTAACTTTGTTTTTTTCAGCATAGGGTTTTAGAAATTCTACCTGTTTGTTAAGAAGGCCTTCTAATGAAACTGCTTTGAGTTTATCTACGATCGATCCCCCGTCCATCCTGGCAATATCCAGCCAGTCATTTATCAATTCCAGCAGGCTGTTAAGCCGCGCTCTTGCTTTTACCAGCATATCTTTTTGCTTGGGCGCTACTTCTCCGGCAATCCCTCCCAGAATGACTTCAAAGTATTGGGTAATAGCTACCAGAGGGCTGCGAAGTTGGTGGGAAACCATTGTGATAAAATTTTCTTCGATTATTTTTTTTTCTTTTCTGAGAGATTCGGCCTCACGAAAAAGTTCTATTCGATCCAGTCCACGCTTGATTATCAGTCGCAACTCTTCCGGGGTGAAAGGTTTGGGCAGGAAATCATAGGCACCCTTCTTCATGGCGTTTACTGCAGATTCTATGGTGGCATATCCGGTAATGACAATTGGAATGATATTTGAGTCGATCTTTTTGATTTTTTCCAGAACCTCTAGCCCGCTTATCCCGGGCATTTTAAGGTCTATAAGTACTAAATCAGGTCTTATTTTTTCGACTTTTGAGAGGCCGGAATTTCCGTTTTCAGCGGTTTCGGTCAGAAAACCGTCTTTTTCTAAAATCATCCGGCAGGAATCCCGCATGGATTCTTCATCATCGATGACAACGATACTGTACTTTTGCTTTTTCATCTAAAACCTCTCGCAAATGTAATGTAACTACGCACTGTAAACTATGAGCTTTATTATATTTTATCAATGTTTAGGCTGATTCGCAACCGTAGCTTTGAGCTGTTTTCCCTTATAGCTATTGAAGCATGCCTTCGATTTCTTCGTATCCCTTACCGAAAGCGCGCATATCAATATAGAACTGATAGATTTCCGCATTTGTTTTGTCAGTGATGAGATGGGCGAACTTGAGCGCATACATGCAGCAGACCCGGGAACAATAGGCGTGGTAGTTTACATCACGCGAGCCCACACAATGGATGATTCCGATAGCGCGAAAAAAGGGAACCGTTTCGGAAAGATCTTGTTTTCTATTGCCAGCCGTTTTAGGGCATAGAGAATATCTGTAACCATTACTCCCTGAGGACATCTGACAGTACAGGCATAGCAGGATGCACATATCCAGATCGTACGGCTGGATAAAATAGACTCGATATCACCTGCTCTAAAAAGAGCGATGACCTCACGGGGTGTAATGTCCATCATATAACTGACCGGGCATGCTCCTGTGCATGTCCCGCATTGAATGCATTTTTTCAGGCTTTCTCCCCCGGGAATATTTTTGACTTGCAAAAGAAATGAGTCTCTGAGTTTTTTCTCTTTTTTGCTTAATGTTCCCGGAATGTGAATTTTTTTGACATTTGCTGTCATTTTTTTAGAAGCCTTTCAATCCGGGAGAGAAGGTCATCCGGTTTTACGGGCTTGTCGATATAATCATCCGGACCGCTAAGTCCCTGATCATCACCTTTAAACTGAAATCTAGAGCCTGTCATTTCTTTGACTGCAGAAACGAAAATAACAGGAGTATCTTTTACACTACTGAATTCTTTTGAAGATTTAATTGCATTACACAGAGAGAATCCGTCGAAGAGGCTGTCCATCATGATGTCGAGGAGAATAAGATCCGGTTTTTCTTTCAGGATCTTTTTTTTACCTTCCTCTGGGTTAGGGGCAGTAACAACTTCATATAGAGCTGATTGAAGAATAGATGTCACAGCGTTTCTGAAATCAGGATCATCATCGACGATCATAATTTTTGCTTTTGCATTTTCCATTTAATTCCTCCTAAAAATGTTATTAATTGCTAATTTTAACTCTTCTTTTCCAAATGACTTTATGAAATAAAAGAAAATATCTTCTGCTCTAACCAGGGCCTCCAGTTCTTTTGTGTTGTGATTGCTGGTCATTATTATCTTTATATCCGGGTTGATATTCTTAAGAATCGATACGGCTTCGTAGCCTTTCATCTCCAGGATATTTACATCCAGGATAAGGCAGCGAAAATCACTTATAGAAAACTTTCTGATAGCCATATTAAGTCCTTCAGCAGTATAAACACTATAATTTTCTGCCTTCAGAAATGATGCCAATACAGTTCTTTCATCATGGTTAGAGTCTATGATAAGTATTTTTTTATCTGCGATGGCCATTTAATAAGTTCCTTCACCGTTTATTTAATGCAATTATTGTGCCAATTGCAGCTTCTTGTGATAAGGCCTGATGAATTATGTATATTGCAGAAAACAATGAAGATAAACCTTAGTTTCAGGTGAGGAATAAATACCATTGTTTATGTTTATAGAAAAACAGGGAATATTTCCCCAGCTGTGGTTATTATTTCCTATAGGGGTTAAGTCGGGCCTGCCCGCCAGGGCAGGCCCTTATATGGGTATATATAATATAAAATCGCCCAGAGGCTTTATAATCTGATGCAGGAAGATAAAGGTGGGATATCACCTGGCTGGACGATTCTTCTATTCATCTTTTTTTATTGCTCCCTAATATTTGTTAATTGCTCCCTAATTTCGTTAAGAGCTTTTTCTACTGGAGCGCTGAGCTGGTTTCCTTTTTGGAGGCTGTCGGGTTGAATCCCGAGGACATAAGTGTTTTTCATCTTACTATAATTGATAAGTCCGGATACAGTTGGAAGAAGTCTATGGCTTAGGGAGGTGTTATTGAGGATTAAATGCAGGGGCAGGAGAGTTACTTTGCCGGGGTCTTCATTAAAGTCAACAGCATCAAGGAAAATAAGCGGGCGGTCGCTATCATTTATCCAAAGGTCTTCATCTTGCTCGATTTCTGATTCAAGCAGAACATCCTGAATTCCAGCATTTTTTAATTCCCTTGCCAGCTTTATCCCAGCTCCATCATCGGATAGAGTTGGATTACCCACTCCGATAAAAGCAGGATCACCCTTCTGGGTTACTTCTTCAAGCTGCATTTTCCAATTGTTTTTTGGGGCATTCCTGACCTCTGCCATGTGAGCGGAGCAACTGATGCAGGGGTCAAAGGCTCTGACGATAATATCCATCCGGTCTCTGATTTGGTCTTCTTTGCCTTCATCCAGCAGTTTTTGGGCAGCGACATGACAATATCTCTCGATATCCTCAGCATTTTGAGCAGTGGGAGTGATGATATCGACCTGAGATACAAGCTTGTCTGTAATTTCATGATGATGGATAAGCAGGCCGCGGGGAGCTTCAACCAATCCGGTTCCTTTACCATTTTCAGCTGAATAATCGACTATTGATTTATCTTCTTTAAGTTTGAGAATTTCATCTACTAATTCAGGTATGCGTTCAAAGGAATACAGAATCTCAAGCGAGCGGGCGGCATTGTGAAAGAAGGGATTGGATTTCCATTTGGAACTGTAATATTTTTTGTACATTTTCCCAGCTTCACCCTCGAGCCTTTCGCCCAGATTTACGATTCTCGCCAGAGCTCCTACTGAATAGGGTTTGTCCTGATAAAGGCTATGCTTGGCAAAAGAGTGAGAGACTACGAATTCATTGGTCAATTTTTTATAATCATCCCGGTGGAAAGTCTTTCCGGTTGAAAGGAGGATCTCATCGCCCCAGAAACCGAATTTATTATCACCAGGTTCACAGCAGGCATATAGAGTCGGGGCATCAGGACAGTCGGGGTAATCGATTCCGCAGAAAAGGTTGACAGTCTTAAAGACAAAGGGCATAAAATGAATGGCTCTTGTTTTTATCTGAAGCAGTTCTTCCCTGGCAGGATACTTACCGAACCCACCGATCACTGCATTTTCACCATGGATATAACGTCCATTTATTGTTTTCATAATATGGTTTCCAAAATGTTTCATCTCAAGTGCGATCTTGACTTCGAATTCGTATTTGGATGCCATGGCAATGGCATTGGGAAAGCCGAGAAAATCAGGAAGAGCCAGGTAAAAAGTATGAAGAGAATGGCTTTCTATAAATTCCCCCATATGCATTAATTCGCGTAAAAGATAGGATTTCGGTGATACTTTAACATCAAGGGCGTTTTCCATAGCTCTTAGGACTGCATTTTTATGGGAGACGCTGCAGATAGCGCATATCCGGGGGGACATACTGACATCTTCTTCAGGAGTTCTTCCTATAGTTAGTTTTTCTATCAGGCGCGGACCTTCATATATGGAGAATTTCACATCAGAGACGATTTTCCCGTCTATAGTTGCGGAAATGCCGCCGTTTCCTTCAACGCGGGCCAGATGGTCTACACTTATCTTTTTCATTTTGACTCCTTTTTAAATTGCTCAAAGAATTCCGCAAGTTTTGTTCCTGAATAATTGGACATCCGCTTTTTTATTGCTTCTATATCAAAACCTTTTTCTTTTAAGAGGAAATATTCTGAGGTAGGATTTGCTCCTTCTGCAGGTCCCCAGCATCCTGTGCAGGGGAGGTTGTGGTTGGGGCAGATTGAACCGCACCCATCTGCTGTCAGAGGCCCGAGGCAGGGGATTCCTTTGTTTAAAAGGCAATCATTTTCATTATATTTACAGGTGACACAAACAGGGCGAGGGTATTTTTCCGGCGGTGCCCCTTTTAATACCCTGGTAAAAAAATGTAAAAATTGTTCTTTTCCGACCGGGCATCCGGGCAGATAGAGGTCCACATCGATGTAAGCATCTATGGGTTTGGATTGGACAGGTTTGGTATGGGTCATTTCCATATCCCCATAGATTTTCTGATAATTTTCCTTCCATTCCTTATTTCCAAATCTGGCCTGGATGCCGCCTACAGAAGCACAGAGACCAAAGGCAACAACTACTTTTGCCCGCTCTCTGATGTCTTTTAATTCTTCGATCTCATTTTCTGTAGTGACAGAACCTTCCACCAGGGCTATATCCAACTCCCCCTCGATATTGTCACTTTTAACCATAAGAAACGACTGGATATCGGCAGCGTTGAAAATATCGATAAGTTCCATTTCACAGTCGGTGATAAGAAGGGCGCAGCCGGCGCAGCCGGTTAGTTCATAAATTCCGATTTTCAATTTATCTTTGTTCATCTTAATCCCCTTAAATGAGTTCCCTCATATGTATGACATCCCAGTAAGTAAAAACAGGTCCGTCCAGGCAAGTATAAATATAATCTATGGCGCAATGGCCGCATTTTCCCACTCCGCATTTCATCCGGCGTTCCAGAGTCATGAGGATCTGGTCTTTAGGAATGTTCAGTTTTAAAATTTCTTTAAGCACGAACTTGTACATGATCGGGGGTCCGCAAACCAAGCTGAAGGTGTTTTCAGGATTTATATTACCAAGTTTTTTAAACAACTGAGTAACCAAGCCCACATCTGCGGGCCATTCTCCGGTATCGTCTTCATCAACGGTTAAATAACATTCCAGGTCTTCTCTCTCTTTCAAGGAGAAAAATTCTTCCCGCAGGAGCATTTCCGCCGGTCTTTTGGCCCCGTGAAGGAGCAGGACCCGGCCGAATTGGTCCCTGTTATCCAGCAGATAAAGCAGTACGGAACGGAGCGGGGCTGCACCCAGACCACCCATGACGATCACAATATCTTTACCTTGCATTTTCTCTATAGGAAAGGTATTTCCATAAGGGCCTCTTAAACCGATCAGGTCGTTTTCTTTCATCTGAAAAAGAGCATTTGTCACTGTACCTGCTTTCCGAATACAGAATTCCAAAAGCCCCGGCCGTGACGGGGTTGATGATATGGAAAACGGAGCTTCACCGGCTCCTAAAACGGAGATCATAGCGAATTGGCCTGTCTGATATTGAAAGGAAAGAGCTTTTTCCATATCCGCAATCCGTATCTGAAAGAAATTGACATCATCCGTGAGCGGATATGTGCGGACTATTCTGGCCGGTTCTGGCTGAAAAGGATTTGCCGGGGCTTTAATTTTGTTTTCTCCGTTCATTTTGTCACCTCTTTGCTCAAGCGATTCCAGAAAGTATCTACTTCTTCATTGTCCAAGGATTTTGATACAGTATAAACATTGATGTCGACCGGACAAGTTACTACACAGCGCCCACAGCCCACACAGGCCGGTTTGCCGTATTTTGAGATATAGGACTGCAGTTTGTGAGTGTAAAAAAGTTTGAGCCTGTCAGATCTTTTCTCTCTGAAATTTTCACCGCCGGCAACACCTGAGTAATTCTCAAGCGTACAGGAATCCCAGCAGCGGCTTATATTGGAACAATTTTTTCCTAGAATAGGTTTATCTTCAACATTATAGCAGTTGCAGGTTGGGCAAACATTAGTACAGGAGCCGCAGGCGAGGCAGGCTTCACCCAGCTTATCCCACAAAAGGTTTTGGTATTTGAGTTCCATGAGGTCTGGCATGGCTTCGAAGTTGATATCATTTGTAAAAGCCTTATCTCGTTCTTCTCTTCTTTGGGAGAAATTTTGGATATCTTTATCAGTCAGGTCTTCATCAAACAATTCCGGTTTCAACCGGATAAGGTCATCTCCTCGGCTTGATCCGATCCAGACAACATAAGTGTCCTCTAAGTCTGTAAAGAAAAGGTCATAGCCTTCTTTTACTACGTGAGTATGGGTGGATTTGCACATACAATATTCATCCGGCCAGCATGAGTGGCCTAAAATAAGGGTATTATCCCGGGCTTTCTGATAGTAAGGGTCATTGTACTCATGGCTGTAAAACTTATCCATGATAACCAGGGCATGAATATCACAGGGATGGATACCGAAAATGATCTTTTTACTCACATGAGAGAAATCCGGAGTATATTTTGTGTTTGATGCTTGAAACATATTGAAATCAGATGGGAGCATGATTTTTTTGGGGGGGAGGATAGTCCTAGTGTAATCCAAGTTGATTTTGGAAAAGTCTTCAATAACTTCAAAAATGTGTTTGTCAGGGCTTTTTTTTACAGGTGCCCAGAAATCGGCCTCCTTGGAAATTATTTCCAAGAATAGAAACAGGTTTGTTTTTTTTAGTTTTACGATTTTCATTGAATGCGTCCTTTTTAGTTATAAAACATTCCATTTATTTATACATGCAAATTATATGCCGATTTTATTATCCAGCAAAATATTGTTTACTCTTTCTAAATAGTTGGAAAGGAAGAAGATATATTTAATTCTTTTTATATGGGGGGTGAAATAAGCTTTCATGGAGGGAATTTTTCCCCACATGCTGGGCAATTTAAACCCACTCCCCGCATAATTGAGATTGCAGCAGGCAGGGAAAAAGCAGGAACTTTAGGAAAGAAAGGGGAAAGCTTTGAAAATAGCTGGGAGCAGGGCTTTGACGATAGAGCCTGAATTATTCAGGATAAGTTATATTTTTTAATCTTGGAAAGCAGAGTCTTTCTGTCAATACTGAGAATTTTGGCAGTTTTTGTCCTGTTCCCATATTGTGATTGAAGGACTATCTTTATATATTCCTTTTCTATTTCTTTAAGGCTTTTGTAGCCTTCTTCTGCTGGCTGTAAAAAGGAGGGCCTCAAGCTGATACCATGATAGAATAGATCTTCCAGTTCGATTCTATCTTTCTGGCATAAAACCATTGCTCTTTCGACTGTGTTTTCCAATTCTCTTATATTTCCCGGCCATTCATGCTCAAGCAGAGCCTTTGTTGCTTTTGGTGAGGGTATTTTTAATTTCATCCCTGATTTTTTAGAGTGTTTAAGTAGAAAATGATTGAGAAGCAAGGGGATATCCTCTTTTCTTTCCCTTAAAGGAGGGATATGAATAGGGACGACACTTAAGCGGTAGAAAAGATCTTCTCTGAATTTCCCCTTTCTTACACAATCCGCCAGGTTTTCGTGGGTAGCGGCTAGAATGCGGATATCAACTGTTATGGGTTTTGTGCTGCCTATCCTGGTGACTTCCCGTTCCTGAATGGCTCTTAAAAGTTTGGCTTGGATATTAAGGCTGATATTACTGATTTCATCCAAGAATATAGTCCCTCCGTCTGCTACTTCAAACCGTCCGTGCTTGGTCATACTAGCGCCTGTAAACGAGCCTTTGACATGGCCGAACAATTCACTTTCAAAGAGAGTTTCGACCAGAGCACCGCAATCTACTACCACAAAAGGAGCATTCTTCCTGGGACTGTGATTATGTATTTCAGCCGCTAAAAGTTCTTTTCCGGTACCGCTTTCTCCTGTTATAAGCACTGTGCTTTCTGTTGGGCTTACGCGCTTTACAATATCTAAAACTTTTGCCATTGACTTGCTTTTGCCCTTTACCATGGTAAAATTATCGTCCCTCGCAGTTTTTAGGCCGGGAGTTAAACTTGTTTCCTGTGTTTTTCTGCTGTCCAAGGCTTTTTTTACTATAACGCGGAGTTCTTGGGAGCTGAAAGGCTTAGCCAAGTAATCAAAAGCGCCTCGTTTCATAGTGTTTACCGCCGATTCAATGGTAGCGAACCCGGTTATGATGATAACTGGAGAGTCAGGAGACATCTTTTTGATTTTTTCTAGAACCTCCATACCGTTGAGACCGGGAAGTTTTAGATCAAGCAGAACGACGTCTGTGGGAGATTTTTTGAAGTGCTCCCAACCAGTTTTTCCGTTATCAGCAATGTTTACAAGATATCCTTCCTGATTTAGGACCTGGCTGCAGGAATCTCTTATACCTTCTTCATCATCGATTATAAGAATCGTTGCTTTATTCGTCATTTCCCTTTTTGCTTTTTGTGGGAAGGCTGACTGTAAATGTTGAGCCTTTACCAACCTGGCTGGAAAAAGCTATAGTTCCTTTATGCTTGCGGATAATGCTGTAGCTGATAGCTAAGCCCAAGCCTGTACATTTCCCCACTTCTTTTGTTGTAAAGAAGGGTTCAAACAGTCTTTTTTCAGCTTCTTCTGTTATCCCCGGGCCTGTATCGGTAAAAAGGATGTGTATATATTTTCCATCCTTATCTAATACTGAAGATAGAGTCAGAGTTCCTTTTCCCTCCATAGCTTCTGCGGCATTAAGTATAATATTTATAAATACCTGATACAATTGGTCTTTGTCGGCAGTGATTTTTGGGAGATTAGAAGAATAATTCTTTTTTATTTTGATGTTTTGAAATAGAGCCTGGGTCTCAAAAAAGCTGAGTGATTTTTCTATTATATCATTTGGGGCTAGAGAAGACATCTCTAGTTCTTTGGGTCGGGCGAATTCAAGCAGGCCTTTTACAATATCTTTACAGCGAGAAGTCTCTTTAACGATTTTTTTCAGGTTCTCGTAATTAGGATTGCCTTTGTTCATGTCTTCCAGGAGAAGGTGGCTGTAAATAAGGACTCCCCCTAAAGGATTGTTTATTTCATGCGCTACTCCAGCCGCTAATTTCCCCAGGGAAGCTAGCTTTTCTGATTGGATAAGGTGGGCCTGCATCTCTATTAGTTCTTTGGTGCGTTCATCGACTTTTTTCTCCAAAGTTTTCGTCCACCCCAGCAGTTTTTCATTTGCTGTTTTCAGGTCTTGTGTCATCTTGTTAAAAGATTTGGCCAAGTATCCTATCTCATCATTAGAATGTATCTCTACTTTGTGGGATAGATCTCCTTTGGCGATTTCCTGGGTGGCCACTACCATTTTTGAAAGAGGGTTAATAATCCTATTGATGGAGAAATAAAGAATGACAAGGAGGAGGGCAGTACATAGCGATGCAATAAAAGTAAAAGTAAGCATTACCCGGTTAGTTGTATCTAAATACGGTTTTTCCAGCATACCGACATAAAGAATCCCTATTAGTTCGTTTTTGACATTTTTTATCGGCTCATAAGCAGTTATATACCAATTGTTGACTACAAAGGCCCTGTCGATCCAGGATTTTCCTTCTGATAGGACAGCATGGTTTACTTCCCGGGAAACTCTGGTACCGATAGCTCGGGTGCCTCGTTTATTTTTCACATTGGTCGAGATACGCAGGTCATGCTGGAATATTGTGGCAGTGCCGGTTTCCCTGCCTTTATATTTTTCACCTTTATAGACAAGTTCTTTTATGCGGTCAACGATTTCATGATTTCTATTCAGGAGAACACCCCCATACAGTACTCCCAGGAGATTTCCCTTTTCATCCATTAAAGAGGAGGCCGCTTTCAGCATCATACCGCTTGTTTCTCTGTTTTCCGGACGGTCAGCTGCTTTTGGGGTGGGGATGAATTCAATAGCAGCCTGTCTGGCCAAATCTTTGCTTTCTTTTAACAGTTCTTCTCTGGGAAGAATTTGGGCATTAGAAGTAATGCCTCCTTTTAGGGCTAAGCTAACTAATTCATCTTTTGACTGGTCATCACCTAATATTTTCGGATTCAGGGTCCTTAATACTACTTTTCCTTCTGAGTCGGTCAGAGACAGAATGTCCAGGCCGTTTTCTTTTCTAACCGAACTAAGCTGCTTTAAAAGCAGGTCTTGCTGGTTATTCTTTATACTGTACTTCAGGCTTTCTCTTGCTGCGGTCAGAGCTATGACTCCTTTTATGTTATTGAGTTTTTCATTGAATATCATACGCGCTGTGGCCAGGTCGTGTTTGACCTTGGCCTGAGCTTGTGAGATAAGAGTATTCTTTATTAGCCGCGAGCCAAAGCTGAGAGACAATAATCCTCCGCTGATGATGACAACAAGAAAACGGAGAATGATTTTTTTTCGCAGCGAAGATTGTGGAATCTGCATTTTATAATATTGAAGGTAATTATATAGTATCCCTTATGATTTAATCAACCTGTAGCAAGAATCCTAAAGTCCCCCCATTTTTTTAAGCTTCTGAGCCATAAGCAAGAATCAGGTCGGTTGATCCGAAAACACGCAGATTTTCCCTGGCGCGGAAAATCCGCTCGGATACAGTCTTCGCTCTCTTCTCCTTAAAGGAGAAGAACCAGGTCCGCTCATCTTTGCTCACGGTTTTCTTAATCAATTGACCTGATTCTTGCTTGTTTTTGATGTAATCTATTATTTGTAAT